>NZ_JBQSWB010000004.1:0-287708 GCF_052446295.1 Brachybacterium sp. AOP43-C2-M15
GCCACCCCATCCCCCGAGGTCAGACCGCGAACGCTTTCCCGCCACCAGCAGCCGCCGAGACGGCCCGATCGGGCGCGCCTCGAGGATCCCGCGTCTGCTGCGCGCGGCCGCGCGGACGCCGTCTCAGGCGGCGGGCACGATGCCGCGGTGCAGGGCGACGATCCCGCCGCTGAGATTGCGGAACTGGGCGTGCTCGAGGCCGGCCTCGAGGAACCATCCCCGCAGGGACTCCTGGTCCGGCCACTCGAGGATCGACTCCGCGAGGTACTCGTAGGCGTCCACGGTGGAGGCGACCCGGCGTGCCACCGCGGGCAGGGCGCGCAGGAGGTACCTCTCGTACACGGTGCGGAAGGGCGTCCAGGTGGGGGTCGAGAACTCGCAGACCACGACGCGCCCGCCGGGCCGGACCACGCGCACCATCTCGTCGAGGGCCTGACGCGGCTCGTGCACGTTGCGCAGGCCGAAGGAGATCACGGCCGCGTCGAAGGAGTCCTCGGCGAAGGGGAGGTGCTGCCCGTCGGCGCCGACGAAGGGCACGGGGGCGCCTCGCCGTCGGCCCTCGCTCATCATGCCGAGCGAGAAGTCGGCGGCGACCACCTGCGCGCCCGCCCGTGCGATCGCGGTGGTGGAGGTCCCTGTCCCTGCGGCGAGATCGAGGACCTGCGCGCCGTCCGTGATCCCGAGGGCCTCGACCATGAGGTCGCGCCACATGTTCACCTGGCCCATCGCGGCGACGTCGTTCATCAGGTCGTAGCGCTGGGCGATGCCGTCGAACATCGTCGCGACGTCGAAGGGCTGCTTCTCGAGATCGGCACGGCTCATGCCCTGATCCTGCCATGAGTGTCCCCTGCGTCGCGGACCGTCCTCGGCCCGCTCGCGCCTCCCTGGAACAATGGGCCGGGGCATCACGCGCCGTCGGTGCCCTCGGCCCACCCATCACGAGGAGTCTTCGTATGACTGCAGCCAGCTCCACCCGTTCCGATGCCCTCCGCGCCCTGTCGATCCCTCGGGATCTGCTGCCGGCGGACGGTCGCTTCGGCTCCGGCCCCTCTCGCATCCGCGGGGAGCAGATGGAGTCCCTGCAGTCCGTGGCTGCCACGGTGCTGGGGACCTCCCACCGTCAGGCGCCCGTGAAGGATCTCGTCGGTCGGGTGCGCGCGGGACTGACCGAGCTGTTCTCCCTGCCCGAGGGGTACGAGGTCGTCCTCGGCAACGGCGGATCGACGGCCTTCTGGGACGTCGCGGTGTTCGGGCTGATCGCGGAGCGCTCGCAGCACCTGGTGCTGGGCGAGTTCTCGCAGAAGTTCGCCGCGGAGTCCGCCGGCGCTCCTCACCTCGGCGAGCCCGAGGTGCTGCGCTCGGAGCCCGGCAGCTTCCCGCAGGCGGTGGCCTCCGCCGACGTCGACGTCTTCGCGTGGCCGCACAACGAGACCTCGACCGGCGTGATGGTGCCGGTGCAGCGTCCCGCGGGCGCGACCGCCGACCAGCTGGTGCTGGTCGACGCGACCTCGGTCGCGGGCGCGGCGGCGGTGGACATCTCGCAGACGGACGCCTACTACTTCGCGCCGCAGAAGGCCTTCGCCTCCGACGGCGGGCTCTGGCTGAGCGTCCTCTCCCCTGCTGCGATCGAGCGCGCGGAGCGCCTCGCCGCCGACGGCAGCCGGTGGATCCCCTCGTTCCTCTCCCTGACCAGCGCCCTGGACAACTCCCGCAAGAACCAGACGCTGAACACCCCGGCCGTGGCGACCCTGGTGCTGCTCGCGGAGCAGATCGACTGGATCCTGGGCCAGGGCGGTCTGGCCTGGGCCGACCAGCGCACCCGGGCCACCAGCGGGATGCTGCAGGCATGGGCCGCGCGTCGCGAGGAGATCACGCCGTTCGTCGGCGATCCCGCCGCCCGGTCGCAGGTGGTCACCACGCTCGACGTGGACGAGTCGATCGACGCCACGGCGATCACCTCGGTGCTGCGCGCGCACGGCATCGTCGACATCGAGCCCTACCGCAAGCTGGGCCGGAACCAGCTGCGCATCGCGACCTTCCCCGCCGTCGGGGAGGACGACACCGCGGCCCTGGTCTCCGTGCTCGACCACGTGCTGGACAGCACCGCCGGCGTCTGAGCGGCGCTGCGCGGACGGGAACGGCCGGACCTCCCCGCAGGGAGCTCCGGCCGTTCCCGTCATGCCGCTCCGGCGATCACTCGCGCGGAGGGATGAGGATGCCCCGCATCACCCGTGCCGCCTCGCGCAGCGCCTCGCGCTCCGCGGGTGCGGCCGCCTCGATCCTGGAGCGGAGCCAGGCGTCCCGGCGCTCACGGCCGGCGAGGACGACCTGTTCCCCCGCCGCGGTGAGCGTGACCCGCACCTGCCGCCCGTCCCCGGGGTGCGCGGTGCGGTGCACGAGACCCGCCCCCTCCAGTCGTCCGAGCGTCCGCGTCATCACCGGAGGGCTCACGTGCTCGAAATCGGCCAGCGCGCCGGGGGTCGACTCCCCCGCGCGCTGGAGGAAGGCGAGCACCGAGAACTGCGGGACGGAGACGTCCTCGGAGGCGGTCTGCGAGCGCAGGATCCGGGAGGAGACCAGCAGCACCCGCTGCAGCTCCGCGGCCAGTTCGCCGACCTCGACCTCCGTCGGTCCCGCGAGATCAGCCGGCCGTGCGGCGCCGGTGGACGGGTCGGCGGCGGAGGCTTCCGTGCCGTTCCCGTCCTCGGGCGTCGCGCCCTCCCGGGCTCGCGGGCTCACAGGAGCAGACCCTCGAGGGCGCCGCGCAGGAAGTACGCGATGAACAGGAGCGCGATGAGGTACATCAGCCAGTGCACGTCACGGGCCCTGCCGCGCACCACACGGATCAGCACGTACATCACGAAGCCCGCGCCCATGCCGACGGTGATCGAGTAGGCGAAGGGCATCAGGATGATGGTGAGGAAGGCGGGGACCGCGACCTCCACGTCGGTGAAGTCGATGTCGGTGATCTGGGTCATCATCAGGAAGCCGACCATGACCAGGGCCGGGGTGGCGGCCTCGTAGGGGACCATCGCGACCAGCGGCGAGAACAGCGTCGAGGCCAGGAACAGGATCCCGACCACGACGGAGGCGAGGCCGGTGCGCGCGCCCTCGGCCACCCCCGAGGCGGACTCGACGAAGCTGGTGTTGGAGGAGACGCCGCCGACGCCGCCCGCGATCGCGGCGACCGAGTCGACCACGAGGATCCGCTGGGAGTGCGGGATGTCGCCGTCCTCCTCGACCAGGCCGGCGCCGGAGGCGACGCCGACCATCGTGCCCATGGTGTCGAAGAAGTCCGCCAGCAGCAGGGAGAAGACGATGACGCTCGCGCCGATCACGCCCGCGGCGGTCATGCCGCCGAGCGGGTCGACGGTGAACAGCGTCGCGAAGTCGGGCAGCTGGATCGGGAACTCGGTGAGGGCGGGGACGTTCATCGCCCAGCCGCCGGGGTTGCCGGGACCGGCGTCGTCGGCCGGGGCGAAGGCCCCCAGGTGCAGGACGCGCTCCAGGAGCATCGCCAGCAGCGTCGCGGCGACGATGGCGATGAGGATCGCGCCGGGCACCTTGCGGATCCACAGCACGAGCATCAGCAGAAGTCCGGTGACGAACACGAAGGTGGGCCAGCCGGTGAGGGAGCCGTCGTTGCCCAGCTGGACCGGGGTGCCCGCGGCGGTGGTCACGAACTTGGCGTTGAACAGGCCCAGGAAGGCGATGAACAGGCCGATGCCGACGGCGATCGCCGTCTTGAGGAAGGGCGGGACCGCGTTGAAGACGGCCCGGCGGAATCCGGTGAGCACGAGGATGAGGATCACGACGCCCTCGAGCAGGACCATGCCCATCGCCCCGCCCCAGGTCATGCCGGGCAGCGGCACCACCGAGTAGGCCAGGTAGGCGTTCAGGCCCAGCCCGGCGGCGAGGGCGAGGGGGAACTTCGCCCAGGTGCCCATGACGATGCTCAGGAGCCCCGCGATCAGCGCGGTGCCGGCGGCGACGGCCGGCAGGTTCGGCTCGGTCCCGCCGCCCAGGTACATCCCGGTCGAGTCCGGGACGGTGCCGATGATCAGGGGGTTCAGCACCACGATGTAGCACATCGAGAAGAAGGTCACCAGGCCGCCGCGGATCTCACGGCCCACGGTGGAACCGCGTTCGGAGATCTTGAAGAAGCCGTCCAGGCCCGAGCGGGGTGCCCGGGGGGACGCGGCGGCCAGGGAGGACGAGGAGGAGGAGGGATCAGCCTGCTGCATGGGAGCGATCGTATCCGCCCCGTGCGGCGCGGTCGCGCCCCAGGGCGGGGTCAGCCCCGGACTGCGACCGGGCTCTCGCTCTCGAGGCACCGCGCATAGCGGTAGTAGTCCTTCAGCTCGAGCTGCGAGGCGGCGGCTTCGTCGACCACGACGGTGACGGCCGGATGCATCTGCAGCACGGTCGCGGGCCAGCGGGCGCTGATCGCTCCTTCCGCGAGCTGGGCGACCGCAGCGGCCTTGCTGCTCCCTGTCGCGGTGAGCACGATCCGGCGCGCTTCGAGGATGGTGCCGAGGCCCTGGCTGAGGGCGCGCACGGGGACGTCGGCCGCGGTGTCGAAGTAGCGGGCGTTGTCCTCGATGGTGGAGCGGGTCAGCCCCACCACCCGGGTGCGGGAGGCGAGCGAGCTGCCGGGCTCGTTGAAGGCGATGTGGCCGTTGGAGCCGATGCCGAGGATCTGCAGGTCCACTCCCCCGGCCTCGCGGATCCTGGCGTCGTAGGCGGCGGCCTCCGCGACCGGGTCCGCGGCGGTGCCGTCCGGGGAGACGACGTCGTCGTCGGCGATGTCGAGGTGGGAGGTGAGGTTCTCGCGGATGAAGCGGTGGTAGCTCTGCGCGTGCCCGGCGGGAAGGCCCACGTACTCGTCGAGCAGGAAGGCGCGGGCTCCGGCGAAGGACAGCCCCTCCTCGCGGTGGCGGCGGATCAGCTCGGCGTAGGCGGGCACCGGGGACGAGCCCGTGGCCAGGCCCAGGACCGCACCGGAGCCCTCGGCCGCCCGCAGGGTCCTCTCGAAGACGTCGGCGACGACCCTCGCCCCGGCCTCGACGTCCTCGACGATGTGGATCTCCATGGGCCCGCCTCTCCGTCTCGCGGCACTCGGCATGCCGCCTGACCGTTCCTGCTCGTTCTAGTGATGATCCGAGCATACTCGGTCACGGCGAGGGTGGGCACCCGCGGGCGGGTGAGAGCTCCCACTCGTGCGCACGACGGCCGGCACCGGACGACAGCGGAAGCCGACGACGCGAGCCGACGACGCGGGCCGACGGCGGGGGCAGGCGCCACGACTGGGTGCCGCGCAGGGACGCCGCAGCGCGAGACGCGACGACGCCGCCGCGCACAGCGTGCGCGGCGGCGTCGTCGGGGGCCGGAGCGGGAGGAACTCAGCATGTGCCTCCCGGACGGGTCACTTCTTCTTGCCGGTGTTCGCGGCGTACTCGAAGGCCGCTCGCGGGGTCTCGGTCTGGGGGATGCCGATGATGTCACGGCGGGAGATCAGGTTGGTCGCCCAGCCCGCGACCACGGAGGCCTTCCGGCCGAGAGTCGGCATCGCGTACACGTGGTACGCACGCGCCATCGCCCAGGCCGGCAGACCGCGGATGTCGAGCTCCTTGTCGGCCAGCTGGAGTCGGCCGACTCCCTTGTACATGCCCAGGGTCGCCATGACGCCGAGGTTCTTGTGGTAGTAGTCCACCAGCGGCCGACCCTGCACGGAACGGGCGATGTTGTCCGCCACGCGCTTGCCCTGACGCACCGCGTGCTGCGCGTTGGGCGGGCAGAACTTGCCCTCTCCCGAGGCGAGATCCGGCACCGCGGCGCAGTCGCCGGCGGCGAAGACGTCGTCGAGCGGGCCGTCGGCGCCGTTGACGCGCAGGTCCGCGAGGGCCTCGAGCTTGCCCATGAGCGGACCGCGCTCGGTGACGACGGGAAGGTCGGAGACCTCGTCGTCGGAGAGCACCGGGTTCGGCTTGACGCCGGCGTTCCACACCAGCAGGTCGGTCTCGAACTCGTCGCCGTCGCTGGTCTTGATCACGCCGTTCTCGGCGGAGTTCAGGAAGGTCTCGAGCTTGACCTCGATGCCGCGCTCGCGCAGCTGGTTGAGCACGTAGGCGCGCTGGTCCTCGGTGAGCTCGGGGAAGATGAAGGGCGCGCCGTCGACGAGCACGAAGCGGATGTCCGAGGCGTGCAGGTCGGGGTAGTAGCGAAGGGCGTCGCGGACCATGTCCTCGGCCTCGGCGACCGCCTCGCCGCCGGCGAAGCCGCCGCCGATGAAGGTGAAGGTGAGCAGGCGCTTGCGGACGGCCGGGTCCTTGGTGGTCGCGGCCTCGGCGAGATTCGCCAGGATGCGGTCGCGGACCGCGGTGGCCTCCTCGACCTGCTTGAAGCCGATCGCGTTCTCGGCCAGGCCCGGGATGGGCAGCAGACGGGGCACGGCGCCGAGCCCCACGACGAGGTAGTCGTAGCCGATCTCGAGCTTCTCGTCGTCCTCGAGGTCCACCACGACGGTGTTCTCGGCGCTGCGGATCGCGGAGACCGCGCCGGTGACGACCTTGGCGCCCGGGAGGACCTTGCGCAGGGGCGCGAGCACGTCGCGCGGGTGGATGCTGCCGGCGCCGACCTCGGGGAGGAAGGGCGCGTAGGTCATGTAGGGGCGCGGGTCGACGACCGTGATCGCGACCTCGGCGCCGAGGGTCTTGCGCAGCTCGGACGCGGTCGTCAGACCGACGGAACCGCCTCCGAGGATGAGAACGTGGGGCTTGCCGCCGAAAGTATTGGTCATGCCCCCAGACTATGACCGTCGGGGCCCTGAGACAAAAGCGGCCGCGGAGCGGTGAGACGCCCCGCCCCGGCGGCGGGCGCCGCGGCGCTCAGGGCACCCGGTCCAGCAGGTCCAGCGCGATGCCGTCGAGGATGTCGTGCTCGCTCGTGCGCGTGACGTCCAACGAGGCCGCGGCGGCGACGCGCTCGGCGATCCGTGACCAGATCAGCGCCCCGGCGCCGATCACGTCGATGCGCCCGGGATGGATGATCCGGTGGCGCGACCGCTGCTCCCGGGTCGCGGCCAGCAGCTGCGCGCAGACCTCCTGGACCTCGGTGACCGTGAGGGTCGCCCCCTGCGTGAGGTCGGGACGATAGTCCTCGAGGCCGAGAGCGACCGCCGTGACGGTCGTCACGGTCCCGGCGACACCGACGAGCGCCGTGGCCCTCTCCAGGGGCACGGCCGTCCCGGCGCGGTCGAGCAGCGCGTCGATGTCCACGGCGGCCGCGGCGATCTCCTCCGCCGTCGGCGGGTCGGAGGCCAGGTGGCGCTCGGTGAGCCGCACCGAGCCGATGTCCAGGCTGATGCGGTGGGTGGGGGTGTCGGTGCCGAGCACCAGCTCGGTCGAGCCGCCGCCGATGTCGACGACCAGCCGGGGTCCGTCGGGCAGGCCGGCCACGGTGCTCACGGCGCCGCGGAAGGAGAGCTCCGCCTCCTCCTGGCCGCTGATCACCTCGGGCCGGACGCCCAGGATCTTCTCGATGCCGTCGATGAAGAGGTCGCGGTTGGCGGCGTCACGGGTCGCGGAGGTGGCCACGAAGCGCACGTCCTGTGTCGCGACGCCGTGGTGCTCGATGAGCTCCTGGTAGCGCCGGGCGGCATCGAGGGTCCGCTCGACGGCGACGGGGTCGAAGCGGCCGGTGCGGTCCACTCCGAGACCGAGCCGCACCATCTCCAGCTGCCGCTCGAGGTCGACAGGGAGGCCCGAGGCCTCGTCGCGTCGGGCGATCAGGAGCCGGATGGAGTTGGTGCCGCAGTCGATCGCGGCGACGGGCGCGCTCATCGGTCCTCCCCCGCATCGGACTCGGCGCCGTCGGACTCGGCGCCGTCGGACCCGGCGCCGTCGGACTCTGCGCCGTCGGACTTCGCGCCGGTGTCGCAGCGGCAGACGAGCTCGGGCACCGCCCCGTCGATCCGCGCCAGCACCTGGTCGCCGACGGGGTTGATCCCGGGACCCTCGGCGAGGGACTGCCCGGCGAGCGCGTGGAGGCACTTGACGCGGGTGGGCATGCCGCCGGCGCTGACGTGCCGGACCTCCTCCGCGTCGCCGATCTCGGCGCGGCGGGCGAGGTAGCGCTCGTGCGCGCCGCGGTAGCCGGCGGCGAGCTGCGGGTCCTGCTCGAGGTCGGCGGTGAGCTCGGCCATCAGCCCGACGGCCTCGAGGCGCGAGAGCTCGAGCGTCAGCCAGGGCAGCGTGAGGTAGAGCGAGGTGGGGAACGGCGTGCCGTCCTCGAGTCGCGGCGCGGTGCGGACCACGGCGGGCCGCCCGCATCCGCAGCGGCGCGCGATCGAGATCACGCCGCGCATGTCCCGGCCGAGCTGCACGCGCATGACCTCCAGGTCGTGCGGTGAGGCCGGGGACTCGAAGGGCAGGGGGGCGAGGTCGGTCACTGGTCGGGATCCTGATCGGTGGTGTCGTCGGCGGGGTCGTGCTCGGAGACGTCGTCGTCGGTCGACCCCGTCTCGTCGGGGATGTCCTCGGGGGTCAGTCTGCTCGAGCCCTCCACGCTCTCCCAGAGGGTGGAGAACCACTCCCCCTCCTTCGCGGCCTCCTCGGCGCGCTGGGCCTCGGTGAGGGGGACGTCCTCGCCGGAGGTGTCGGTGAGGCGGTACTGGGTCTCCCCCGGCATGGCGAACAGCAGCCGCTCCCGGGCGCGGGCCGCGACATAGGCCGGGTCCTCCCAGCGGGCCACCTGGGTGCGCAGGTCCTCGACCTGCTGCTCCTGCTGGGAGACCTGGGCGCGCAGGTCGGCTAGCTGCTGGCGCTGGGCGACATAGGAGTTGACCGTCGGGACCAGGGCGGCCAGGGCGATCACCACCAGGGCGACCAGGGCGAGGGGGCGGCGCGTGATGGTGATGCCGGGGCCGTCGTCCTCGGGCGTGCGCGGGGTGCCGGAGGCCGGGCGGGAGGCGGCCGCCGGGCCCCGGGAACGGGTGCCCGCGGAGCCCGCCGCCGTCCCCGTCCGGGACGAGGCGGCTCCGCGGCGCGAGGTGGTCCTCGCGCCCGAGCGCCTGCTCCCGGACGCGCCGACCGGGCGCCTCGTCGATCGCGGGGCGCCCGGTCGTCTGCTGCTCATGGCTCGAGGTTACAACCTCTGCCCGGGGGTATCAGGCGGTGAAACGCGGGAACGCCGCGGCCCCGGCGTAGCGGGCCGCCTCGCCCAGCTCCTCCTCGATGCGCAGCAGCTGGTTGTACTTGGCCACGCGCTCGCCGCGGGCGGGGGCGCCCGACTTGATCTGACCGCAGTTGGTCGCCACGGAGAGGTCGGCGATGGTCGTGTCCTCGGTCTCGCCGGACCGGTGGGACATCATCGCCTTGAAGCCGGAGCGGTGCGCGAGGTCGACCGCGTCGAGGGTCTCGGAGAGCGTGCCGATCTGGTTGACCTTGACCAGCAGCGCGTTGCCGGCGCCCTCGGCGATGCCGCGGCCGAGGCGATCGGGGTTGGTGACGAAGAGGTCGTCGCCGACCAGCTGGGTCTTCGCGCCCAGGCGATCGGTGATCGCCTTCCAGCCGTCCCAGTCGTCCTCGTCCAGCGGGTCCTCGATGGAGACCAGCGGGTAGGCGTCCACCAGCTCGGCGTAGTAGTCGACCATCTCGGCAGAGGTGCGCGTGGCGCCCTCGAAGGAGTACCCGCCGTCCGCGAAGAACTCGGAGGCGGCGACGTCCAGCGCCAGCGCGACGTCCTTGCCGGCCTCGAAGCCGGCACGGCCGATGGCCTCGACGATCAGGTCGAGGGCCGCACGATTGGAGTCGAGGTTCGGGGCGAAGCCGCCCTCGTCGCCGAGACCCGTGGCCAGTCCCCGCTCCTTCAGCACGGACTTGAGCGCGTGGTAGACCTCGGCGCCGACGCGCATCGCCTCGGAGAAGGTCTCCGCGCCGATCGGCGCGATCATGAACTCCTGGATGTCGACGTTGGAGTCCGCGTGGGAGCCGCCGTTGAGGATGTTCATCATCGGGACCGGCAGGATGTGGGCGTTCGGGCCGCCGACGTACTGGTGCAGCGGCACGTCCGCGGAGTCCGCCGCGGCACGGGCCACCGCGAGGGAGACGCCGAGGATGGCGTTGGCACCCAGCGAGCCCTTGTTGGAGGTGCCGTCGAGCTCGAGCATCGCGGCATCGATCGACCGCTGCTCCTGGACGTCCATGCCGAGGATCTTCGGCTGGATGTCGGCGATGACGGCGCTGACGGCGTCGATGACGCCCTTGCCGAGGTAGCGGTCCTTGTCGCCGTCACGGCGCTCGACGGCCTCGAACGCACCGGTGGAGGCGCCCGATGGCACCCCGGCGCGGGCGACGGTGCCGTCGTCGAGGAGGACCTCGACCTCGACGGTGGGGTTGCCGCGGGAATCGAGGATCTCGCGTGCGTGGACGGCATCGATGGTCGCTGCCATGGGATGTTCCTTCCTTCGGTGATGAAGTTCCGATCGTCCGGTCGGCGCTGACCGTCCACCGCACAGTCTAGGCGGTGAGGCCCGGCGCGCCGGACCGTCGTCCGGGGCGGACCGCGGCGGCGCGCCTCAGCCCGCGCCGCGTGTGCGGGCGTTCAGCCCGCGCAGCGCCGATTCCGGGTCGACGTCCCGGCCCTCGGCGGCGATCACCAGGTCGAGCAGCGCACGGGCCAGGTCACCGCCCCACTCCTCAGCGTCCTCCGCCTCCGCGGCGGCGTCGGCGGCAGCGAGCAGCTGCTCGAGCCGCCCCTCGGAGCGGGCGCGATGCACGGCCTTCGCCGCGGTCTGCAGGGCCGGCAGCCCTTCGGGGATCCCCTCGAACCAGCCCTTCGACCGGGTGCCGGCCGAGGCTCGCTCGGCGGCCTTCACCGCATGCCACTGCGCGATGATCTGCTCCACGTCCGCCGGGTCCTCGAGCGCTTCCTCGCGGCGCTCGCCGAAGACGTGAGGGTTGCGCCGCTCCATCTTGGCGACGAAGGAGCGGGCGACGTCGTCGACGTCCCACGGCGGGTCCTCCTCCTGCCCCACGCGGGCGTGGAACAGGATCTGGAAGAGCAGGTCGCCGAGCTCGTCGGCGAGGGCGCCCGCGCCGTGCGCGGCGGGGTCGTCGATCACCTCGAGGACCTCATGGGTCTCCTCGAGCAGGTAGCGGGCGAGCGAGGCGTGTGTCTGCCGGTGCGTCCAGGCGTCGCCGTCCGGTGCGCGCAGCGCCTCCATCACCTCGACCGCGCGCAGCAGCGCGCCGCCCCGAGGAGTCGATGCGTGCGCTGCGGGACCCGTGGGTGCTGCGGGGTCCGTGGGCGCTGCGGGATCGGCGGGGTCCGGTGTCGGGGGGTTCGTCGCGTGGTCCACCCGACGAGGCTACTGCGCCGTCCCCTGCACGGTCCTCCCCTGCACGGTGGGCGCGGCGATCTGCTCCGCCGCGGCCGGGACCAGGGTGCGCAGCACCTCGCGGGCCCACTCCAGGAGCTCGTGGTCCCGCAGCTCGGTGCCCCCGAACCGCGAGGTCATCGGCCGCGGCACCAGCACCTGGCGGGTGGTGGGCTTGAGCACCGTGCCCGGGTGGAGGCGCTTCATGCGCAGGGCGACCGAGTCGGGCACCTCGAGATGCGCGAAGCGGATCATCTTGCCCTGGGCCTGCACCTCGTCGATCCCGGCCGCGCGGGCGTCGATCCGGAAGCGGGCCACGTCCAGCAGCACCTCGACCGGGGCCGGCAGCGCGCCGTAGCGGTCGACGAGCTCGGCCCGGACCTGCTCGATCTCGGAGACCTCGCGCACTGCGGAGAGCTTCGAATAGGCCTCCAGGCGCAGGCGCTCGGAGCCGATGTAGTCGTGCGGGACGTGGGCGTCCAGCGGCAGCTCGACCCGGATCTCCTTCTCGGGGGCCGTGCCCTCGCCGCGGAACGCCGCGACGGCCTCCCCCACCATCCGCACGTAGAGGTCGAAGCCGACCCCGGCGATGTGCCCGGACTGCTCGCCGCCCAGCAGGTTGCCGGCGCCGCGGATCTCGAGGTCCTTCATCGCCACCTGCATGCCCGCGCCGAGGTCGGTGTTCGTCGCGAGCGTGGTGAGACGGTCGTGGGCGGTCTCGGTGAGCGGCTTGGTCGCGTTGTAGAGGAAGTAGGCGTAGGCGCGCTCGCTCGAGCGCCCGACGCGGCCGCGCAGCTGGTGCAGCTGGGAGAGGCCGAACCTGTCCGCGTTCTGCACGACGAGCGTGTTGGCGTTGGCGATGTCCAGGCCCGTCTCGACGATGGTGGTGCACACCAGCACGTCGAACTCCCGTTCCCAGAAGTCGATGATGACGCGCTCGAGCTGGTGCTCGTTCATCTTGCCGTGGGCGACCTGGACGCGGGCGTCGGGCACCAGCTCGCGCAGGTGGGCGGCGACCCGGTCGATGTCCTCGACCCGGTTGTGGATGTAGAAGACCTGTCCCTCGCGCAGCAGCTCGCGACGGATGGCGGCGGTGACCTGCTTGTCCTCCTCGGCGCCGACGTAGGTGAGCACGGGATGGCGCTCCTCGGGCGGGGTGGCCAGGATCGACAGCTCGCGGATGCCGGTGACCGCCATCTCGAGGGTCCGCGGGATCGGGGTCGCGGACATGGAGAGCACGTCCACGTTCGTGCGCAGCGCCTTGAGGGTCTCCTTGTGCTCGACGCCGAAGCGCTGCTCCTCGTCGATGATCAGCAGGCCGAGATCCTTGAAGCGCACGGTGCCGGTGAGCAGGCGATGGGTGCCGATCACCACGTCCACGGTGCCGTCCCGCAGCCCTTCGACGGTGGCCTCGGAGTCGGCGGGGTTCTGGAAGCGGGACAGGCCCCGCACGGTGACGGGGAACCCGGTGTAGCGCTCCGAGAAGGTGTCCAGATGCTGCTGGGCGAGCAGGGTGGTGGGGGCGAGCACGGCGACCTGCTTGCCGTCCTGCACGGCCTTGAAGGCGGCGCGCACCGCGATCTCGGTCTTGCCGTAGCCGACGTCGCCGAGGATCAGCCGGTCCATGGGGACGGCCTTCTCCATGTCGGCCTTGACGTCGTCGATCGTGGACAGCTGGTCCGGGGTCTCGACGAACTCGAAGGAGTCCTCGAGCTCGCGCTGCCACGGAGTGTCCGGCCCGAAGGCGTGGCCCGGGGCGGACTGTCGCGCGGAGTACAGGCGCACCAGCTCGTCGGCGATCTCCCGGATGGCCTTGCGCGCCCTGGACTTGGTCTTCGCCCAGTCGGCGCCGCCCATGCGGTTGACGCTGGGCTCCTCGCCGCCGACGTACTTGGTGACCTGGTCGAGCTGGTCGCTGGGGACGTAGAGGCGGTCCCCGGGCTGGCCCTTCTTCGAGGCGGCGTACTCGATGACGAGGTACTCGCGGGTGGTGCGCTTGGCGCCGGCGCCGACGGTGCGGCTGGTCATCTCCACGAAGCGGCCGACCCCGTGGTGGGCGTGGACGACGTGGTCGCCGGGCCGCAGCTGCAGCGGGTCGACCACGTTGCGGCGGCGCGAGGGCATCCGCCGCTCCTCGCCGCGCCGTGCCCCGGACTTGCCGGTGAGGTCGCGCTCGGAGGCCAGGACGAGCTTCAGCTCGGGATCGACGAGGCCCTCGACGAAGGGACCGACGGTGACCACGGCCTCCCCGGGGGCGACGGGCGCCTCGAGCTCGGCGGCGAACACGGCGGGCAGTCCCTCGGCGCGGAGGTTCTCGGCGGCGTGGCGGGCACCGCCCGGGCCGACCATGGTCGAGACCACGGACCAGCCCTCGGCGCGGCGTCGCTCGAGGTCCTTCGCCGCGTCGCCGGGCTTGCCGGAGTAGCCGGGGTGGGTGGTCGCGTCGGTGGTGGTGAGGTCGACCCCGGAATCCAGGCCGAAGGCCGCCAGGGTGAACCAGGCGCGGCCTCCCTCGCGGGCGTGCGCCTTCGCCTCGGACAGCGGCACGAAGCTCGCGGCTCCGACGTCGATCGGCAGCCCGCCCCCGGCGGCCGCGCTGGACCAGGCCGCGGCGAGGAACTCGTCGGTGGTGGCGACCAGCTCGTCGGCGCGGGCGCGGGCCTTCTCCGGGTCCAGGACCAGGAAGCGGGCTCCGCCGGGCAGCACGTCGGCGACCTGCTCCATCCCGTCGACCAGCACGGGGCTGAGGGACTCCATGCCGTCGGCCGCGATGCCGTCGGCGATGCGCAGCAGCAGGTCGCGGGCGCCCGGCAGCTCCTCGGCGACGGCGCGGGCACGCTCGCGCACCGCGGGGGTCAGCAGGATCTCGCGGCAGGCCGGGGCGTCCAGACCCCTCGGTGCCGGATCGAGCGAGCGCTGGTCGGCGATCGAGAAGTAGCGCACGTCGTCGATCTCGTCGCCGAACAGGTCCACGCGCACCGGGTGCGGCTCGGTGGGCGGGAAGACGTCGAGGATGCCTCCGCGCACGGCGAACTCGCCGCGCTTCTCGACCATGTCCACCCGCGCGTAGGCGGCGTCGACCAGATCGCGCTCGAGGTCCTCGAGGGGGTAGGTCGCGCCCACGGCGGCCCGTACGGGACGCAGGTCCCCGAGACCGGTCGCGATCGGCTGCAGCAGGGAGCGCACGGGCATGAGCAGCACGTGCACCGGATCCTCGGTGTCGGGGTGCGCGATGCGGCGCAGGGTCGCCAGGCGCCGGGCGACGGTGTCCGCCCGCGGGGAGAGCCGCTCGTGGGGCAGGGTCTCCCAGGCCGGCAGCTCGGCCACGTGCTCCATGCCCACCAGGGCGGAGAGCGCGGCCCGCAGGTCCTCGGTGGCGCGGGTGGTCGAGGTGACCACGACCAGCGGGTGCTCGGCGTCCGCCTGGCGGGCGAGGTCCGCGACGAGGAAGGGGAACAGGCCGGTGGCGGCGACGATGCTGCCGCCGTCGCCGTTCTCGGCGCCCTCGCGGACCAGCTCGCGGGCCGCGGTGAGGTCGCGTCCGGCGGCGATCTGCTCGAGCAGCGGACGCAGCGGCGGGTGCGAGGTCGTCGGGGCGGGGGCGGTGCTCTGCGCGGTCATCGGATCTCTCGGGAGTGGAATCGCTGCTGGGCGGCGGTCAGGCCCTGGAGGATCAGCGTCTCCACGGCATCGGCCGCATCGGAGACGAGCATGTCCAGGTCCTTGCGCTCGGTCGCGGAGAAGGGGGCGAGCACGTGGTCGGCGGTGTCCCGCCCTCCGCTCGGGCGTCCCACGCCCACGCGCACGCGCAGGTAGTCCTTGGTGCCCAGGGCCTTGGAGATGTCCCGCAGCCCGTTGTGGCCTCCTTCGCCGCCGCCGAGCTTGAGGCGGATGCCGTCGAAGGGGATGTCGACCTCGTCGTGGACCACGACCACCCGCTCCGGGGGGATGTCGTAGTAGGCGGCCAGGGCCTTGACCGGGCCGCCGGAGACGTTCATGTAGGTGGTGGTCTTGGCGAGGATCACGCGCTCGCCGACCCCGGGGGCCCCGAGCCGACCCTCGAGCACGACGGCCTGGGCGCGGCGCGCGGC
The DNA here is from genome assembly GCF_052446295.1 of Brachybacterium sp. AOP43-C2-M15. NCBI lineage: Bacteria > Bacillati > Actinomycetota > Actinomycetes > Micrococcales > Dermabacteraceae > Brachybacterium > Brachybacterium sp. AOP43-C2-M15. The sequence goes on from NZ_JBQSWB010000004.1 coordinate 15,469, forward strand.
GGCGAAGCGCCCGCCCCCGGCATCGGCGATGTGGTCGAGCACCATCTGTCCGACGTTGTGGCGGGTCGCGGCGTACTTGGGTCCGGGATTGCCGAGCCCCACCACCAGATGGGGCCCCGGGCGACGTCCGCTCGCGGTCATGGATGCTCCTCGCTCCTGCCTCACGGCTCCTCCGGTGCGGTGCACCGGGGCGGCCTGGTCCTGGTCGGCGTTCCTCGCCGTCCCGGCGCCCGCTGCGCGGTCCCGGGCTCTCCGATCCCCGACGCGCCCCGGGGCCGCGCTCCGGGACCGCGGGCCGGGAGCTCCGGCTAGGCGCTCGGTCTCGGGGCTCGGTCCCGCGGAGACGGCGGGCGCTCGACCCCGGATACCGTACCGGGGCGCCGCGCAGTGCGCGACGCCCCGGGACGGCAGATGTGAGCAACGGAGCGGTGCCGACCCGGACGGTGGCCGGCCGGCGACGCCCCGGGAGGTCACTCCTCCTCGTCGGACTCCTCGGAGGACTCGCCCTCGGCGTCCTCGCCCTCCTCGGACACGCCCTCGGCGTCCTCGTCCTCGGGCTCCTCCTCGACGCGCGGGGTCTGCACCGCGACGACGAGGATCTCGGCGTCGGTGACCAGCTCGGCGTCGCCCGGCAGCGAGATGTCGCCGGCGAAGATCTGGTGGCCGTCCTCGGCGCCCTCGACCGACAGCTCGATCTGCTCGGGCACGTTCAGGGCGTCGACCGAGAGGGTCAGCGCCTGCAGGTCGACCACGGCGATGGTCGGGGCGACCGTCTCACCGGTGATGACCACGGGGATGTCGACCTCGACCTTCTCGCCCTTGCGGACGATGATCAGGTCGAGGTGGCTCAGGCTCCGCTTGAGCGGGTGGCGCTGGATCTCCTTGATCAGCGCGAGGTGCGAGGAGCCGTCGGCGAGCTCGAGCTGGATCAGGGCGTTGGGGTTGCGCGCGACCAGGGCGGTCTCGTGGCCGGGCAGCGAGAGGTGCAGCGGCGCCTCGCCGTGTCCGTACAGGACGGCGGGGACTCGGTTCTCGACGCGCAGGCGGCGGGCCGCGCCCTTGCCGAATTCCTCGCGCAGTTCGACGTTCAGCTTCTCAGCCATGGGGGTGCTCCTCGTGGATGCGGTGGCTCGGCGATGAGCGACGCCACGGGGCACAGGGAGATCACGCTCCCGGAGATCCGCACCGCGTCGATCACGGAGGGGCTGGCGCCCTCTCCCTCGCCGAAGTGACCCGGTGACAGTAGCACGCGGACCCCCGCGGGAACGGGTCGGCGTGACCGGCACCGCACGGTCCGCGCGCCGCCGGCCTGCCGCTGCACTCCCCACCGGGACCAACGTCCCTGCAGGTCAGAGGATCAGATCAGTGACCTAGGTCCCCGCGGCGGGCGCCGATCGCTCCGTAATCTGTCCATGTCACAACAACCCGAGCAGGATCCGACACCGTCCCTCCGGGGACCTTCCGAAAGGCACCACCGTGACTGCCTCCTCCGCCACGTCCGCCACGTCCGCCTCCGCGGCGTCCGTCCCCGCCCCCGCCCCCGGCAGCGCCTCCGACGCCCTCGGCACCCCGACGACGGGCTGGGGCCACACCGTCCTCGGCATCGTCCGCCTGATGGTCGGCTTCACCTTCCTGTGGGCCTTCCTCGACAAGACCTTCGGACTCGGCTTCTCCACCCCCACGGAGAATTCCTGGCTGAACGGCGGCTCCCCCACCAGCGGCTTCCTGGGCGGCTCGATCGAGGGCGGCAATCCCTTCGCCGGCGCCTGGGAGTTCTTCCTCTCGATCAACCCGCTGACCGACCTGCTGTTCATGCTCGGCCTGCTGGGGGTGGGCGTCGCCCTCATGCTCGGCATCGGCACCCGGATCGCGACCGCCTCCGCAGCGGCGATGTACACCCTGATGTACCTGGCGGCCTTCCCGATGTCCTCCAACCCGCTCTACGACACCCACCTGCTCCTCGCCGTGGCCGTGATCGCCATGGCCGGCCTCTCCGCCGGTGACCACGTCGGGCTCGGCACCTGGTGGACCCGGGTGGTCAGGGGCAACCGCTTCCTGATCTGAGACCTCCTCCGCGACGAGGACCTCCCCGGAGTCCCCGATCGCGCCGGGACCCCGCCGTCCCCATCCCCCCCTCCACGCTCCGCGCACTGCGGCCCCGCCTCCTCGAGGAGGCGGGGCCGCAGTGCTGCGTCGGGAGCCGTCGCGGGCGGCGACGTCACCGTGCGGGACCGCGCGAGCGGCGATCCGGGGTGCGGTCGGCTCAGACCTCGCCGTCGAAGAGGCTGGTGACCGATCCGTCGTCGAAGACCGCGCGGATCGCCCGTGCCAGCAGCGGGGCGATCGAGAGCTGGGTGAGGCGGTCGAACTGCTTCTCGGGAGGCACCGGCAGGGTGTTGGTGCACACGACCTCGCGCACCGAGCTGGCCTTCAGCCGCTCGGTCGCGGGGTCGGAGAGGATCGGATGCGTGGTCGCGATGACCACCGAGTCCGCACCATTGGCGGTGAGGGCGTCGGAGGCCTGCACGATGGTGCCGGCGGTGTCGATCATGTCGTCCACGAGGATGCAGGTCTTGCCCTCGACGTCGCCGATCACACGCTTCGCCACGGCCTGATTGGGCCGGGTGGTGTCGCGCGTCTTGTGGATGAACGCGAGGTTCACGCCGCCGAGCTTCTTGGCCCACTGCTCCGCCACGCGGATGCGGCCGGCGTCCGGCGAGACCACGGCGATGTCCTCCTCGCCGTACTTCCTCTGCACGTAGTCGGCGAGGATCGGCAGCGCCATCAGGTGGTCGAGCGGCTGGTTGAAGTAGCCCTGGACCTGCGGGGCGTGCAGGTCGACCGAGATCATGCGATCCACGCCCGCGGTCTCGTAGAGGTCCGCCATGAGGCGGGCCGAGATCGGCTCGCGTCCGCGGTGCTTCTTGTCCTGGCGCGCATAGGGGAAGCTCGGCGAGATCGCGGTGATCCGCTTGGCCGACGCCCGCTTGAGGGCGTCGATCATGATGAGGTGCTCCATCACCCAGGTGTTGATCGGCGCCGGGTGGGACTGCAGCACGAAGACGTCGGTGCCGCGCACGGACTCGCCGTAGCGCACGTAGATCTCCCCGTTGGCGAAGTCCCAGGCGTCCATCGGCAGGACCTCGACGCCGAGCTCGGCGGCGACCTCCTGCGCGAGGACCGGGTGGGCCCGACCGGAAGCGAGGACCAGCCGCTTCTCCCCGGTGGTGACGATTCCGCTCATCGCTGCTCGTGCTCCTTGTGATCGTCGGCGGCAGTTCCTGCAGGCGCTCCGGCAGCGGACCCTTCCTCGGCGCCGAGCGCGGCGCGTGCAGCCGCCTCGGCCGCAGTCCCCGCACGGCGTCGCAGGGTCCATCCTTCCACGTTCCGCTGCGAGACCGCGCTCACTCCCAGCGCACCGGGCGGGACGTCCTTGCGCACCGTCGTGCCGGCGCCGGTCGCGGCCCCGTCGCCGATGCTCACGGGAGCCACGAGCACGTTGTCGGAGCCGACGCGGACGTGCCGGCCGACGGTGGTGCGATGCTTCTGGACCCCGTCGTAGTTCGCGACGATGGTGCCGGCGCCGATGTTGGTGCCCTCCCCGATCTCGGCGTCACCCACGTAGCTCAGGTGCGGGACCTTCGCGCCTGCGCCGATGGCGGCGTTCTTGGTCTCCACGAAACCGCCGATCTTGCCGCCGGATCCGAGGTCGGTCCCGGCCCGCAGGTAGGAGAAGGGCCCGACGCTCGCGCCCGGGCCGACGACGGCGAGCAGCGCGTGGGAGCGGACCACCTCGGCACCCGCGCCGACCTCGGTGTCGCGCAGCGTGGTGTCCGGGCCGATCACCGCCTCCTCGCCGATGTCGGTCGCGCCGTGGAGCTGCACCCCGGGCAGGATCACCGCGTCCTGGGCGATCGAGACGTCGGCGTCGATCCAGGTGGTGGAGGGATCGATGATGGTGACCCCGGCGCGCATGTGGCGCTCGAGGGTGCGACGGTTCATCTCGGCGCCGAGCTGCGCGAGCTGGACGCGGTCGTTGACGCCCTCGACCATCATCACGTCCTCGGTGACCACCGCCCGCACGGAGCGGCCGTCGGCGCGGGCGATCGAGAGGACGTCGGTGAGGTACATCTCGCCCTGGGCGTTGTCGGTGGTGATCCGGCCCAGGGCATCGCGCAGCACCGCGAGGTCGAAGGCGTAGATCCCCGAGTTGATCTCGTCGATCGCGCGCTGCGTGTCGTCGGCGTCCTTGTGCTCGACGATCCCCAGCACCTCGGAGCCGTCCTCGCTGCGCAGGATGCGGCCGTAGCCGGTGGGGTCGGGGACCCGCGCGCTGAGGACGGTGACCGCGGCGCCCGCGCCCTCGTGCGCGGAGACCAGCTCGCGCAGCGTCGCCGGATCGAGCAGCGGCACGTCGCCGTAGGTGACCAGCACGGTGCCCTCGGCGGCGGAGACCTGCTCGAGACCGCACTGGACGGCCCGTCCGGTGCCGGGGATCTCGTCCTGGTCGGCCACCGTGACCTCGGAGGCGTGCTCGGCGAGGTGCTCCGCCACCCGGTCCCGCTCGTGGCGGAGCACCACGACGAGCTCGGCGGGGCCGGTGCCCTCGGCGGCGGTGAGCGCGTGCACGAGGAGGGATCTGCCCCCGATCTCGTGGAGCACCTTCGGCGTCCTGGACTTCATGCGCGTCCCGGCACCGGCGGCCAGGACGATCACGGCGGCGGGGGCGGTGGTCTCTTCGATTCCCACGTCTGCGGCTCCTCGGGATCGACGGGTGGGGTCAGCGGCATCGCCCGCACGGGCGACGGGCGTTCCGCCATCAGGACTCGAACCTGAAACTTCAGAACCAAAATCTGAGGTGTTGCCGATTACACCATGGCGGATCGCGTCCGCCGGGCCTGGTGCCGCGTCGAGCCCTCCGGGCGCCGACAGGGCGGGCGGCGCCGCGGGCGCGGCCCGATCCTATCGCTCGCGCGGGGGTGCGAGGTCCCTGCCCGCGGGCGCACGCCGCGGGCCCGTCGCGCACCGGCCGGGAGACCGTCGGCCGTCCTGCGGACCGCCGCGTCACCGGTGTGGGAGACTCCCGCCATGGCGGAGAAGGGTGCCCCCCGGGGTCGATCGACCCGGATGTCGGGCAAGGAGCGGCGCGAGCAGCTGGTCGCGGTGAGCCGACGCCTGTTCGCCGAGAAGGGCTTCGACATGACGACCGTCGAGGAGATCGCCTCCCGCGCCAAGGTCTCCAAGCCCATCGTGTACGAGCACTTCGGCGGCAAGGAGGGGCTGTACGCCGTGGTCGTGGATCGCGAGGTCTCCACCCTGCTCTCCGACCTCGAGAGCTCGCTCCAGGATCAGCGAGCCCATCCCCGGGTGCTGATGGAGCAGGCCGCGCTCTCCTTCCTGTCCTACATCGACGAGAACGAGGACGGCTTCCGGATCCTGGTGCGGGACTCCCCCGTCAGCCATGCCGTGGGCACCTTCTCCTCACTGCTGACCGACGTCGCGGGCCGCGTCGAGGAGATCCTCGCCGCACAGCTGTCCATGCACGGCTACCCCTCGCGGGACGCCGCGCTGTACGCGCAGATGCTCGTCGGGATGGTGGCGTACACGGGGCAGTGGTGGCTCGAGACCCGCCGCCCCTCCAAGGAGGTCGTGGCCGCCCGGATGATGAACCTCTCGTGGTTCGGGCTCAGCGCGCTGCAGAAGAAGCCCGCGCTGCGAGGGGTCGGCCGCGACTGAGCACGGCGCGACGGCCAGCGACCGGGCGCGACGGCGAGCGCCCCGGCGACGGCGAGCGACCGGGCGCGGGGGCGAGTGCTGGACGCGACGCAGAGCACCGTGCGCGGCGGAGATCGACGGCACCGGCGGGCGGGCCCCTAGACTCGCCCCATGCCCACCACGCCCGAGGACGCCGCCGCATCGCGTCACGACGAGGTCGACCGGATCGTCGAGGGCTGGCAGAGCGCGCGGGGGGACCTCGACGTCGCACCGCTGGCCGTCTTCTCCCGCATCTCGCGTCTGTCGCGCTATCTCGAGGTCGCCCGCCGGAGCGCATTCGCCGACGCCGGCCTCGAGGGCTGGGAGTTCGACATGCTCTCCGCACTGCGCCGCAGCGAGGAGGACGCCCTCTCGCCCGGCGCGCTCATGCACGAGACCCTGGTCACCAGCGGCACGATGACCACCCGCATCGACAAGCTGGTCGCCCGCGGGCTGGTGAGCAAGAACCGCAGTCCGCACGACGGGCGCGCGGTCGAGGTGAGGCTCCGTCCCGACGGCGTGGCTCGCGTGGACGCGGCGATGGAGCGCCTGCTGGCAGCGGAGCGCGAGCTGCTCGAGCCTCTCGCCCCTGCCGGGCGCTCGGATCTCGCGGACGCCCTGCGCACGCTGCTGCTGACCTTCGAGACGGACGACCCGCCCGAGGGATGAGAGCGCCAGGTCCGCCCTGGGGCGGTTCCGCGCCGCCTCCCCGGCGCACCGATGCCGCGGAGCCAGCACAGGAACCGCAGCACCGGCACCCCGGGACCGTCACCTCGGGATCAGCACCCAGGGACCGTCACCGGCGGCGCGCCCGGCACCGGGACCGACAGCGACACCGACCCCCTTCTTTCCAGCCCCGACCTGCACTCCCTGAGGATCACTTCACCGCATGGCACATCTGCTAGGAACCCAGTCCCTCCACGTCGCGCTGCCCGACAGGGTGCTGCTCGACGACGTCACGATCGGCATCGACGCGGGCGACCGCATCGGCGTGGTGGGACGCAACGGCGACGGCAAGTCCACGCTGCTGCGCCTGCTGGCCCGTCGGCAGGAGCCCGACGAGGGCCGCGTCACCGTGCGCGGCGGGGTGCGGATGGGGGTGCTGACCCAGCAGGACGAGGCCACCAGCGGCACCAGCGTGCGGGAACGGGTCCTCGGCAACCTCGCCGAGTACGAGTGGGCCTCGGATCCTCGGATCCGCGACGTCCTGACGGGCCTGCTCGAGGGGATCGATCTCGAGGCGCCGCTCGCGGACCTCTCCGGCGGCCAGCTGCGCCGCGTCCACCTGGCGGAGCTGCTGGTGGGCGACTGGGACGTGCTGCTGCTCGACGAGCCCACGAACCACCTCGACGTCGAGGGCATCGCCTGGCTCGCCGAGCATCTGCGCCGCCGCTGGAGCCCGAGGGACGGCGGGCTCGTGGTCATCACCCACGACCGCTGGTTCCTGGACGCGGTGTGCACCCGGATGTGGGAGGTCCACGACGGGATCGTGGAGCCCTTCGAGGGCGGGTACGCGGCGTACGTGCTGCAGCGGGTCGAGCGGGACCGCCAGGCGGCGGCGATCGAGTCCAAGCGCCAGAACCTGATGCGCAAGGAGCTGGCCTGGCTGCGCCGCGGCGCCCCCGCCCGCACCTCGAAGCCGAAGTTCCGCATCGACGCCGCGAACGAGCTGATCGCCGGGGAGCCCCCGGTGCGCGACACGGTGGAGCTGACGCAGCTTGCCACCTCCCGACTGGGACGCGATGTGCTCGACGTGCTCGACGTCGATGCCGGCTACGGGGACCACACCGTGCTGCGCGACGTCACCGTCCACATCGGGCCGGTGGACCGCATCGGCGTGCTGGGCCCCAACGGCGCCGGCAAGTCGACGCTGCTGGCGCTGATCACCGGGGAGCTCACCCCTCTGTCCGGACGCGTCAAGCGGGGCAAGACGGTCACCGTGCGTCAGGTGTCACAGCGGCTGGAGGGCCTTCAGGAGCATCTGCGCTCCCGGGTCAGCGACGTGGTGGGGCGGTATCGCAGCTCCTATCGCGCCGGGAAGGACGAGGTCTCCCCCGGGCAGCTGCTGGAGCGCCTGGGGTTCACGACCGCGCATCAGAAGGTGCTCGTCGGGGCGCTGTCCGGCGGTCAGCAGCGTCGACTGGACCTGCTGCTGACGCTGCTGGAGGAGCCGAACGTGCTGGTCCTCGACGAGCCGACCAATGACATGGACACCGACATGCTGGCGGCGATGGAGGATCTGCTGGACACCTGGCCCGGGCCGCTGATCGTGGTCTCCCACGACCGGTATCTGCTGGAGCGGGTCACCGACACCCAGTACGCGGTGCTCGACGGCACGGTGCGCCACGTGCCGGGCGGGGTGGATCAGTACCTGAGGCTGCGGGCGGAGGGCCACGGTGCGGGGGCGATGCCGACGGGGGCGGACACCCGGGCGCCGCTCGCGGATCGCACCGACGGCGGCGACGACGAGAGTGGCGGCAGCGGCAGCGGCGGGTCTGCCCGCGCCGGTGGGCCGTCGTCGGCTCCGGCGACGCCGGCGCTCGTCGGCGCGGAGGCGCATGCCGCGCAGAAGGAGGTCGCCGCCATCGAACGCAGGATGCAGAAGCTCGACAAGATGGCCGCCTCGCTGCACGAGAGACTCGCCGACCACGACCAGTCGGACTACGTGGGGCTGCAGGACATCACCGCGCAGCTGCGCGAGGTCGAGACCGAGGTCGAGCAGGCGGAGGAACGCTGGCTGGAGCTGTCCGAGCAGCTCGGATGACCCCGGCCGGCGCGTCATCTCGCGCTCGGGCGCTGGATCCCGCTCTCGCGCTCGGGCGCTGGATCCCGCTCTCGCGCTCCGGCACGGGATCACACTCTCGGGCTCCGGCACGGGATCCGTGCTGCGGTGCCGGGATCTCACGCGGCGGCGTCGGACCCGTCGTCCGTGAGGAGCGCCTCGGGCCCGATTTGGATGAGATCCACGCGCCGGCGGCGCAGACACCGGGCTTCCTGTCGCGAGAGACGGGCGGCCGGGTGGAGGTCGAGGTGGTCGACGTCGCTGGGGAGGATGCGTGCGAAGGCACGGTGCAGCGAGGTGTTCGCGCCGTCCGACGCCTCCTCCTCCCTGCGCAGTCGCGCCAGGTCCCGCCGATGTTCGAGGACGCGCTCGCGCTCACGCTGCTGCGCGCGCAGCCGAGCCCGCCTCTCCTCGCGCTCTCGCAGTTCGTGCGCCTCCTGTGTCGCTGCGCGTTCCCGCTCCTGCTCGTGCTCCCGCCATCGCTGTCGGTACGCCGTGCCGACGGGGTCGAAGTTGATGCCTCTGCGACGGGCCTTCTGGCCGTAGCGAGTGGTCCACTCGACGGTTCTGCGGGTGCCGTCCTCGTCGGTGAGGACCCGGACGGTCTCCCCGGCCTCCTCCTTCTGGTTGTCCGCGGCGCACAGCCCGTTGCCGTTCTCGAGCGAGGTGGCACCTCCCTGCGATGAAGGCACGATGTGATCGTTCTGGCGGATGCTCGCATCGCAGTACGGGGCGCGGCAGGTCTGATGGCCGAACCGGAGGAACCGGGCCAGCGCCGGCGGGAACACCCGGGCGCGGGACTCGACCGCGACGAGCTGGCCGTCCTCGAGGTCGGCGTAGAGCTGACGCAGGGCCAGCTTCACCTCGGGATCCTCGCCCGCGGCCTCCACGGCCTCCCGCATCTCCTCACGGATGTGCATGTAGGGCACCGGTCCGAAGCCCTCGATCGTGGCGGCGTCGGCATGCTCGGGGGCGAGGAGCGAGCGGTCCGTGATGATCACCCCGATCTCGAGCGTGCTCGGATCCACTCCGTCCCCGCGGCCGATGAGCGCGTCGGCGAAGAGGTCCGCCATGATCTGCTGATGACCGCGGCGATCACCCTGGGCACGGGCCTTCTCCGCGGCGAGGGAGAGCCCTTTGCGGATCCGGGCGCCGTCGAGGCCGGTCAGACGAGCGGTGACAGTGCTCATGCCGTGCTCGGCGCGACGGACGGTGACGCCGCGCTCGCGCTTCGCGTTCTGGTGGCGTGCGGCAGCGCCGTGGGGGTCGAGGCCGTGCAGCACCTTCTCCGCCTCTCCTCCCCACTCCTCGGGGCCGCAGTCCGCGAGATAGGGCAGGTGGGTGGTGAGGATCTGGTCGACGTGGCGGCGCTGGGCGGGCGATGCCGGTCCCATCGTGCGACCCACGCGGTGCGCGGAGGCGGCGACGACCTCTCCCCGGGCGAGGGCCGCGAGCATGCCGGGCATCGAGCGCACCAGCCGTCGGCCGGAGGACATCGACTGACCGGCGCAGGACGTCGACTGCTTCAGCGCCCTCGAGGCCTCCGCACGCGCGATCCTCCTCGCTCGCGCCGGAGTCTCCTCACGCTGCAGGCAGTCCTCGGCGACGGCGTCCTCGAGGCGGACCAGGGCGCGGGCCTGGACCGCGGCGGTCGCGCCGGACAGCGCCTGCAGGCGGTTCAGCAGCGCGATGGTCTCGCTCGCGGAGAGGCCGTCGAGCGCGGCCGACCCCTCGGCGCCGAGCTCGGCGAGGGCGGACAGCGCAGCGGTGACGTCGGTGTCACCGATCAGGAGCTCCTCCTCGTCGACGTGGACCGGGAGCGAGGAGCGGCCGCGCGCGGGGCCCGGAGCCGACGGGGCGGTCGACGAGCCCGACGAGCTCTCGGAGCCCGACGAGCCGGGGGAACCCGGTGAGCGCGACGAGCGCGCTGAACCCGACGAGCGCGACGACATGGCCCCCGGCGCGGAGGGATCCGCTTCCGGGGTCTGTGCGCGCTGGTCGCTCGAATCGTGGGACATGGCAATATTTTCGCACACAGATTTGACACCGGAAAGGGGTCCGCCGACCCTACTCGCAAGTAGTTTCGAATTGTGGATAACCGGGATGCGTGGAGGAACGGTCACCGCGGTGGCGTCACGACGCACCGCGACCCCGGACTCACCGCCGACCTCTCAGCACTTCTCGCATGGACTGCATGTTCACCCCGTGACGCCTCGTCCGGCGCGGCCTCCCCGGGCCGCCGGGGAGAGAATTCGGGGGGGCACCGCTGATCGTACGACGAACGCCGAACAATGACGGGAAGTCCTGCGAGGACGGAATGCGCGGAAATGCCATGGGCGCCCGGTCCGGGGCGCGGAATCGGGAGCGGAATCGGGAGCGGAAGCGGAAGCGGAAGCGGGAGCGGAATCGGGAGCGAGCAGTTCACTCCTCGACGAGAACGCTCGCTCCCGGGGCGGACCCTCGCACCACCAGGCAGGAGTCCACGAGCGAGTCCCGCATCAGCCCGGCGGCGATCGAGCGGGCCTGCGCCTCGTCCTCGACGAGCACCGCGACCGTCGGCCCGGAGCCGCTGACCAGAGCCGCCGGGGCGCCGAGCCGCTCGGCGGTCTCGACCACCGGCTCGAGGCCCGGATGCAGCGCGAAGGCCGCGACCTGGAGGTCGTTCTCCAGGGTCTCGGCGAGCAGCTCGATGTTCCCGCCGCTGAGGGCCTGCAGCTGGCGTTCGTCGACCTCGGGCTGCTCGGCCGGCCGCCGACCGGTCGTACGGACGATCTCGTCGAAGGTGCGGAACACCTGCGGCGTCGACAGATGCCCGCCGGGGATCGCGAGCAGCCAGGTCCACTCCCCGTGGGTCAGGACCGTGGTGAGGTCACCGCCGTTGCCGCGCCCCAGCGCGGTGTGCCCGAGCATCGCGAAGGGGACGTCGGCCCCGAGACGCGCCCCGAGCCGACGGAGCCCCTCCCCGCCCAGGCCGAGGCCCCACAGCCTGTCCAGCGCGACGAGCGCGGCGGCGGCATCGGCCGATCCGCCGCCCATGCCGCCCGCGATGGGCACCTGCTTGTCGATGTGGAGGGCGGCGCCCTCGGTCAGCGAGAACTCCTCGCGCATCAGCTCCGCCGCGCGCAGCGCGAGATTGCTGCCGTCCAGCGGCAGCTCCCCCGGGACGGAGGAGGTCATCTCGAGGCTGAGCGTGTCCGCGCGAGAGGCGGTGACCGTCTCGTAGAGGTCCACCGCCTGGAACACGGTCGCCAGTGCGTGGTACCCGTGGGCGTCGACGGCTCCGACACCCAGGGACAGGTTGATCTTGCCGGGCGCCCGCACGACCACCCGGCTCGGGGCCGGAGTCATCGGGCGACCTCCGTCTCGGCCCGGGCGATCGCCCGGAACTGCTCGATCTCGAGCGTCTCCCCGCGCGCCGACGGGTCGATGCCGGCGGCCCGGAGGATCTGCTCCGCGCGCGGCGCGGAGCCGGCCCACACGGCGAGCGCGGCGCGCAGCGTCTTGCGGCGCTGGGCGAAGGCTGCGTCGACGACGGCGAAGACCTTCTCGCGTTCCGCGGTCGTGCCGAGGGGCTGTTCGTGACGGATCAGCTCGACGAGCGCGGAGTCGACGTTGGGGACCGGCCAGAAGATCTGCCGGGAGATCCGACCGGCGTGCACCGCGCGCCCGTACCAGGCCGTCTTCACGCTGGGACCGCCGTAAGTGCGGGAACCGGGCCCGGCCGTGAGCCGATCCACGACCTCGGACTGCACCATCACCAGAGCCGTGCGCAGCGAGTCGAAGCGCTCGAGCGCGGTGAGCAGGATGGGAGTGGCGACGTTGTACGGGAGGTTCGCGACCAGCGCCGTCGGGGCCCCCGCCCGCGGCAGCGTCGGCAGCTCGGTGACCTGCAGCGCGTCGGCATGCTCGAGGCGGAACCGCTCCTCCTCGACGCCGCGGGCGCGCAGGGTCGCCGGCAGCAGCTCGGCGAGCCCGCGATCCAGCTCGATCGCGACCACGTCCGCCCCGGCCTCGAGCAGGCCCAGGGTGAGCGAGCCGAGGCCCGGCCCGACCTCGAGCACGGCCTGGCCCGCCCCCGCCCCGGCGCGCCCGACGATGGTGCGGACGGTGTTGGGATCCATGACGAAGTTCTGACCGCGCTGCTTGGAGGGCCGGATCCCTGCCGCCTCCGCGAGCTCGCGGACGTCCCGGGCGGTCAGCAGCATGCCCGCCTCCGCGGCGGCGTTCACGCGGCCCCGCCCACGGGCCATCCGTACACGTCCTGCGTGGTGGTCCGGATCGTGCGGCAGGCCTGCTCGAGCGTGGTGCCCGTGACCTCGGCGATGGTCGCCATGGTCAGAGGGATCAGGTACGAGGAGTTGGGTCGGCCGCGGTAGGGCACCGGGGTGAGGAACGGCGCGTCGGTCTCGACCATCACCTGCCCGAGGCCCACCTCGCCGAGCGCCTCGCGCAGGGGCTGGGCGTTCTTGAAGGTCACGGTGCCGGCGAAGGAGAGGAACCAGCCGCGGTCCGCACAGGCGCGGGCGAACTCCGCATCGCCCGAGAAGCAGTGCAGGACCGTGCGCTCGGGGGCGCCGTCGGCGTCGAGCACCTCGAGCACGTCGCGGTGGGCGTCGCGGTCGTGGATCTGCAGCGGGAGGTCCAGCTCCTTGGCGAGCGCGATGTGGGCGCGGAAGGAGTCGAACTGGGCCGCGCGGGCCCGCTCGTCCTTCCGCGAGGTGCGGAACCAGTCCAGCCCCGTCTCCCCCACCACGATCATGCCGGGACCGCGCAGCAGCTCGGACACCTCGGAGATCGCGGCGTCGAGCCCCACCAGCTCGCGCCCTTCGTGGTCGCGTCCGCGGGCGTGCAGGGCCGCCTCGTTGGGGTGCACGGCGACGCCGCCGCGCAGGGAGGCGGGTCGCTCCGCGGAGGCCAGCAGCGCGGCCGTCCAGCGCACGGCCTCGAGGTCGGAGCCGATGGTGATCTGGGCGTCGACGCCGACCGCGGCGGCGCGGGCGACGTGGTCGTGGACGCTCAGCTGCTCGTCGCCGTCGGCGAAGTCGAGGTGGCAGTGGTTGTCGATCACCGGGACGGGCAGCGGCTCGGGCGCCGGTGGCCAGGAGCGGTCGCGCTTCGTCCCGCGCGGGTCGATGTCCCCGCGGTCGCGCACCGGGGGCGGCGAGGCGGCGGACGGGGTCTCGTGCGGTGACGGCATGCGACCATCGTAGGAGGGCCGCGGAGAGAGCCGGGCCACCTTCCGGCTCGTCGGGACCCGGCGACCGGTCCGACGAGGTCCTCACCCGCACCGCGGCGCGATCGCGGTGTGATAGCTCACGGGCCCCGGGCGAGCGTCGCGTCGCCGGATGTGGCAGGATAAGGGGTCGTTGCGCGTCCTTTCGTGCACCCGAGCGCCCCGATCGCGATGATTCCATCGCACCGGGTTCGGGTCGCTGCTCGGGACGGATGCCAACGCTCGTTCATCCTCCGGACCGTCAAGGAGCGTCCCATGGCAGTGCCCAAGTTCAAGATGTCCCGTGCGCGCACGCACTCCCGCCGCTCGCAGTGGAAGGCGAACAACCCCGACCTCGTCCAGGTGACGGTCCGCGGGCGCACCGCCGCCGTGCCGCGCCGTCTGGCCAAGGCCTACCAGCGCGGTCTGCTGCAGATCGAGGACTGATAGAGTCCGCGGGCCCGCGCGCGCCCCGATCTTCCCACAGGACCCCCGGCACACGGTGCCGGGGGTCCTGTGCTGTCCCGGTGCAGCCTCGCCCCGGTGCAGGTCACGGTGCACGTCGCAGCATGTCTTCCTCAGCGCGCCTCCCGTGCCTCTCAGCGCTTCTCCAGCGCGAGGTCGTAGAGCTCGCTCGCGCCGACCCCGGCATGGCCGCGGGCGACCTCCTTCGCCGCGGACTTGAGCCGCTCCCCCGCCTCCACCCGATCGAGGACCTGCCCGACGAGGTCCTCGGCGCGCACGGCGACCGGTTCCGCGCCCGCGACCACGAGCACCACCTCGCCGAGCACCTCGCCCTCCTGCGCCCAGACGGCGAGCTCCGCGAGAGTGCCGCGCACGATCTCCTCATGGGTCTTGGTGAGCTCGCGGGCCACGGCGCCGCGGCGGTCGGGCCCGAAGACCTCCGCCATCGAGGCCAGGGTCGCGGCCGTGCGCCGCGGGGACTCGAAGAACACCATCGTGCGCTGCTCCCCGACGAGTGGCTCGAGCGCGGTGGCGCGACGGCCCTCCCGACGCGGGGGGAAGCCCTCGAAGGTGAAGCGGTCCGGCGCGATGCCCGACGCGGCCAGGGCCGTCAGGACGGCCGACGGGCCCGGGATCACGCTCACCCGGTATCCCGCGTCGGTCGCCGCCCGCACCGCCCGGAAGCCGGGATCCGAGACCACCGGCATCCCGGCGTCGGTGACGATGAGGACCCGCTGCCCCGCCCCGAGCGCCTCCAGCAGCGTCCCGGTCCGCTCGGCCTCGTTGTGCTCGTGATAGGAGAGCACCCGGCCCGTGGTCTCGACCTCGAGCTCGCGCAGCAGCCGGGCCAGGCGGCGCGTGTCCTCGGCCGCGATGAGATCCGCCGCGCCCAGCGCGCGCATCAGGCGCACCGAGGCGTCCAGCGGGTCGCCGATCGGGGTGGCGGCGAGGGTGAGGACTCCGGGCTCGAGCATCCGGCCATGCTAGCCACCGGGACGGGGATCAGGAGCAGAGGCCGCGAGCGAGCCGCGAACAGCCCCGAGCGCACCGCGAGCGCACCAGGTGCGATGTCCTAGCATGTGCGGGTGCCCACGGAGGAGGAAGCGACCCACCGAGCCCGCGTCGACGACGAGCCGGGCGCGCTGCGCGACTCCTACCGCAGACGGCTGGGGCTGGTCGATCTCCCCGTCTCCCGGCTGGCCTGGGCCGGCGCCATGGGACTGTTCGGTCTCGCGCTGGTGCTGCGCCTGTGGGGGCTGGGCTCCATCGGGGAGCTGATCTTCGACGAGACCTACTACGTCAAGGACGGCTACACCCTCACCCAGGAGGGCGTGGAGATGTCCTGGCCCGAGGACCCGGACGCCGCCTTCGAGGCGGGGGACGTCGACTCCTACGAGCCCGAGGGCTCCTACGTGGTCCATCCTCCGCTGGGCAAATGGCTGATCGGCGGCGGGATGATGCTGCTGGGGGCGGACACCCCGTGGGGCTGGCGGATCTCCTCCGCGCTGCTCGGTGCGGTGGCCGTGCTGCTGCTGGCGCGGATCGGCCGGCGTCTGTTCCGCTCGACCACGGCCGGTCTCATCGCGGGCCTGCTGCTCGCGATCGACGGGGTGCCCCTCGTGCACTCCCGCACCAGCCTGCTCGACCCCTTCCTGATGTTCTTCGCGCTGGCCGCCTTCGGTGCGCTGCTCGTCGACCGCGACCGGTTCCGCGAGCGCCTCGCCGTGGCATCGGCCGCGCTGCACACGGGCTCCGAGGCCGCCCCGCGGCTCGGGGTCCCCGGCGGTCCGCGTCCCTGGCGCCTGCTCGCCGGGGTGCTGCTGGGCATGGCCTGCTCGGTGAAGTGGTCGGGGCTCTACTTCCTGGCGGTCTTCGGGATCATGACGGTGCTGTGGGACTGGTGGGCGCGGCGCACCGTCGCCCAGCGCGACTGGCTCGTCGGCGGTCTGCTCCGGGACGCGGTCCCGGCGTTCTTCGCGATGGTCGGCACGGCCCTGGTCACCTACGTGGTCTCCTTCGCGGGATGGTTCGCCTCCGGCGTGGGGTACAACCGCCGCCTCGCCGCCGAGAAGGGGGTGGACACCGGCATCGGGGTGATCGACTCCCTGCACTCGCTGTGGCTCTACCACGTGCAGGCCTACAGCTTCCACGTCGGACTCGACTCCGAGCATCCCTACCAGGCGAACCCCGCGGGCTGGCTGCTGCAGCTGCGGCCCACGAACTTCTACTACCGCTCCTACGACTACGGCGAGCAGGGCTGCGAGGTCGCGGCGTGCGGGGCGCACATCCTCTCCGTCGGCAATCCGCTGATCTGGTGGCTGGGGACCTTCGCGCTGCTGGTGACCCTGGTGCTCGCGGTGCTGTACCGGGACGGGCGGGCGTGGGGGGCGCTGGCCGGCATCATCGGCGGCTATCTGCCGTGGCTGATGTACATGGATCGCACGGTCTTCACGTTCTACACCGTCGCCTTCGCGCCCTGGCTGTTCCTGTGCCTGGCCTACGTGATGGCGCTGGTGATCGGTCCCGCCGGGGCGGAGCGGGAGCGCCGCCTGGCCGGGGCGCTCTTCGTCGGCTCCCTGCTGGTGCTGATCGTTCTGGTCTCGGCGTTCTTCTGGCCCGTGTGGACCGGTCAGGTGCTCGACGTCGAGCAGTGGCGGTACCGCATGTGGCTGCCGTCCTGGACCTGAATCCCCCGGCCTCGGATCCGCTCCGCAGCGGTCGGCGGGCACGGCGGGGGCCGCTACGATTGCCGCATGGCCCCAGATTCCTCAGCGCTGCGAGATCTCGCCCGCGACCTCGGTGTCAGCACCCGCTACTGGGGCTGGGACGGCACTGTCAAGGACGTCGCCGACGACACCCTCCACGCGATCCTCGCCGCGCTCGGCAGTCCGGTCGTGGACGCCGCGGACGTCGCGGCGGTGCGCGCCGAGCAGGAGCGCGCCCCGTGGTCGCGCACCCTGCCTCCGGTGACCGTGCTGCGCCAGGACGCCGCCTCCACGGTGCCGGTGCACGTGGACCACGGCACCGCGGTGCGAGCCCATCTGCTGCTCGAGGACGGCGGTCGCCGGGACCTCGAGCAGGCCGAGGACCACACCCCGCCCTACGAGCTCGACGGCACCCTGCGCGGGCGCGCCCGCTTCCAGTTGCCCTCGGGGCTGCCGCTGGGCTGGCACCGCGTGGTCGCCGAGACCGCCGCCGGGACCGCCGAGGCGGATCTGGTGGTCACGCCGACACGGCTGACCGTCCACGAGGAGTACTCCGCGAGGCAGGCCTTCGGCCTGCAGGCGCAGCTGTACTCGGTGCGCTCGCGGCGCTCCTGGGGCATCGGCGACCTCGCGGACCTGCGCGACCTCGCCGCGATCTCCGGTGCGCGTCACGGCGCGGACTTCCTGCTGGTCAATCCGCTGCACGCCTCCTACCCGACGCCGCCGGTGGAACCCTCCCCCTATCTGCCGGTCACCCGCCGCTTCACCAGCGCGCTGTACCTGCGCATCGAGGACGTCCCGGAGCACCGCGGGCTCACCGACATCGCCCGCCAGCGCATCGAGCTGCTGCGCCGCGAGGTCTCGGGATGGAACGGGCGCACCGATCACCTCGAGCGCGACGAGGTGCTCGCCGCCAAGCTCGAAGCCCTCGAGGAGCTGGTCGCGGTGCCCCTCACCGCGGGCCGTCAGGCGCTGCTGGACGCCTATCGGGCGCGCGAGGGCCAGGGACTCGAGGACTTCGCGCTGTGGTGCGCGATCGCGGAGCGGGTGCGGGGAACGGCCGAGGAGGAGTGCCTGCGCGACCTCGACGAGCGTGCGCTCGCCCGAGCACGGGGCGAGCTCGCGGACCGCATCGAGTTCCACGTCCGGGTGCAGTGGTGGCTCGACGAGCAGCTGGGGGCGGCACAGACCGCGGCCCGCGAGTCCGGGATGCGACTGGGGATCATGCACGACCTCGCCGTCGGCGTCGAGCAGATCGGGGCGGACGCCTGGGCCCTGCGCGAGGTGCTGGCCACCGGGGCGGCCGTCGGCGCCCCCGCCGACCAGTACAACCAGCAGGGACAGAACTGGCACCAGCCGCCCTGGCATCCCCAGCGCCTGCGGGAGGATTCGTACCGGCCGTGGCGCGACATGCTGCGCACGCTCATGCGCCATGCCGGCGCGCTGCGCATCGACCACGTTCTGGGCCTGTTCCGTCTCTGGTGGATCCCGGAGGGGCACGAGGCGGCCGACGGCGCGTACGTCGCCTACGACCACGAGGCGATGATCGGGATCCTGGCCCTGGAGGCGCATCGCTCGGGCACCCTCGTGGTCGGTGAGGACCTCGGCACCTTCGAGCCGTGGGTGCGCGAGCACCTGGTCGACCGCGGGATCCTGGGGACCTCGATCCTGTGGTTCGAGGACGACGAGGAGGGCAGGCCGCTGCGGGCGGAGGACTACCGCACCCTGTGCATGGCCTCGGTGAACACGCACGATCTGCCGCCGACGGCGGGCTATCTGCAGGGCGACCACGTCACGCTGCGCCACGAGCTCGGACTCCTGGAGCGCGGGATCGAGGAGGAGCACGCGGCGGACGCCGCCGGACGCGAGCAGGTGCTCGACGTGCTGCGCGCCGAGGGGCTGCTGGCACCGGGCGCGGACATCGAGCAGACGGTGATCGCGCTGCACCGGCACCTCGCGCGCACCCCGTCGATGCTGCTGGGCGTCTCGCTCGTGGACTGCGTGGGCGAGAGGAGGATCCAGAACCAGCCGGGCACCGACGAGGAGTACCCGAACTGGCGGGTACCCCTCGCGGACGAGGCCGGCGCGCCCGTCTCGATCGACGACATCGCGACCGACGAGCGCACCGCCCGCCTGCTGGCCGCGGTGCGCGAGGGGCTCGGCCGGGCCTGAGCGGAGCCCTCGCGCAGCGGGTCCGCGGCCACCGCGCCGGCGGCCCGGTCAGACGGCGGTGACCTGTCCCCACTCCTCGCGCGCCGCGAGGAACTCGCGGGCGGCCGACTGGGCGCCCTCGAGGGTGTGATGGGCTCCCCAGCCGCACTGGACCTCGTTGGCGGCGGGCACCTCGTCGGCCGCGAGCAGGTCCCGCAGCGTCGCCTCGAGGACCGGGGCGAAGCCCTCGGGGGTGTGGTCGCCGACCAGCAGCACGTAGAAGCCGGTGCGGCAGCCCATCGGCGAGACGTCCAGGACGTCTCCCGAGTGGTTGCGCATGTGCTCGGCCATCATGTGCTCGAGCGAGTGCACGGTCTCGGACTCCAGGTGGGCGATGTTGGGCTGGGTGAAGCGGACGTCGAGCTTGGTGAGGACGTCTCCGCCGGGCAGCTCCTTGCGGTCGGCGATCCGCAGGTAGGGCGCGGCGACGGAGCGGTGGTCGAGGTTGAAGCTCTCGACGTTCATGCGGGGCTGCTCGGTCATGGGGTCTCCTTCATCAGTGGTCGATGGCGGTCGATGGGGGGCGAGAGGGGGCGTGCGGGCCACGGGGTCGTCAGCGGCTGGAGCGGGCGGTGCGGCCGCGCACGACGCCGACGAACTCCTGGCGCAGCGGATCGTCCGCCGTACGGGGCCAGGCGAGGGCGATGCGGGTGGGAGCGGCGTCGCGCAGCGGCCGGGAGACGGCGTCCTTGCGGTGGTGGAGCCGGGCCAGGGACAGGGGCACCCGGGTGAAGCCGACACCGGTCGCGGCGACGGCGATCCGCTCGGCGGCGTCGTCCGCATGGGCGGAGGGGATCTCGGTCTCCTCCGCGAGATCCTCCTCCCCGACCTCGTCGAGCAGGCTCAGCACGTTCTCGGTGCCGACCATGATCGCGGCCCGCTCCTCCCACAGGGGCACGACGTGCAGATCGTCCGCGGGCAGCGGGAGGCGCACGAAGCACATGTCGACCTCGCCCTCCGTGAGCGCTTCGCGCTGCCGGGAGAGCGGGACGGGGGTCAGGGCGAGCCAGGCCGCGCGGCGGCCGGACTTCCAGCGGCGCAGGAAGCGATCGGGCTCGACGCCGGGCACGAAGCCGACGCGCAGGGTGGGGCGGTCCATCCCCCCAGCCTACGACCCCTCGGCGACCTCGACGGTTCCCTGCTCGACCTCGCGCTGGGCCCGGGCGAGGATCCGCAGCAGATCGGCGTTGAAGCGGTGCGAGGCGTTGAGGTTCACCATGTGGGTGCCGTAGGGCAGCAGCTCGAGACGGCCGCGCGGTGCGGCGCGGGCGAAGACGCGCTCGTCCCAGCGCATCTGGTCGCGGCGGCCGTGGAGGAAGGTGACCGGGACCGGGAGGCCCCGCAGGTCCGCGGCGAGGTCGAGGGAGGCGAGCGCGGCGAAGGCGGGGGCGACCACCTCGATGTCGGCCCGGCCGCCGCGGTGATACGCGCGGGCGCCGTCGACCCCGAGCAGCGCGGTGAACAGGGGCGCGCCTCCGCTGGCCATCCCGGGCACCAGGTCCGCGGAGACGACCAGGCGGGCGTAGAGGCGGGCCAGCAGCGGGGTGGGCTGCAGAGCGGCGCCGCAGGCGGTCAGCGAGCCGAGCGCTCCGCCGGCCGGGCCCTGCACGCCGCCGTGCGACGCCGTGGCCTCCCCGCCCTGCCGCACCGCTGCCCCGTCACCGCGCTGCACAGCGGCCCTGCCGACGAGCTGCGCGGCCGCATGGATCGCGAGCATCCCGCCGAGCGAGCTGCCCACGAGGTGCACGGGCAGCCCGGTCGCGTCCGCGGCCCCGCGCACCTGCTCCTCGATCGCGGCGATCGCGGCCTCGAGGGCGAAGGGCTCTCCGCGACGTCGTCCGTGCCCGGGGAGGTCCGGGGTGCGCACGGCGTGCCCGGCGGCGCGCAGGGCCGGCAGCTGCAGGTCCCACTGGCTGTGGGAGGTGCGGGTGCCGTGGACGAGCACCACCGGCCAGGGCTCGGCCAGGAGCGCGCCCGTCATGCGGACGCCCGGGCAGGTGCCACGGCCCGGGCCCGATCCCGCAGCAGCTTCGCGAAGCGCCGGGGGCGCGAGAGGTTCGCGATGTGACCGGCGTCCGCGAGGATCACCAGCTCGCCGTGCCGGGCCGCCTCGAGGAACTGCGCCTCGTGCCGTCGGAAGGGGTCGTGCTCGCCGTTGACGAGGGTGAGCGGCACGTCGATCCCGGACACGTCCGCGAGCAGATCGAGCCCGCCGATGAGGCGCACCACGGCACGGACCACCCCGTGGGCGCGGCCGCCGCCGTAGTAGCGCTTCGCGGCCTTGCGGGAGTGACGGCGGGCGAAGGCGCGGGCCACCCGGGCGTCCGAGTCGCCCGGCAGCCAGTCCTTCATCGTGATCCACAGGCCGTACAGCCGCGCTGTCGCCGGGCCCGGCACGATCGTGCAGTCCGCGGCGACCACCCCGGCCAGACGACCGGGATGCGTGCCCGCCCAGTGCAGGGTCAGGTACCCGCCGAGCGAGAGCCCGACCAGCAGGGGCGGCTCCTCGCAGGAGGAGACCGCCTCGTCGATCGTGGCCAGCGCGCCCTCCAGGGTGAAGCTCTCGCCGCGACGGCGGCCGTGGCCGGGCAGGTCCGGGGCGATCACCTCGAAGCCCCACTCGCGCAGGCGCCGCCGCTGCCCCTTCCACATGGTGCGGGAGGAGCGGATGGCGTGGATCAGCACGATACTGCTCGTCATCGGCTTCCTCCCCTGGCTCCCGAGCGGTTCCCGCAGCGAGCGTACCGGGTCGGGCGCACCGGGAGCCGGCCCGGGCATGCAGGAACCCCCTGATCGGTGTTCCGACCAGGGGGTCCGTGGGTGGAGCTAGGGGGATTCGAACCCCCGACCTTCTCATTGCGAACGAGACGCGCTACCAACTGCGCCATAGCCCCATGCCGCTGAGCGACCTCGACAGATTAGCACCGACGCCGCGGTGCTGTCGCATCGACGACAGCGTCTTGACGAAGGTCACAGCCGAGATCACTGCTGGGAGTCACGGAGCTCCTGGAGCTCCTCGTGCAGCTCGTCGAGAACGGCGAGGCGCTCCTGACCGGTGCAGGCGACGTAGGCGGGCTGCAGGTGGTCGGGGCGCTGCTCCCCCGCCTCCCCGGGCCAGGTGCGCACGCTGCCGCCGGCACGGCGCAGGATGTGGAAGCCGGCCGCGATGTCCCAGGAGTTGATCGTCCCCAGGGAGGTCGCGTCCGCCCAGCCGGCGGCGACGTAGGCGAGCTCGAGCGCGGCCGAGCCGAGGTGGCGCACGCAGGAGACGCCGTCCTCGAGACGGCGCTGGGCGCCGGCGGCGAAGTCCGGGAACCGGGTGCCCAGGCGCTGCCCGGGGAAGCCCGAGAGCACGAGGGCGTCCGCGGCGTCATGGGTCGCGCGCGGCCGCAGCACCCGGCCGTTGAGGGTCGCCTCGCCGTCCGCAGCGGCGAACACCTGACCGAGGATCGGGGCGTCGATCACGCCGGCGACCAGCTCGTCGTCGACGGCCACGCCGATGGAGATGCAGAACAGCGGCAGCCCGGCCGCGAAGTTGCTGGTGCCGTCGATGGGGTCGACGTAGAAGCTGACCTGCCCTCCGGCGGCGGCCCCCGCGGCGTCGCCCGCGCTCGCGGCCGGGACCTCGGCGGGACGCTCACCGCCCTCCTCGCCGACGATCCGGGCGCCCGGCAGCAGCCGGCGCAGCTCGGCGACGATGATCTCCTCGCTCGCCCGGTCGTGTTCGGTGACGATGTCGTGACTGGAGGTCTTGTACTCACGGTCCAGGCCGTCGCGGTCCAGGCCGCGCAGGTACTCGGCGGCCAGATGAGAGGCGGCGAGCGCGATCTCCAGCAGGAGCGAGGGCGAGGGGACGGAGGCGGACGGGGTGCGGGGCGCGGTGGTGTTCATCCCTGCCAGGCTAGTCCGCCCTGGTCGCTTCCGGGGCGGGCGGGGGCCGGTGCCATGAGTGCCGGCCCCGTGGGCGCCGGTCCGGAGCGCGATGGGCCCGTCCCTCAGGCCCGGCGGCGGGCGAGGATCTCGTCGAGCTGCAGGTCCTGCGCCGGGGCGAGGCCCTCGTCGACGGCCTCGATCTCCTCGACGCGCTCGCTCTCGAGCGGCACGGACGTGGCGAGCATGCTCTGGCGGTGCGCCGCGTGGCGGCTGGCGAGGTCGTCGACCTCGCCGCGCAGGGCGTAGGTGGGCCGGGGCACGGGGCGCGGGGTCCACTCGCCGGGCCGGGACACCTGCTCCGCCGCGCGCTGCGAGGCGGTCTCCAGGGCGATGCGCGGCGCCGGCTCCGGGAGGGCGGTGCGAGCGGCCGCCTCCGCCCCTGCCGACGCGCGCTCGGCGTCGGCCTCGCGGCGCAGCGCGGTCTCGGCCCGGGCCCGCTCCTGGCGAGCACGGGTGGCGCGGGCACGGCGATCGAGCTCCGCGCGGCGCAGCCCCACCAGATAGACGCTCAGCCCGACGACGGCGACCGCAGGGATCCACCAGGTCACGGCGCCGAGCGCTGCGAGGACGACCAGGGCGGCGGTGCCGAGCAGCAGGCCGCCGAGCACCACGCCCATCAGCCGGCGGGACCGCGCCCGCTCCTGCACGGGATCGATGCGGGTGCCGGGCGCGGCGTCGAAGCGCGGACGGCGGGTGGGATCGGCGGGGCGCAGGATCAGGCGGTCCTGGGACATGGGCGGGTTCCCCTCGGTGGGCGTGCGGCGGGCGTGGACGGCCGCGGAGAGGTCCCGCGCCTGGGAGGTCATCTCGGTATGGTCCGCGGCTCGGGCGCGACCCATCACCTCACGACGGCTCGCCGTGCGCGGCAGGGCGTACACCAGCCACAGCAGCAGCAGGATGCCGAAGAGGACGGCTCCGAGATTGATCGACTCCACACCGACACCCTAATGACATCGATGTGATTCCCCTGGTCACGTCCTGGGCGTGTCGGGAGGAAACTCTCGGCGGAGGCGTCTCAGCACACCGCGCCCGTCGTCGTCCGTCGCGACCTCCTCCGCGGTGAGCGCGAAGACGAGATGGTCCCGCCAGGCGCCGTCGACGTGGATCGCGGCACGGCGCATGCCCTCGGGGCGCAGATGGAGCTTCTGCACCACGCGCAGGCTCGCGGCGTTCTCCGGTCGCACGGTCACCTCGACCCGATGCATGCCGAGCTCGGCGAAGAGATGGTCGATCAGGAGCGCGGCCGCGCGCGGCACCACGCCGCGTCCCGCCGCCTGCCGGTCGATCCAGTAGCCCAGCACCGCCGAGCGGAGGGCGCCGTACTGGATGGGCCCGGCGGTGATCTGACCGACCAGGCGGCCGCGCACGGTGATGACGAGCGGCAGCGCGGTGCCCAGCCGTGCCTGCTCCTCGTTCCCGCGGCGCAGGCTGCGGAAGTCCGGGACCCCTCGGAACTGCTCGGGATCGCTCGCGTCCCAGGGCCGCAGCCAGCCGGCGTTGCGCTCACGCAGCTGCTCGAAGGCGGCACGGTCCCGCCGACGCAGCGGCCGCAGCGTCAGCTCTCCGTCGTGCAGCGCGAGCGGCCATACGTGAACCATCGCGTCATCGTAGACGGATCCGGCCGCCCTGCCGCGACGACAGGGCCCCGCCCTCCGCCCTCGCCTTCGACCTCCGCCCCCGCCCTCCCCACGCGGCGGCGGGCCCGAGCCGCCTCGGCCGGGAGCCGAGCACCGCACGGGATCCGAGCGCCGCGGCCGGCGATCGCCCGGGCACGGGCTGTGGGAGCCTGGGGGCATGGACCAGGAGACGACGGCGTCGCGCAAGAAGGAGCTGCGGCGACGGCTGCGCACCCGTCGTGCGGAGCTCCACGGCGGCACCGGCGCGGCTCGACGGGAGCGTGAGGCCGCGCAGATCCTCGAGCACGCCGCCCCGCTGGTGCGAGCCGTGGAACAGGCGATCTCCGCATCGGCGGCCCGTGGCGCCGGGCTCGCCCGTCCCCCCGAGGCCTCCCTGTCCCCAGGGGCCGACCGCCCGACCGGGCGCGAGCGGGCCCCTGGGGGCGACGGCTCGCAGCCTGCCGCCGGGACGGCGAGGACCGTCCCGATGCCGCTGGTCGCTGCGTACCACCCGACGCCCACCGAGGCCGATGTGCTGCCCCTGGCCCGCCGCCTCTCCCGGGCCGGCGCCCGCCTGGTCTTCCCCGCCGCCGCAGGGCGCGAGCTCGAGTGGATCACCTGGGACGGGAGCTCCGCCTTCCACGACTCCCCGGGCCGGGGCTTCGGCGAGGAGCCCGACGGCGAGCGCCTGGGCCCGCACGCCCTCGCCGAGGCCGTGCTCGTGCTCGCCCCCGCTCTCGCGGTGGACCGCTCGGGCACCCGCCTCGGGCACGGGGCCGGCTACTACGACAGGGCTCTCACCTCGGTGCCGGCCGGGACGCCCGTGGTGGCCGTGGTCCACCCCGAGGAGCTGCTCGAGGCGGGAGCCCTGCCGCGCGCGGCGCACGATGTGCCGATCCCCACGGTGCTCACGGCCGACGGACTCGTCTCGCTGGTCACGTCCGGGCGCTCCTGAGCCCCGGGCGTCGTAGAATCGGCGTCGGTCGCCCTGGAGCGACCCCCTGCTTCGACCCTCCGGAGGATCTCGCGTGCCCACGTACGTCTATGCCTGCAAGAACTGCGGGCACCGTTTCGAGCAGTACCAGAGCTTCAGCGAGGACTCGCTGGTGAGCTGCCCCGAGTGCGCACAGGACGCACTGCGGAAGGTCTTCGACTCCGTGGGGATCGTCTTCAAGGGCTCGGGCTTCTACTCCACCGACTCGGCGACCTCGGGTGCCTCGACGGCGTCCGCGGGTGCCTCGGCCGAGGGCTCCGCCGCGAGCACCTCCTCGGACGGCGCCTCGCCGACGAGCGCCTCCTCGGACAGCTCGAGCTCGTCGAACGCCTCGAGCTCGTCGGCCGGCTCGAGCGCGCAGCCGGTCCCCGCCGCGTCCTGAGGTCCGGAGGTCCTGAGGCCCGGAGGTCCTGAGGTCCGGCGTTCCTGAGGTCCTGAGCCCGGCGAGGACCGTTCCTCCCCAGGCCCGCTCGTCCACACCCCGCACGTCCCGCGCCCGCGGCGCGAGCGGCACGCCTAGCGTCGGTCCATGCTCACCCGACTCCGCAGCCAGCTGCCCTCCTGGCGCCGTGCCCTGCGCCGGCGCCGCCGCCTCCTCGCCCTCCTCGCCCTCGCCCTCGCGACGGCCGCGATGCTCCCCTCGCTGCTGCCGCCGTCGGTCCGCGGCGTCGAGGTCGTCGTCGTGCGCGAGCCGATCCCTGCCGGGACCGAGCTCGCTCCCGAGCATCTGCGCTCCGTGCGCGTCGCCGCGGAGCTCGTCCCCGACGACGCCGCGGTCGCCCCGGAGGATCTGCTCGGACGCACCACCGCGCTCCCGCTGACCGCCGGCACCCCGCTGCTGCCCGGGATGCTCGAGGGGACCGCCGACATGGCCGTCCCGGACGGCGCCGTGCTGATGGTGGTGCCCGTCCCCGACGTGCTCGCCCCGCAGCTGCGCCCCGGGAGGGACCTCGAGCTTCTCGCCCCGGACCCGATGACGGGCGGTTCCGGCCGTGTCGCCGCCCAGCTCATCGCCCTGGCCGACGATCCGGAGGCCTCCGGCGCGCTCGGCACCGCCGCCCCGGGGACGGTGCCGGCACTGGTCGCCGTGGACCGCTCCCGCGCGGGAGAAGTCGCTCACGCCCTCGGCGCGGCCTCGCTGGTGGTGGCCGTCATCGGCTAAAGTCCGTGCGGAGTCGCTCCCGCGGCTCCTCCCTCATCCCCGACCCGAGAAGGAACACCCCATGAAGGGCTTCAAGGAATTCGTCATGCAGGGCAACGTCATCGACCTGGCGGTGGGTGTCGTCATCGGTGGCGCCTTCACCGCGCTGATCGGTGCGTTCGTCGACAACCTCATCCAGCCGGTGATCAACGTCTTCGGCGGCGACAACGTCGACGGTCTCGCCTTCACCATCACGAACGAGTCGACCAAGGTCGACATCGGCGCAGTCCTCTCCGCGGTCATCGCCTTCCTGATCACCGCAGCCGTGGTCTACTTCGTCTTCGTCCTGCCGATCTCCGCCGCGCGGAAGATGGACCGCAAGCGCCGCGGTCTGCCCGAGGAGGAGGAGATCGCCGTCTCGGAGGACATCGTCCTGCTCACCGAGATCCGCGATGCGCTCACCGCGCACCGCGGCGGCACCGCCGAGTCCGGCGGCACTGCCCCCGGTGGGACCACCCCGCAGGTCTGATCAGCATGAACGGTGCCGAGGCACCGCCTCCTCACGGCGCGGGCCGGGACCGGACGGTCCCGGCCCGCGCCGTCGCTGCCCCCGAGCCCGCGCCGGCGATGGAGGACGCGGGGATCGACGCCGTGATCACGTGGTTCGGGGATCAGGGCCGGGACCTGCCCTGGCGGCACACCGGAGCCACGGCCTGGTCGATCCTGGTCTCCGAGGTGATGCTCCAGCAGACCCCCGTGGTCAGGGTGCTCCCCCGCTGGAAGGACTGGATGGAGCACTGGCCCACCCCGGCCGATCTCGCCGACGCCCCCACCGCCGAGGTGCTGCGCCGCTGGGACCGGCTGGGATATCCGCGCCGTGCACTGCGACTGCAGGAGTGCGCCCGTGCGATCGTGCGGGAGCACGGCGGCCGCGTGCCACGGGGCGAGGTCGCCCTGCGCGCGCTGCCCGGGATCGGCGAGTACACCGCCGCCGCGGTCACGGCGTTCGCGCACCACGAGCGGGCGGTGGTGGTGGACACGAACATCCGCCGGGTGCTCGCGCGCAGCCTGCGCGGCGACGCCCTGCCGGATCGTTCCTACAGCGCCGCCGAGCGGGACCTCGCCGCCCGCAGCCTGCCGGCGCAGCGCCCGCGCTCGGTGGCCTGGAACCAGGCGGTGATGGAGCTCGGCGCCCTGGTGTGCACCGCCCGCTCGCCCCGCTGCGAGGAGTGCCCCTTGGCCGACGGCGGGTGCGCCTGGGTCGCCGCCGGTCGCCCCGCCGCCGCGGAGGGGGCCCGGCGACGCCAGGCGTTCGAGGGCACGGACCGACAGATGCGCGGGCAGATCATGGCCCTGCTGCGAGAGGACGGCGCGGCCTCGGACGCGGCGATGCTCACCCTGGACCCCGAGGACGCGGAGCGGGTGCGACGCTGCGCGACGACACTGGTCGAGGACGGACTGGCCGTGCGCGAGGGGGCGGGGCTGCGCCTTCCCTGAGCGCTCAGTCCCCGCGGCCGAGGCCCTCCGCGCTCCCGAGGGCCTCCGCGCTCCCGAGAGTCTTGATCATGCGCGTGTTCCCGAGGGTGTTGGGCTTGACCCGGGCGAGGTCGAGGAACTCCGCGATCCCCTCGTCGGGAGAGCGCAGCAGCTGGTTGTAGACGTCGGGGTCGACGACGTCGCTCATCACCTCGAAGCCGTGACGGGAGAAGAACTCGACCTCGAAGGTCAGGCAGAAGACCCGCTGCAGGCCCAGCTGCGCGGCGCGCTCGAGAAGGGCGACCAGCATGCGGTGGCCCAGACCCGTGCCGCGCTGGCTGTCGTGGACCGCGAGGGTGCGCACCTCGGCGAGGTCCTCCCACATCACGTGGAGCGCTCCGCAGCCGAGCACCTCCCCCTCCTCGTCGATCGCGACCAGGAACTCCTGGACCGCCTCGTAGTAGGAGACGAGGTCCTTGCCCAGCAGGATCCCGGTGTGCGTCATCGGCTCGACGAGGCGGTTGATGCCGCGCACGTCGGCCGGGAGGGCGGGGCGGATGGTGAGGGTCATGCGGGTCGGTCCTCTCCCTGTGCTGGGCTGATGTCCTGCGGTTCGGCACCGGCGGTGGCCCGTCGGGGCGCGGGGTCGTCGCCGTCCGCCGGGGCCGTGCCGCTCTCGGAGGCCCTGTGCGCCGGGTCGGCGTCGGAGCTCACCGCGGCGCCGTGCTCGGCCGCGGCGAGCCGTGCCGCGCGCCGATCGAGACGACGGTGGCCGGCGGCGATCAGCCGCTCGAGCACGAGGGCCAGGACCACCGCGGCGATCAGGGCGACGGTGATCGCGAGCAGATGATGGTCCTCGAACCACGCTCCGGCGACCGCCCCGATCGCGCAGGAGTAGACCGCCCAGACGAAGGTGGACAGCAGCGAGCGGGGCCAGAAGCGCCGGTGGGGGTAGTGCACAGCCCCGGCCACCAGGTTCACGGCGGTGCGGCCGAAGGGGATGTAGCGGGCGGTCATCAGGAAGACCAGGGCCCGGTTCTGCAGTCCGTGGTCGGCGGCCTCCACGGCCCTGCGGCCCCGGCCCTCGCGCAGGAACCGGAAGCGCTCCCAGCCGATCTTGCTGCCGATCAGGTAGCCGATGTTGTCGCCGGTCCAGGCGCCGAGCCAGGCCGCGAGCCCGAGCAGGATCAGCGAGGGCCGGCCGGAGCTGGACCAGAGGGAGGAGAGGGTGACGATCGTCGACTCGCTGGGCACCGACGGGAAGAAGCCGTCGAGGGCCGCGAACAGGTAGACCACGAGATGGACCCACCAGGCGTCGGCGACGCCCAGGATCCAGTCCTCCACCTGTCCGGTCAGTGACAGCAGCCAGTCGATGAGCTCGCCCATGCGTCCTCTCCGTCGACGGCCTCCGGGCCCTGACCGCTGCGGTCAGGCCCTCGGTACGGGGATCCCGGATCCGGTGCCACCGGTCCCGAGGTGATGCCCGCGCCGGGCCGGACGCCCGTGCGGAGCAGCGGTGCCGGCCGCGTCCCCGCGGGGCGCGGCCGGCACCGGCGGTCAGGAGGCGCTGGCCTCCGCGCTGTCCGTGTCCGGGGCGCCCGCGCCGTCGGCGTGGGTGGCGTCCTCGGCGCGGGCCTGGGTCATCGACTCGACATCGATCACCTCGGAGATCGCCTCGAGCTCACCGCCCTCGCTGCGACGGGCGAAGGTCAGCTCGCCGAGCAGGCCCTCGCCCTCGGCGTCGACGACGATCTCGTCGCCGACCTGGACCTGACCGAACAGGATCCGCTCCGAGAGAGTGTCCTCGATGTCGCGCTGGATGGTGCGGCGCAGCGGGCGGGCACCGAGCACGGGGTCGTAGCCCTTCTCGGCCACCAGGTCCTTCGCCCCGGGAGTGAGGACGAGCGTCATGTCCTTGTCGCGCAGACGGGTCTCGAGCTTGGCGATCTCCAGGTCGACGATCTGGACGATCTCCTGCATCGAGAGCTGCGGGAAGACCACCACGTC
This sequence comes from Brachybacterium sp. AOP43-C2-M15, assembly GCF_052446295.1. Lineage (NCBI taxonomy): Bacteria > Bacillati > Actinomycetota > Actinomycetes > Micrococcales > Dermabacteraceae > Brachybacterium > Brachybacterium sp. AOP43-C2-M15. The sequence continues at coordinate 45,765 of NZ_JBQSWB010000004.1, forward strand.
GTCGACGCGGTTGAGGAACTCGGGCTTGAAGTGCTGCTTGAGCTCCTCGTGGACCTTCGACTTCATCCGCTCGTAGTCGGTGTTCAGGTCGCCGCCCGCGGTGAAGCCCATGGACACGCCCTTGGCGATGTCCCGGGTGCCAAGGTTGGTGGTCATGATGATGATGGTGTTCTTGAAGTCGACCATCCGGCCCTGCGAGTCGGTGAGACGACCGTCCTCGAGGATCTGCAGCAGCGAGTTGAAGATGTCCACGTGGGCCTTCTCCACCTCGTCGAACAGCACGACGCTGAACGGCTTGCGGCGCACCTTCTCGGTGAGCTGCCCGCCCTCGTCGTAGCCGACGTAGCCGGGGGGCGAGCCGAACAGGCGCGAGGCCGTGTGCTTCTCCCCGAACTCGGACATGTCCAGCTGGATGAGCGACTCCTCGTCGCCGAACAGGAACTCCGCGAGCGCCTTGGCCAGCTCGGTCTTGCCGACGCCGGTGGGGCCGGCGAAGATGAACGAACCGCCCGGACGCTTGGGATCCTTCAGCCCGGCACGGGTGCGACGGATCGCCCGCGAGACGGCCTTGATCGCCTCGTTCTGCCCGATGACGCGCTTGTGCAGCTCGTCCTCCATGTGGATGAGCCGCGAGGACTCCTCCTCGGTGAGCTTGACGATCGGGATGCCGGTCGAGGCGGCCAGCACCTCGGCGATGACCTCCTCGGAGACCGTGGTCACGACGTCCGACTCGCCGTGGCGCCAGGCCTTCTCCTTCTCGTCGCGCTCGGTCTTGAGCGTCTGCTCCTCGTCGCGCAGCGAGGCGGCGAGCTCGAAGTCCTGCCCGTCGATCGCCTCCTCCTTCTTCTTGCGCGCCGACTCGATCTTCGCGTCGAACTCCTTGAGCTCGGGTGGCGCGGTGAGACGACGGATCCGCAGCCGGGCGCCGGCCTCGTCGATCAGGTCGATCGCCTTGTCCGGCAGGAAGCGGTCGTTGACGTAGCGGTCGGCGAGGTTCGCGGCGGCGACCAGGGCGCTGTCGGTGATGGTCACCTTGTGGTGCGCCTCGTAGCGGTCCCGCAGGCCCTTGAGGATCTCCACGGTGTGGGCGACCGAGGGCTCGTCGACCTGGATCGGCTGGAAGCGGCGCTCGAGCGCGGCGTCCTTCTCGATGTGCTTGCGGTACTCCTCGAGCGTGGTCGCGCCGATGGTCTGCAGCTCGCCGCGGGCCAGCATCGGCTTGAGGATGCTCGCGGCGTCGATCGCGCCCTCGGCGGCACCCGCACCCACGAGGGTGTGGATCTCGTCGATGAACAGGATGATGTCGCCGCGGGTGCGGATCTCCTTGAGCACCTTCTTCAGGCGCTCCTCGAAGTCACCGCGGTAGCGGGAGCCGGCCACCAGGGAGCCCAGGTCCAGCGTGTACAGCTGCTTGTCCTTGAGGGTCTCCGGGACGTCGCCGGCGACCACGGACTGGGCCAGACCCTCGACGACGGCGCTCTTGCCGACACCGGGCTCGCCGATCAGCACCGGGTTGTTCTTGGTGCGGCGGCTGAGCACCTGCATCACGCGCTCGGCCTCCATGTCCCGACCGATGACCGGGTCGAGCTTGCCCTCGCGGGCGGCCTGGGTGAGGTTGCGGCCGAACTGGTCCAGCACGAGCGAGCCCGAGGGCTGGCCCTCGGCGGGGCCGCCGGCGTTGGCCGGCTCCTTGCCCTGGTAGCCCGAGAGGCGCTCGATGACCTCCTGGCGCACGGCCGACGGCTCGGCCTTGAGGCGGGAGAGCACCTTGACGGCCGTCCCCTCGCCCTCACGCAGCAGTCCGAGCAGGATGTGCTCGGTGCCGATGTAGTTGTGCCCCAGCTGCAGGGCCTCGCGCAGGCTCAGCTCGAGCACCTTCTTCGCGCGGGGCGTGAAGGGGATGTGGCCCGACGGCGTCTGGTTGCCCTCGCCGATGATGTCGCGGACCTGCTCGCGCACGGCGTCGAGCGAGACGCCGAGGGCTTCGAGGGCCTTGGCCCCGACCCCCTCGTTCTCGTGGATCAGGCCGAGCAGGATGTGCTCGGTGCCGATGTAGTTGTGGTTCAGCAGCCGAGCCTCGTCCTGCGCCAGGACGACGACGCGGCGGGCGCGATCGGTGAAGCGTTCGAACATGGTCCTCCCCCGTCCGGTGGTGGTGATGGATCGAGACTACGCGGATCGGCGGAGGATTCCCCGCCTGTTCGCCGCGGGCGTGACCGCTGTTCGCCGTGGGCGTGACGGGACGCTCCGGGCCGAGGTCCTGCGCGGGCCCTGCGCTCGGGAGCCCGCGCCCGGCACCCGGCGCTCAGGACTCGGGCGCCACCGTGGGCGCGCGGTCGGCGCCGGCCAGGTCCGGGACCGGCGCGCCGGTCGCGTCGTGCACCCGGACCGCCTCGAGACGTGCGCCCTCGCCCGCGATCTCGATCCTCAGACCCGCCGTGCGGACCGCGGCGGGCAGGCGATGGAGGCGGCGGATGCCGATCGTGCCGCCGAGGGCCAGTTCGGTCCCGTCCTGGGCCAGGATGCGATGGGAGTGAGCGCGCTGGCCCTCCTCGAGGCGCTCGACGAGCTCGACGTGGTCGAACTCGAGCTCCTCGCCGAGATCGACGTGCACCGCGCCGTCCTCGACGTGGAGGACGCCCTCGTGCGGGGAACCGAAGCGGTCCCGCAGCGCCTGGGCGACCTCGCGGACCCGTGCGGCGTCGGCCTCGTCGATCCGTCCGCGACGGTCGGGCGGGATGTTCAGCAGCAGGTTCGCGCCCAGCCCGATCGAGCGGTCGTGGATCGCGAGCAGGTGCGGGAGCGTCTTGGACTCCTCGCCGGGCTGCCAGAACCATCCCTGGCGCAGCGAGACGTCGCACTCGGGCGGGAGGTACCGGGGCTCGCCGGGCTCGATCACGTCGTCGTAGTTGTTCAGATCGGTCGAGTCGGTGACGTACCGGACCGGATCGCTCGCCAGCCCGTCCTCGTTGCCGACCCAGCGGATCGTGGCCGGCCCCATGTTGAACACCATCGCCCCGGGCTGGAGCTCGTCGATGAGTGCGCCGATGCGCTCCCAGTCGTACTCCCGGCCCGCGGAGCCCGCGCCGTCGAACCACAGCTCGTGCAGCTGCCCGTAGTCGGTGCACAGCTCGCGCAGCTGAGCGAGGTAGAACTCGTCGTAGTCCGCCGGGTCCTCGTACTGCGGGGCGTTGCGGTCCCACGGGGAGAGGTAGAGACCGAGCTTCATGCCGCGGCGGCGGCAGGCCTCGGCGAGCTCGCCGACGAGATCGCCCTGTCCGTCCCTCCACGGCGACGACGCGACCGAGTAGTCGGTGGTGGCGGTGGGCCAGAGGCAGAAGCCGTCATGGTGCTTGGCGGTGAGCACGACGTACCTCGCGCCGAGGTCCTCGGCGACGTCGACCCACTGCTCGACGTCCAGGTCCGAGGGGTCGAAGATCTGCGGCGGAAGAGTGCCGTCGCTCCATTCCCTCCCCGCGAAGGTGTTGACTCCGACGTGGAAGAAGACCCCGAGCCCATCCTTCTGCCAGGCGAGCTGGGCGGGCGTGGGGACGAGGGGGCGGTCCCACGGCGAGGACGGTTCCGGGTGCGACTCTGACCTCATACGCGCATTCCATCAAAGATCGGGCCTCTGGGCCAGAGGTACCGACACCGGGCAGAACAGCGCCGGACAGAACTGGGCACCCTCGTGCGTGACGTCGATGTGCCCGCCGAGACATCGGGCCTCTGCGGGCCGCGGTCGCAGAAGGCAGGAGGTCGCACCCACCGCCCCGCCCGGATAGCCTTCACCCCATGAGCCGAACCGGAGGACCGACGGGCGCTGCACAGGTGCCCGGGTGGGTGATGCGGGCCAATGAGATGATCGAGCGGGTCCTGCTGGTCCTCCGGGTCAACCTCCTGTGGATGCTGCTGAGCCTGTTGGGCCTGGTCGTGGCCGGGGTCGCCCCCGCCTCCGTCGCCGCGGCGGACGCCCTCATCGCCTCCCGCCACGGGGCGAAGGTGCGCGTGCTGCCGCTGATGTGGTCGGCCTACCGCCGCCAGTTCATCGGAGCGAATCTCCGCCTGCTGCCACTGCTGGTCGTGCAGCTCGGCTCCGCCGCGATGATCTGGATCGTCATCGGAGGCGGCACCCCGGGGCAGGTCGCCGCCTTCGTGCTCAGCGGGCTCGCCGTGGCGAGCCTCGCATGGTCCTCGCTGAGCGCCGCGGCGATCGTGGCGGTGCCGCGACTGCGCCGCCAGGACCTCCTGGTCACCTGGCGTCTCGCCCTGCTGTTGCCGGGGGCGCTGCCGGGACGATCGATCCTGCTGATCCTGGCGCTGTCGGTCTGGCTCGTGCTCTGCGCGGCGCTGTGGCCGCTGGCCCTGCTGGTCGGCGCGGGTGCCGCGATCGACCTCGCCACGAGCCTGCTGGGCCGTCGCACGGAGCTGCTGCTCGAGGACCTCGCGAGGTCCGGCACCGCCTCGGCGTGAGCCGACGGGGACCGCCCCGGCGAACCCGGCGGCGCTCGCCGCCCGGTCGACTCGCCACCCGCCCAAGAGGGATACCCTGGACGGCACGGCCGCCCCGTGCCGCGCGATGACTGCGCGGCCCCCACCAGGGCGGAGCCCCGCGCAAGCTCGAACGGAGAGACATGGCTGACCTGGATGTGACCCGTGCGGATGCGGTGCTGATCGGTGGTGGTGTCGCCAGCGCGACCCTTGCCGCGATGCTCACCGAGCTCGAACCGAGCTGGGAGATCGTGGTCCTCGAGCGGCTCGACTCCCTGGGGGCGGAGTCCAGCGACGCCTGGAACAACGCCGGGACCGGACACAGCGCCCTGTGCGAGTTGAACTACACCCCGCAGGACGTGGACGGCTCGGTCAGCCCTGCCAAGGCGATCTCGATCAACGAGCAGTTCCAGATCTCGCGCCAGTTCTGGGCGCACCTGGTGGAGAACGATCGCATCGGCGATCCCTCCGAGTTCATCCACACGGTGCCGCACATGAGCTTCGTGCACGGGATGGAGAACGTCGACTACCTGCGTCGGCGCCATCAGGCGCTCGTCGCGAACCCGCTGTTCGACCGGATGGAGTTCACGACGGAGCACGCGCGTCTGGGCGAGTGGGCCCCGCTGGTCTCCGAGGGCCGCCCGATCACCGAGACCGTCGCCGCGACCCGCTCCCCCGACGGCACCGACGTCGACTTCGGCGCCCTGACCCGGCAGATGCTCTCCTTCGCCGAGCGCACCGGCACCACGGTCGCCACCGGCTCCGACGTGGTGGACCTGCGCCGCATGGGATCGGACTGGGGCGTCATGGTCCGTTCCACGCGGGACGACTCCCTGAGGGTGGTCCGCGCGCCGTTCGTCTTCGTCGGCGCCGGCGGCTATGCGCTGCCGCTGCTGCAGAAGTCGGGGATCGAGGAGATCCGCGGCTTCGGCGGCTTCCCGATCTCGGGCCAGTGGCTGCGCTGCACCGATCCGGAGATCATCGCCCGCCACGACGCGAAGGTGTACGGCAAGGCCGCGGTCGGCGCCCCGCCGATGAGCGTGCCGCACCTGGACACCCGCTTCGTGGGCGGGCAGCGATCGCTCATGTTCGGCCCCTACGCGGGCTGGTCGCCGAAGTTCCTCAAGACCGGGCGCTGCACGGATCTCTTCGAGTCGATCAAGCCCTCGAACCTCACGCAGATGATGGCGGTGGCCCCGCCGAACCTCGACCTCATGGTGTACCTCGTCTCTCAGCTCGCCGCGACTCGACACCAGCGCTTCGAGGCGCTGCTGGAGTACATGCCCGCCGCCCGCGAGTCCGACTGGGAGGAGGTCACCGCCGGTCAGCGCGTCCAGGTCATCGCCCCGGACGCGAAGAAGCACGGAGTGCTGCAGTTCGGCACCCAGCTGATCACGGCGGCCGACGGATCGATCGGCGGCATGCTCGGGGCGTCCCCCGGCGCCTCCACCGCGACCAGCATCATGCTGGGCATGCTCGAGCGCATGTTCCCGCAGCGCATCGAGGAATGGCGGCCGAAGCTCACCCAGATGGTCCCCAGCTGGGGCCGTTCGCTGTCCGACGACGTCGAGGAGGCGCACCGGACCCTCGAGCGCACCGCCGACGCCCTGGGGCTGGCCCACTCCTGACGTCGCCGCGGCCGCGCCGGTCCCGCTGCGGGGACGGCGGGTCCGCCGCGATCCGCCGACGCACGATGAGGAAGAGCACTCGATGAGGAGGAAGGACAGCCGATGCGCATCTCGCTGATGACCACCTGTCTGGTGGACGTGATGGCTCCCGACGTGGCGCGCGCGACCGTCATGCTGCTGGAGCGGCTCGGGCACGAGGTCGTGTTCGACAAGCGCCAGACCTGCTGCGGGCAGATGCACACCAACTCCGGCTACTACACGGAGGCCGCTCCGGTGGTGCGCTCCTTCGTGGACACCTTCGAGCCGGCGCTCGATCGGGTCGACGCGATCGTCATGCCCTCGGGATCCTGCGCCGGATGCGTGCGGGACCAGCACGAGCTGGTCGCCCGCCACGAGAACGACCGGGTGCTCGAGGAACGGGCCGCCGCCGTGGCGGCGAAGACCTACGAGCTCTCCGAGCTGCTGGTGGACGTGCTGAAGGTGACCGACGTTGGCGCCTACTTCCCGCACTCGGTGACCTACCATCCCACCTGCCATTCGATGCGCTTCCTCAAGGTGGGGCCCCGCCCGCTGAAGCTGCTGCGGGCGGTCGAGGGCATCGAGGTGAAGAACCTGCCCGAATCCGACACCTGCTGCGGCTTCGGCGGCACCTTCTCGGTGAAGAACGACGCCACCAGCGATGCGATGGTCGCCGACAAGGCGGCGAACGTGGTGCGCAGCGGCGCCGAGTTCGTGGTCGCCGGTGACGCGTCGTGCCTGATGAACATCGGCGGGAAGCTGCGCCGCACCCACGATGCCGGCGCCGGGCCGCGTGCGGTCCATCTCGCCCAGATCCTCGCCTCGACCCGCGAGGAGCCCTTCGTCCCGGCGGAGACCATCCTGGGGAGGGCGTCATGAGCACGGTCCACCTCGGCATCCCCACGGTCCGCCCGCAGCACGCCTCCCCGGGCTCGGCCCTGCGCGGCGAGCGCGGGTTCCCGGAGGCCGCGCGCGAGGAGCTGGCCGACGAGACCCTGCGCGCGAACCTGCGCCACGCCACCACCGGGATCCAGGCCAAGCGTGCCGGTGCGGTGCGCGAGGTGCGCGACTGGCAGAAGCTCCGCACCGCCGGCAGCGCTCTGAAGTGGCAGGTCACCGATCATCTTCCCGAGCTGCTCGAACAGCTCGAGGCCTCGGTCACCGCGGCCGGCGGCGTGGTGCACTGGGCACGGGACGCGGAGGAGGCCGGAGACATCGTCACCCGGCTCGCCCGCGAGCGCGGTGCCGAGGAGGTGCTGAAGGTCAAGTCGATGGCCACCCAGGAGATCGGTCTGAACGAGGTGCTCGAGCACGCGGGGATCCGCGCCATCGAGTCGGATCTCGCCGAGCTCATCGTGCAGCTCGCCGGCGACACGCCCAGCCACATCCTGGTTCCCGCGATCCACCGCAACCGCGCCGAGATCCGGGAGATCTTCCTGGCCGCGATGCCGGATCTGGATCCGTCGATCACGGACGAGCCGGCAGAGCTCGCCGAGGCCGCGCGACGCTTCCTGCGCGAGAAGTTCCTGGACATGCCCGGATCGGTCGCGATCTCGGGGGCGAACTTCGCGGTCGCCGACACGGGCACCATGGTCGTCGTCGAGTCCGAGGGCAACGGACGGATGTGCCTGACGCTGCCCCGGACCCTCATCTCGGTGGTCGGCATCGAGAAGATCGTGCCGAGCTTCCAGGACCTCGAGGTGTTCCTGCAGCTGCTGCCCCGTTCCTCGACCGGGGAGCGGATGAACCCGTACACCACCCTGTTCACCGGCGTCCATGAGGGAGACGGCCCCGAGGAGTTCCATCTGGTGCTGCTGGACAACGGTCGCTCCGCGGTGCTCGAGGACCCCGAGGGCCGCAGCGCCCTGCACTGCATCCGCTGCTCGGCCTGCCTGAACGTGTGCCCGGTCTACGCCCGCACCGGCGGGCACGCCTACGGCTCGACCTATCCCGGGCCGATCGGCGCGATCCTCTCCCCCCAGATGACGGGCATGACCGGTTCCGACGATCCCAGCTCGACCCTGCCCTACGCCTCGAGCCTGTGCGGCGCCTGCTACGACGTGTGCCCGGTGAAGATCGACATCCCCAAGATCCTCGTGCACCTGCGCGCCGAGGACGTCGATCGCCGCCGTGAGACGCGGGGCGACTTCCACGGCACCTGGGACGTGGCCCTCCAGGGGGCGGGCAGGCTCATGTCCTCCCCGCGCGCCTACGATCTCGCGGTGCGCTCGGCCGGACCGCTGTCCTCGGTGCTGACGGGTGAGAACATCGGGAAGCTGCCCGGCATGATCCCGCTGATCCCCGGCTGGACGGACCATCGCGACCTGCCCAAGCCCGGCACCTCCTTCCGCTCCTGGTGGGACCAGCGCGAGAAGGATCGGGCACGCGCGACGGCGGAGGACGCCGACGCCGCACCGTCGGGGCCGGACGACGGGGCCGCACCGCGCGGGGGCACCGACGGGGACGAGCACCCCGGCGGCACCGACGGCGAGGAACGGGCATGAACGACTGGCAGGACGACCGCCCCACCCGCACCCCCGGGATGAGCGCGAAGGACGAGATCCTCGCCCGGGTGCGCACAGCTCTCGCTGCCCCGCGCCGCGATGCGGTCACCGAGGCGGCCGACGTGCCCCGTGACTACCAGCGGGCCGACGACAAGCAGGAGCTGCGGACCGCTCCGGAGAAGGTGCGGGACGTGCTGGTGCAGCGCCTCGAGGACTACACCGCCGTCGTCCACCGCACCACGGCGTCCGCAGCGCCGACGGTGATCGCCGAGGCGCTCGCGGGCGCGCGCACCGTCGTGGTGCCCGCCTCCCTCCCCTCGCCGTGGACCGAGCAGGTGCGGTCCGAGGTGGTCCTCGACGACGGCACCGCGACGGCCCACGAGCTCGACACGATCGATGCCGTGCTCACCGGATGTCACACCGCGATCGCCCTCACCGGCACGATCGTGCTGCGAGGCGACGACCTCGGCGGCCGACGGGCGATCTCCCTGATCCCCGACCACCACGTGGTCGTGGTCGAGTCCGACCAGGTGGTGCTCGGCGTCCCCAAGGGCATCGCGCGCATGGCGGAGGATCCGCGCGCCGCCTGGACGATGATCTCCGGTCCGAGCGCGACCAGCGACATCGAGCTGGATCGCGTCGAGGGAGTGCACGGACCGCGACGGCTCGAGGTCGTGATCGTCGAACCCGACCCCGAGCCCGACCCCGAGCCCGAGCCCGAGCCCGAGCCTTGACCCGGCCCCGTCCCTTCACCCGACCCGTCCCCCACCCCGTCGCCGTCGCCGAGACGCAGCAGGAGACCACCTCATGAACCGCATCCCCTCCCAGCAGGACCCGACGGAGCAGGCCGCAGCCCGTGACCGCGGCGAGCTCCTCGAGCTCGTCGCCGGCGAGTACCGAGCGGAGGTCTCCACCGTCGGCGCGACGCTGGAATCGCTCACCGTGGGCGGTCGCGACCTGCTGGTGCGCAATCCCGAGACCGGGCCGATCCTGTTCTACCGCGGCGCGATCGTCGCCCCGTGGCCCAATCGCATCGGGGACGGCACCTACTCCTGGGACGGGCAGGAGATCCGCACGGCGCTGACCGAGCCCGAGCGCGGCAATGCCCTGCACGGGCTGATCTCCTTCCAGGCCTTCACCCCGGTGCACCGCGCCGAGGACGAGGTGGTCCTGCGCAGCGAGCTCTTCCCCTCCCCGGGCTATCCCTTCCACCTGCTGATCACGGTGCGCTGCACCCTGGATCCGCGGGACGGGCTCACCACCTCCGTGACCGCCCGCAACCTCGGTGCGCAGGACGCCCCCTACGGGGTCTGCCCGCACCCCTACCTGGTCGCGGGGCCCGAGCCGCTGGACAGCTGGTCGCTGGAGGTCGAGGCAGGCACCGTCCTGACCGTCACCGAGGACCGTCTGCTGCCCACGGGCACGGAGCCCGTCGCCCCGGGGAGCGACTTCGACTTCCGGACGGCGAAGGAGATCGGTCCGCTGTTCATCGACCACGCCTTCACCGATCTCGGCCGTGACGAGAACGGACGCTGCACGGTCTCGGTGACCGCACCGGGCGGCACGGGGGTGGCGCTCAGCGCAGGCCCCGAGTGCCCCTGGCTGCAGATCCACACCGCGGATCGACCGGAGCCCGAGCACCACCGGCGCGGACTCGCCGTGGAGCCGATGACCTGCCCTCCCGATGCGTTCCGCAGCGGCACCGACGTCGTGCGTCTGACCCCCGGCGCCGAGCACGAGGCCTCCTGGACCCTGCGGGGGTGGTGAGTGCCGCAGTGGTGAGTGCCGCGGCCCGGGAGTCCCTCCGCGCAGCACCGCCCCCGGACGACGACCAGGCCCGCCACCGATCGGTGACGGGCCTGGTCGAGAGTTCACGGACTGCCCGGCCGTGCTGTGCCGGGCGGCGCCGGGGTCACTCCCCGTGGGCCTCCTCGTAGGCCTTGCGGATCGTGCCGGAGATGCGACCGCGGTCGGGGACCTCGTAGCCGGCCCCGCGGGCCCACTCGCGGATCCGCGCGGAGTCGTTCGATCCGCCGCGAGCCGGGGCGGTGCCGCGAGCGCGGCGTCCGCCCACGCGGCGCGCCTTCTCGACCCAGCCGCCGAGCTCCTCGCGGAGCTTCGCGGCATTGGCCTCGGACAGGTCGATCTCGTAGGCGACTCCGTCCAGGGAGAAGCTCACGGTCTCGTCGGCCTTGTCGCCGCTGAGATCGTCGATGAGCTCCACAAACGTCTTCCGTGCCATAGGGGTTCTCCCTCGCTGGTCTGCTGTCGTATTCATGGGCGATCTCCGAGGAGTTCACCGCTGAGTACCAGTATCCGGGGAATGGGGCCGAATTTCAATACGATTCCGATATTCGCTCAGGCAGAGTGATTCTGTTCATCACCGCGGCGGCGCTCGCGGTATTCCCGCTCGGCCTGCCGCTCGACATCTCGTTCATGGCGATCGGCGCGGAGGATCGCGCGGATCACGAACCAGAACAGCAGCCCCACACCGATCGACGGGAGCAGCGCGCCCGCCTCGAACCAGAATCCCGAGTCCATATCAGGCCTCCGGCTTCACGAGGGGGAAGAGGATGGTCTCGCGGATCCCGAGCCCCGTGATCGCCATCAGCAGCCGATCCACGCCCATGCCCATGCCTCCCGTGGGCGGCAGGGCGTACTCCATCGCCTCGAGGAAGTCCTCGTCCAGGAGCATCGCCTCGTCATCGCCCTGGGCGGCCAGTGCCGCCTGCTGCGCGAAGCGCTCGCGCTGGATGACCGGGTCCACGAGCTCGGAGTATCCGGTGCCGAGCTCGAAGCCGCGCACGTACAGATCCCACTTCTCGACCACGCCGGGAGTGCTGCGGTGGGCGCGCACCAGCGGACTGGTCTCGACCGGGAAGTCCCGCACGAAGGTCGGCGCGTGCAGGTGGTCGCCCACCCGATGCTCGAAGAGCTCCTCGACGAGCTTGCCGTGCCCGAACTTCGGGTGCTCGAGGTCCAGCTCGAGGGAGCGCGCGATCCGGCGCAGCTGCTCGGGCGTGGTCTCGGGGGTGATCTCCTCACCGAGGGATTCCGAGAGGGAGCCGTACACGGTGATCTGCGCCCATTCACCGGAGAAGTCGTACTCGGAGCCGTCGGCGAGGGTGACCAGCTGGGAGCCGGTCGAGCGCTCGGCCGCTTCCTGCACGAGCCGCCGGGTGAGATCGCCGATGGTGTCGTAATCCCCGTAGGCCTGGTACGCCTCGAGCATCGCGAACTCCGGTGAGTGCGTGGAATCCGCGCCCTCGTTGCGGAAATTGCGGTTGATCTCGAAGACCTTCTCGAGTCCGCCCACGGCCGCGCGCTTGAGGTACAGCTCGGGGGCGATCCGCAGGAACAGGTCCAGATCGAAGGCGTTCATGTGGGTCACGAACGGCCGGGCGGCGGCGCCCGAGGGGATCACCTGCAGCATCGGCGTCTCGACCTCGACGAACTCGCGCTCGTGGAACGACTCGCGCAGGGAATGCATCACCTCGGCGCGACGACGCACGGTGTCGCGCGCCTCCTGGCGCACGATCAGGTCGACGTAGCGGTGGCGGACCCGCGACTCCTCGGAGAGATCGGCGTGCAGCACGGGCAGCGGGCGCACGGCCTTGGCCGCCATCTGCCAGGTGTCCGCGAAGACGCTCAGCTCGCCGCGGCGGGAGGCACCCACCCGGCCGTGGAAGAACACGTGATCGCCCAGATCGACGTCCGCCTTCAGGTCGGCGAGCCGCTCGGCGCCGATCACGGCCTGGGAGGCCATGACCTGCAGGCGCTGCCCGGCACCGTCCTGGAGGGTGAGGAAGGCCAGCTTGCCGGTGTTGCGCTGGAACACGACGCGACCGGCGACGCCGACCTCGTCGTCCGTCTCCTGACCGGCTTCGAGGTGGTCGTACCGGGCGCGCACCTCGGCGATGGCGGTGGTCACCGGGACCGAGACCGGGTAGGCCTCCTCCCCGCGCGCCAGCAGCCGCTCCCGCTTGGACTTGCGGACCGCGACCTGGTCGGAGGTGTCCGTCGTGTCGAGGGCAGGGGGATTCTCGCTCATGAGGGCGATTGTCTCATCACTGCCCCCGTGATCGTCCATGGGATCAGGGTGCTGTCGCGACCGCCACAGCCGCGTCCAGAAGTCGGGTGCCCTCGACCCGGCCGGCGAGCACCACGAGCACCTCGCCCCGATGGTCGGAGGTGACCGGCTCGAGGGTCGCGGGATCCAGGGCGAGGGCGTAGTCCCAGTCGATCTCGGCCCGCTCGAGCGCTGCATCGAGCGCCGCTCGGATCCCGGCGAGCGAGGGCGCGGCCTCTCGGGCGGCGGTGATGGTGCGCGACAGGGCCAGGGCCTGCTCCCGTCCGGCGTCGCTGAGATAGGCGTTGCGGCTGGAGCGGGCCAGGCCGGTGGGCTCCCGCAGGATCTCGATGGTCTCGATCCGCACCGGCAGGTCGAGGTCGGCGACGAGGCGCTGGATGATCGCCACCTGCTGGGCGTCCTTGCGCCCGAACACGCTCAGATGCGGCGAGGTCAGCTGCAGCAGCTTCGTCACCACGGTCACCACGCCGTCGAAGTGGCCGGGGCGGGCGGCGCCCTCCAGGACGGTGCCGGCATGCCCGGCGGTCACGGAGACGGTGGGCGGCAGCACCGGGTACATCTCCTCCGTGGAGGGGGCGAAGACCAGATCGACCAGACCGTCCACCAGGGCGAGGTCCTTCTCGAGGTCGCGCGGGTAGGCCTCGAAGTCCTCGTCGGGCCCGAACTGGAGGGGGTTGACGAAGTCGGTGAGGATCACGTGGTCGGCGAGCTCCCGGGCACGCTCGACCAGCGCGAGGTGTCCGTCGTGGAGGGAGCCCAGCGTCAGCACCGCGGCGACCGTGCCGGTCATCGCGGCGCGGTGTTCGCGCAGCTGGGCCTTCGTGGTCACGACGACGGTGTCGGCGCGGCGGACGGCGGCGGGCTGGTCCTCGGTCATGCGTGCTCCTCGGTCGTGCGCGCTGCGCGGTCATGCGCGGTGCGCGGTCATGCGCGGTGCGCGGTCGTGCGAACCCATCGGTCATGGGCGGTGCGGTCGAACGCGGGCGCCCCGGTGCCGGATCAGCCCCGGTGCCGGATCAGCCCCGGTGCCGGATCAGTCCAGTTCCGCGCCGGGCGGGGCCTGCTCGAGAAGGTCCCGGATCCGCGTGCGCGTCTCCTCGGGGAGTCTCGCACGCGCGAGCGCGGCCAGCGCGAGGGCGCGGTAGGTGTCGGCCACGTCACCGCGCTCCCCCGGCGCTCCGGTGGTGTCGAGGTCGTCGAGCGCCTCGAGATGCGAGGAGACCGTGCCGGCGTCCCCGCGCACGACGGGGCCGGTCAGGGCCCGGGCCCCGTGCCGCAGGGATTCGTCGAGCGCCGCCTCGAGGAGCGGCCGCAGATAGGCGCCGGGCTCGTCGATGCCCATCCTCCCCAGCGCCTCGCGGGCCTGGTCCACGAGCACCACGAGGTGGTTCGCGGCGTGGGCGAGGGCGGCGTGGTACAGCGGGCGGTCGCCCTCGGCCAGCACCACCGCCTCTCCCCCGAGCTCGACCACGAGCGCCGCGGCGATCGGCAGGATCTCGGGAGCGGCCGTGATGCCCATCGGGCAGCCGACCAGCCGGGCGAGGTCCGTCCGGGTGCCGGTGAAGGTCATGGCGGGGTGGAGGGCCAGGGTCGCGCTGCCGGCCTGCGCGAGGGGAGCCAGGACCCCGGCACCGGCGCGGCCGGAGGTGTGCACCACGAGCTGGCCGCCCGGGGACATCCCGGTGGCGGCGATGCCGGCCGCGAGCGGCGCGAGCTGGTCGTCGGGGACGGCCAGCAGCAGCATCTCGCTGCGCTCGACGATCTCGGGGACGCCCAGCAGCGGCACGCCGGGCAGAAGATCGGCGGCACGGGTCCTGGAGGCGTCGGAGACGGCGTAGGCGCCGGTGATGCCGTGGCCCTCGGCCCGCAGAGCGGCGCCGAGGACGGCGCCGACGCGTCCCGCACCGATGACGCCGATGCCGAGGCGCGGGGCGCTCATCGTCCCGCCGGCCGGCCGGCCGCGGCCAGCGCCGGGGCGGGCCACCGCTCACGGTCGCGATAGCGGCGCAGCGTGCGTGCATCGCGCGAGAGGACCTCGTGCAGGGCGAGCGCGTCGCGCCGGGCGAGGCCGGTCAGGTGCAGCGTGTGCCCCGCGATGCCGACGGCCAGATCGAGAACGCCCAGACGGCGGCCGAGGGGGTCGTCAGAGAGCGTGACCTGCTGGATCCGTTCGCGCGGGATGATCTCGACCGTCCGGCCCAGCACCCCGGAGCGATGGATCAGCGCGCCGGGCAGCAGCACGGTGACCTGGGTGCGACGTGCGATCCAGTACGCCCTGAACGGCTTGCGCAGGCCCTCCAGGCTCCGCGCCGGGGCGGTCAGCAGGTGCTCGAGCGTCGCGAGGTCGTCCTCGGTGCCGAGCGGGGCGGCGAGGTGTCCGAGGGTGGCGGCGAGCTCCTCCCGGGTGCCGACGGGGAGCGCGTTCTGGGCGCCGTTCTCGAAATCGTCGTCGATGCCCGCGACCGTCACCGTCACGGACGTCCAGTCCGGGGTGCGCCACAGCCAGGGCCGCCTCAGCACGAAGCGCTGGATGCGTCCGAAGGCGATGTTGTCGGTGCGGGTGTTGGCCAGCCCGCGTCGCATCCGCAGCCCGCGGTCGGTGATCCGGGAGACGAATCCCCAGCCGGACTCGATCCTGCCGAAGATGAACTTCGGCACCGCGATGAGGGCGGGCGCGAGCGCGATGAGCATCGCGATGTTGATGCCCTCCGTCCAGATCCCGAGGGCGATCGCGAGTCCGACGCCGACGATGCTCATGAGGATCCCGATGAGGAAGCCGAGGTCGCGCACGAGCGAGCGCACGAGTCGCTCGGTGGGGATCTTCGCGATCAGCTCACCGTCGGTGACTCCGTCGTAGAGGACGTTCTCGAGCGCTCCGGGAGCCTCGGCGCGCTCCGCCGGCGCCGGGGTCTCGGCGCGCTCCGCCGAGGCCGGGGCCTCGCCGAGCGCCGGGGCGTGCTCGGCCCCGTCGGGCTCGGTCGCCGCTCCCGTGGCCTCCGCGATCGACGCCGATCCGGCCGCGGCCGGATCCTGCGCGGGGCGCTCGGCGGAGTCCCCGGCTTCGGCGAGGGCTGCGACGCCGAGGACACGACGGCGCAGCTGCTCCGCCTCGGAGGACCTCACGTACTCGATGTCCAGATAGGACTCGCCGCCTCCGGCGACCTCGACGCGCACCTTGGCCAGGCCGAGCAGACGGGCCAGCAGAGGGCGTTCGACGGAGACCGACTCGATCCGGGCCCGCGGCGCGTACTCGCGGGACTTGCTGACCACGCCCCGGTGCAGGGAGACGCCCTGGTCGTCGACCGCGTAGGTGGTGAACCACCAGCTCAGCGACGAGAACAGGATGGCGACCACCACCGCGGCGGCGACCACGCCCAAGCCGATCAGCGCGCGCTGCAGCGTGAAGTCGTCGACCAGGCGGGCGATGTTCTGCGCCGTGAGCACGGCGATGATGCCGACCACGATCTTCCAGCCGCTGACCAGCGGGGTGATCGGGTGGGTGCGGTGTCGGGGCGCGCCCGCCGCCGCCACCGGGTCGGGGCCGACGGGCTCGCCGAGGGGCGCAGCGGGATCGGGGCCGGGCGCGCTCACAGCGCCGCCATGGTCTCGATGCCGCGGTCCGTCAGCAGCGTGCGGAGGCGTTCGGCCTCGTCCTTGGGCAGGCCGGGCAGCACCACGGTCGATCCGTCGGCCGCGGTGCTCACGGTCAGCTTCGCGAGTCCGTACTTCCGGTCCACGGGCCCCTCGTCGATCTTCACCGACTGCACGCGGCCGTAGGGGATCGTCTGCACCGCACGGAACATGACGCCGGAGGCGATGGTGAGGTCCTCCTCGCCGTCGTGGTAGCCGATCGCGCGGACGCGACGGGGGGTGAGCGCGAGGCTCTGGACCACCAGCAGCAGGGGCAGCAGGCCGAGGAGCGCGAGCCACCACCAGCCGGTGAGCACGGCGGCGACGATCGCACCGGCGATCATGAGCACCCCGATGACGTAGCCGACGATGCCCGCCACGTAACGG
Organism: Brachybacterium sp. AOP43-C2-M15; assembly: GCF_052446295.1. Lineage (NCBI taxonomy): Bacteria > Bacillati > Actinomycetota > Actinomycetes > Micrococcales > Dermabacteraceae > Brachybacterium > Brachybacterium sp. AOP43-C2-M15. Next base: position 62,510 of record NZ_JBQSWB010000004.1, read on the forward strand.
GCGGGGACGAGCCTCGGGGAGACAGGGCGCAGCGCGTCCGCGCCGAGCAGCCCGTCGCGGTCATCGGAGAGGGTGGGGCCGGCCGGCACCACGTGCGGGGCGGTCGGGGCACCTTCGGGGGAGTCAGGAGCGCTGGACATCATGGGTCCATCGTGTCACCCCTCGGCCTCGCCCTGCTGCGACGAGGGTGGACGCTCTCTCCGTCGATGGTCGGTCGATGGTCGGTCCCCTGCGTCCGACCGACGGTGCCCGGCGCGATCCCGCGAGGGCCGGCGGAGAGGTCAGTGCCCGGCCTCGGCGCTCTCCTCCGCGCCGTCGCCGTCCTCGGGCGGCAGCTTCCCCCAGCGCTCGACGATCACGCCGAGCACACCGAGCACGATCCCCGCCACCGCGGCCGCGCCGGTGGGCAGGGTGGCCCTGAGCGGGTCGCCCGTTCCGGTGATCAGGAGGAACAGCGCCTGCCCGCTGAAGACGCCGCCCATCACCGCACCGGTGTAGGAGCAGGCGCGCGCCAGCAGCACGGTGCGAAAGGCGGTCGGCATGTCGATGTGGTGCCGTCGCGGCGCGAGGCTGGGCCGGACCCGCCGCTCCTCGGACTCGAGCATGTACCGCCGCAGCGGGATCCCGTAGGCCAGCAGCACCCCGATCAGCACCAGGAGCACCGCGGTGGTCAGCCAGCCCGCGATCGGCAGGGAGTGGCCGCGGGCTGCGAGCGTCTCCATCATCTGCGCCCCGAAGGCGGTGCCGAGCACGAGGATCAGCAGCAGCAGCGGGATGTTCAGCGGCTTCACGAGATCCCGTATCCCTCGATCGCGGGTCCCGGGCGGAGCCCTGCACGGTCGGCGGCGCGCGCCAGCAGAGGGGCGAGGGGGCCGTGGCCGGGCAGCTCGGCCCCGGGCCGGGCGGCGTGCCAGGGCGCGAGCACGAAGGCGCGCTCGTGGGCCCGCGGGTGGGGGATCGTCAGCTCCGGGTCCTCGCTCGTCCAGTCCCCGTAGGTGATGACGTCGACGTCGAGGGTCCTCGGGCCCCAGCGCAGCCGGCGCTCGCGGCGGGCGTCGTGCTCGGCGCGGCGGGCGACCTCCAGCAGGGCGAAGGGCCCCAGGGTGGTGCTCACCCCGATCGCGGAGTTCAGGAACGCCCCCTGACCGTCGGGGCCGCCCACCGGAGCGGTCTCGAGCACCGGGCCGGTCCAGTCGATCGCGACGCCGTCGGCGGCCGCCAGATGGGCGAGGGCGCGCTCGAGATGGGCCTCGCGGTCGCCGAGGTTGGTGCCGAGCGCGAGCACGGCCGGGACCGGCGCCGCCTCGCGCTCGATCGTGATCGCGACATCGCCCACCGGCAGGCCGACGGGGGCCGCGGGCTTGTGGACCCGCACGCCGATGCGGCGCACGAGCGGGTGGCCGGTGTCCTCGAGGATCCGGCGCGCGATCTGCTCGGCGAGGGTCTCGACGAGGTCGTGGGGACCGGCCTCGATCTCGTCGTGCACGGCGGCGGCGACCTCGGCGTAGTTCACGGTGCGGGTCAGGGCGTCGGCCCGCCCGGCCGGTGCGGTCCACAGGTGCAGTGCCACGTCGACCACGAACTGCTGGCCCAGGTCCTTCTCCTGGGGCAGCACGCCGTGGTGGCCCCAGGCGCGGATCCCCGTCACCTCGATGAGGTCCGTTCCGGGGGGCGGCGTCGCGGCGCTCATCGCCGTGCGCTCCGGCGCAGGCGGTCGCCGACGCGGACGGCCGCGAGGGACGAGGTCACCTCGTGCACGCGCACGGCCCAGGCGCCCCGCTGGGCGCTGTAGCCGCTGATCGCGGCGGTCGCGGCGTCCCGGTCCACGCCCAGTGCGCCGACGAAGCGCTTGCGGGAGGCGCCGATCAGGATCGGCAGCCCGTGGGAGGCGATGCCCTCCCAGTCGGCGAGCACGTCCCAGTTCTGCTCGCCGGTCTTGGAGAAGCCGAGCCCGGGATCCGCGACGAGGAAGCGGTCCTCGACGCCGGCCTCGCGCAGCGCGGCCAGGCGGTCCTCGAGCTCGAGCGCGCTGTCGCGGGGGGCGTCGTCGTAGACGGCCAGCTCGTTCATCACGTCGCTGTGGCCGCGCCAGTGCATCGCGATGAAGACCGGCGGGGTGCCCCGCGCGGTGCGCAGGCGGGCGGCCTCGGCGCCCATGTCGACGTCGGCCCGGCCGGCGGAGACGTCGTTGACGATGAGGGCCCCGGCCTCGACGCTCGCGGCGGCGACCGCGGACCGCATGGTGTCGACGCTGACGACGACGCCCTCGGCGGCCAGTGCGCGGACCACCGGGATCACCCGGCGCAGCTCCTCGTCCTCGTCGACCCGCGGCGCCCCGGGGCGGGTGGACTCCCCGCCGACGTCGACGATCGCCGCACCCTCGGCGACGAGCCGGCGGCCGTGCTCGATCGCGTCGGGCGCCGCGAAGTGCTCGCCGCCGTCCGAGAAGGAGTCCGGCGTGACGTTCAGGACGCCCATCACGAGCGTCTCGTCGACCTCCAGGTGCTCGGGCAGTCCTGCCGGGCACCGGCGCGGCGCGGGGCTCATGGCCTCACGCCCGGTTGATGAGGCTCATGGCCTCGGCCCGGGTGCTCGCGCTCTCGCGCAGCATGCCGCGCACCGCGCTGGTCACCGTGCGCGCGCCCTCGGCCCGCACCCCGCGCATCGACATGCACATGTGCTCCGCCTCGATCACGACGATCGCGCCGGCCGCGCCGAGCTCCTCCATCAGGGCGTCGGCGATCTGGAAGGTGAGCCGCTCCTGCACCTGCGGACGGCGGGCGTAGACGTTCACCAGGCGGGCGAGCTTGCTGAGCCCGGTGACCGTGCCGCCGTCGGGGATGTAGCCGACGTGGGCGCTGCCCATGAAGGGCAGCAGGTGGTGCTCGCACATGGAGTGGAAGCGGATGTCCCGCACCAGCACCAGTTCCTGGTGCTCGATGTCGAAGGTGGTCGAGAGCGGCTCGTGGGCGTCCTGGCCCAGTCCTTCGAAGACCTCCCCGTACATGCGCGCGACCCGGGCGGGGGTGTCCACCAGCCCCCCGCGGTCCGGATCCTCGCCGATCGCGGCGAGGATCTCGCGCACCGCGGCCTCGATGCGCGGCTGGTCCACGGCCATCTCAGCGCTCCGTCCCGTCCTGGCCGCCGTATCCGTAGCCGCTGTCGCCGCCCCCTCCGTACGGGGCGCCCGGGATCTGGGGGCCCTCGCCGCCCGGGTGGGGCAGCTCCGGCGGATTCGGCTGCAGCACCTCCCCGGCGTCGTGCTCCTCGGTGCCGGTCCCGGTGGTGGTGCGGCCCACCGAGGGGGCCGCCAGGGCGGGGCGCTCCTCGCTCGAGACCCACACCTCGCGAGGCGGCTGCTTGGCGACGTCGCGGAAGACCTCCGCGAGCTCGTGCTCGTTCAGGGTCTCCTTCTCCAGCAGCTCCTCCACCAGACGGTCCAGCACGTGGCGGTTCTCCACGATGACGGTCCAGGCCTCGTCCAGGGCACGGTCCAGGAGCTTGCGCACCTCCTGGTCGATGACGCTCGCGGTCTCGGCGCTGAAGCGGGGGGCCTGACCCTGCTGCATGCCCACGAAGACCTCGTCCTGGTCGCCGGCGAGGGCGACCTGGCCCACCGCGTCGCTCATGCCCAGCTGCATCACCATGGTGCGGGCGATCTTGGTGGCGTTCTGCAGGTCCGAGCTGGGGCCGGTGGTGACGTCGTGGAAGATGCTCTCCTCCACCGCGTAGCCGCCCATCGCGTAGGCGAGGCGGTCCAGCAGCTCGTTGCGGGACTGGTAGTTGCGATCCTGGGTGGGCACCACCATCGTGTAGCCGCCGGCGCGGCCGCGCGGCAGGATCGTCACCTTGGTGACCGGCGCGGAGTTGTTCATCGCCGCCGCGACCAGGGCGTGGCCGCCCTCGTGGTACGCGGTCATCTGGCGTTCGCGCTCGGTCATCACCTTCGAGTACCGCTGCGGGCCCATGGAGACGCGGTCGATGGCCTCGTCCAGGGCGCGGTCGTCGATGATCTGGTTGCCGGAGCGGGCGGTGAGCAGCGCCGCCTCGTTGAGAACGTTGGCGAGGTCCGCGCCGGACATGCCGATGGTGCGCTTGGCGACGGCCTCGAGGTCGACGTCGTGCGCGAGCGGCTTGCCCTTGGCGTGCACGCCGAGGATGTGGAGACGGCCCTTGAGGTCCGGGGCCTCGACCCCGATCTGCCGGTCGAAGCGGCCCGGGCGCAGCAGCGCCGGGTCGAGGATGTCCACACGGTTGGTGGCGGCGATGAGGATGACGTTCTGGTTCTCCTCGAAGCCGTCCATCTCCACCAGCATCTGGTTCAGCGTCTGCTCGCGCTCGTCGTGACCGCCGCCCATGCCGGCGCCGCGATGGCGGCCGACGGCGTCGATCTCGTCGATGAAGATGATCGCCGGCGCGTTCTCCTTCGCGGTGTTGAACAGGTCGCGCACACGGCTCGCGCCGACGCCCACGAACATCTCCACGAAGTCGGAGCCGGAGATCGAGTAGAAGGGCACGTTCGCCTCGCCGGCGACGGCCTTGGCCAGCAGGGTCTTGCCGGTCCCGGGCGGCCCGTAGAGCAGCACGCCCTTGGGGATCTTCGCGCCGACGGCCTGGTAGCGGCCCGGCTCCACGAGGAACTGCTTGATCTCGTCGAGCTCCTCGACGGCCTCCTCGGCGCCCGCGACGTCCGCGAAGGTGACCTTCGGGGCCTCCTTGTTGAACAGCTTCGCCTTGGACTTGCCGAACTGCATCGCACGGCCGCCGCCCTGGGCGTTCATGATCAGGAACCAGAACAGGCCGATGAAGATCAGCAGCGGCAGGAAGGAGAGCAGCAGCGTCGACCACCATGCGCTGGTGGCGATCTCGTCCGTGTACCCCTTCGCGGGGTCGGCGTCCTCGACGGCCTGCACGATCGTGGCGGCGCGGGCGTCGACGTAGGAGAAGCGCACCTGCGTGCCCTTGTTCTCCTCGCCGTCCTCGAAGTCCTCGGTGAGGACGAGGTCCACGCGCTGCTGGTTGCCGCCGGTGATCTTGGCCTGCTCGACCGTGTCCCCCGCGAGCAGCTCGAGACCCTGCTGGGTGTCGATCTGCTCGTAGCCGTCGCGGCCGAAGAGGGAGAACATGGCGGTGCCCAGGAGCAGCGCGACGATGATCCACAGGGCGATGCTGGTGAACGGGCGGCGCTTCCTGCTGCCGGAGCCCTTCGAGCTCTTGGAAGAATCTGCCACGGGATCAGTCCTCGTAGACCGAGCGTGCGAGGACGCCCACGTAGGGGAGGTTGCGGTAGTTCTCCGCGTAGTCGAGGCCGTAGCCGATGACGAACTCGTTGGGGATGTCGAAGCCGACGTACTTCACGTCGATCTCGACCCTCGCGGCCTCGGGCTTGCGCAGCAGGGTGGCGATCTCGACGCTCCTCGGCCCGCGGGAGCGCAGGTTCGACAGCAGCCACTTCAGGGTGAGCCCGGAGTCGATGATGTCCTCCACGATCAGGACGTTGCGTCCGGTGATGTCGCCGGAGAGGTCCTTGAGGATCCGCACCACGCCCGAGGACTTGGTGCCCGAGCCGTAGGAGGAGACCGCCATCCAGTCCATCTCGACCTGGAGGTCGATCTGGCGGGCGAGGTCCGCCATCACCATCACGGCACCCCGCAGGACGCCCACCAGGACAGGGGGCTCGTCCGCGTAGTCCGCGGCGATCTGCTCTCCGAGCTCGGCGAGCCGCTCGCGGATCTGCTGCTCGTCCAGCAGCACGCGGTCGACATCGGGATGGGGGTGCGTCTGGGGCACGCGGATCTCCTCCATGGAACGTGGTGGGGGTGCGCCTGCCGCAGGTCAGGATCCGATGCGGCGCCACACCAACAGGCCGTCGCGGCGAGCGACCTCGATCCTACCCGGAACGGACACGGCTGCCTGACCGTGCCATGAGACCACCAGGGCGTCGATCGCCAGCACCTGGCGTCTCAGCAGTGACTTCGTGGATCCGGCGGCCCGGTCGGCACGGTGTGCGCGCTCAGCGGAACGTGAGGCGTCACGCAGGATGCGGGTGCGCAGCGGAGCGGGCGCCGCGGCCAGTCCGTGCACGTCCAGCAGCAGCAGGTCCCCCTCCTCGCGCAGCTCGCCGCCGTCGCGGCGCAGCGCGGCCAGCAGCTCCTCCGCCTCGGCATCGAGGTGGTCGACGTCGGGGCGCACCAGGTCGGCGGTGCGGGCGAGGTTCTCGTCGATCTGCTCGCCGAGGATCTCCCGCAGCAGCGGGAGCGCGCGGTGCCGCACGCGGGAGCGCAGCAGGGAGGTGTCCTCGTTCATCGGGTCCTCCCACCACTCGAGATCGTGCAGGCGGCAGATCTCCTCGGTGTCCGCTCGGCGCAGGGCGGTGCTCTCGTCGCGGCCGCTGCCCAGGAACGGGCGCAGCAGCGGGCCGCGGACGCGGGGGATGCCGGCCAGGGCGCGCGGCCCGGCCCCCCGCGACAGTCCCATCAGCACCTGCTCGGCCTGGTCGTCGAGGGTGTGGGCCATCAGCACCGCGAGGGCCCCCCGCTCCTCGCGCAGGGCCTCGAGGGCGTCGTGACGGGCGGTGCGGGCGGCGCTCTCGATCCCGCCGGACGCCTCCGGATCGACGCTCACGCCCAGCACCCGGGCCTCGGCGCCGAGGTGCTGCGCCTGGACCCGTGCGCGCTCGGCGACCTGTGCCGAGCCGTCCTGCAGGCCGTGGTCGACGATCCCGGCCTCGACCTCGAGGCCCATGCGCGAGGCCACCCACACCGTGGTGACGAGAAGGGCGAGGGAGTCCGCTCCCCCGCTCAGCCCCACCAGCAGCCGCGGGGCGAGGTGGCCGACGGCGGTGCCGTCGGCCAGCTGCTCGAGACGGGCGGTCAGCGCGGCGCGCACGGCGGTGCGCGAGCGGGCGATGACCGGGGGCGGGCCGGCCATCAGTCGACCTGGACCATCTCGGCGGCGACCTGGTCGACGGCCTCGCGCGCGGCCGGGGCGTCGGCACCGTCGAAGCCGTGCACCGCGATCGAGTAGCCGACGGTGCGGCCGTCGGGCAGCACCGCCACCCCGGCCAGGGTCGCGGCACCGCCGAGATAGCCGGTCTTGCCGCGCACGAGACCGCTCGCGCCCTCGGTGCCCTCGGCCTCGAAGCGCTCGGCCAGGGTGCCGGACAGGCCCGCGATGGGGATGTCGAAGAGGATCTGCTCGAGCGTCGGCACGTCCCCCGAGGCCACCTCCGCGAGCACCGCGGAGAACAGGGCCGGCGGCACCCGGTTCAGACGGGACAGCCCCGAGCCGTCGTGGATCTCGAAGTCGTCGAGGTCCTCCTGCGGCACACCGATCTCCGCCGCGAGCTCGCGGATCTCGGCCTCGACGGCGGCCGCGGCGCCGGCGGGCGTGGTCTCCTCCCCGCGCGAGAGCGCGACCAGATGGGCGAGCAGCTCGGCGGTGGTGTTGTCGGAGATCAGCAGGGTGTGCCGCACGATCTCCTCGAGCGGCGGCGAGACGATCTCGACCGACGGGGCGCCGGCGGGGGCCGCGGACTCGGAGACCTCGCCGGTGACCTCGAGCCCGGTCTCGGCGAGCAGCTCGGCGAAGCGCCGGGCGGCGTCCCCGGCGGGGTCGGTGGACTTCGGGCCGTACTGCTCCCCGTCCAGCCATCCCTCCTCGAGGGCCAAGGAGGCGGTGGGGGTCACCCACCCGCCGGCGGTGCCGTTGTCCCCCCAGGCCTCGTTCGCCCCTCCGCCGAGGTAGCTGTCGTCGAAGGCGACGGCGACCCGGGCCGACCCCTGCTCGGCGGCGAGCTCCGCGGCCTGCTCCGCGAGCCCGCGCAGGTCCTCGTCCGTGAGAGTCATGTCACCCCCGCCCACGAGGGTGACCACGTCGTCCTGGACGACGGCGGAGGTGCGGAGGACCTCGTCCCCGCCGTACTGGCGCAGCACCGCGGCGGCGGTGAGCAGCTTGAGCGTCGAGGCGGGCACGAGCGCCGCGTCGGCGTCCCTCTCGGCGAGGATCTCGCCGGTCCCGGCGTCGACCACGCTGAACGCGAGGCCGCCGTCGACGACCGGCAGATCGGCCTTCGACGCCATGCGTCCGGCCAGGTCAGAGGCATCCACCGGGGTGAGGGACGCCGCGGCGCCGGGCAGCGGCTCCTCGCCGCCGAGCCGTTCCCAGTCCTCGGCGAGAGCACGCGGCCCGGCGGCCGGCCCCTCCTCGGCCGAGCGCACGGTGAGCACGCCCGGAAAGGCATCGGTGAGGTCGCCGAGCACGTAGAAGCTCGTGGGCACCGCCGCGCACATCACGATCGCCGTGGTCCGCCAGATGCGGTCCGATGCTCTCCTCGCCATGACCCCACGATATGGTGTCCCGGTCATTACCAGTGGCCCACCGGGCCGGAGCAATGGAGCGGCTGTCGTGGAATTCGACGTGACCATCGAGATCCCTCGCGGAAACCGGAACAAGTACGAGGTGGACCACCACAACGGGCGCATCCGCCTCGACCGGATGCTGTTCACCGCCACCCGCTACCCGGACGACTACGGCTTCATCGAGGGGACCCTCGGCGAGGACGGCGACCCGCTGGACTGCCTGGTCCTGCTCGAGGAGCCGACGTTCCCGGGCTGCCTGATCCGCTGCCGCGCGCTGGGCATGTTCCGCATGCGCGACGAGGCCGGCGGCGACGACAAGATCGTGGCGGTGCCGGTGGGCGACCGCCGTCAGGTGCGCCGCCAGGAGCTCACCGACGTCTCCGAGTACCACCGCCTGGAGATCCAGCACTTCTTCGAGGTCTACAAGGACCTCGAGCCCGGCAAGAGCGTCGAGGGCGCGCACTGGGAGGGTCGCAGCGATGCGGAGGCGGAGATCCGCCGCTCCTACCAGCGTGCAGTCGGCACCGAGCACGCCAACGACTTCACCCAGGAGGTCTGAGCGCCGGGACCGCCGCGAGGCGGTCCCCGCGGGTGCGCTCCCGGCGCTCAGCCGTCGATGCCGCGCCGCTCGATGCCACGGCCCTCGATGCCGCGCCGCTCAGCGCTCGATGCCGCCCGGCGCATCGGCGAGGTCGCCCTCGAGCGTCGGCCCGTGCGAGTAGATCTCGAGCATGGCCTCGACCACGGACTTCGCGACGGCGCGGGCTCCGAAGCCGCCGATCACAGCGCCGATCCCGAAGGGCAGGAGGCGCGCGAACCACAGCTTCCCGGTGCGGGCCACCACGCGGCGCCGCACGTAGCGGGAGACCTGCTTGCTGATCAGGCTGGGCATGAAGCCTCCGCCGCCGCCCAGCACGGCGTTCCACTGCAGCCCCTGCTTGCCCATCGCCTTCGCGATGATCTCGGTGCCCCGCTCACCGCTGAGCACGCCCATCAGCACGAGGCGACGGGTGCTGCGGTCGCCCATGTCCACGCCGTGGATGTCCGCGGCGGCGAGGGTGAGGAAGGCGCAGGCCTCCGCGAAGGAGACACCCTCGCCGACGGTCAGGCCCAGCGCGGCCACGGTGCCGAGGCCCGGGAGGGCGGCGACGCCGCCGATCCCGGCGCCGGTGGCCGTGGTCAGGGTGATGAAGCGCCCGGTGACGAGCTGGAGGAGCTGGCGGTCGGTCGCCTCGGGGTGCTTCTGGCGCAGGTGCTCGACATAGGTGTGGGCGAGCGGGGCCTGCACCTTCAGCGCGGCATCGATCACCGACAGCCAGCGCTCGTCGATCTGCTCGACGAAGGTGCCGTCCTCGACGGACTCGCTCTGCTCGGGGGTCGGGGTCTTCGGGTCGCTCGGGGCCACCGTCTGCTCCGTTCTGTCGGGTCATGAACACGGACAAGCTACCCCGTCGAGCGGTGACAGCCTGAAGGAACCGTCCGAGCGGGAGGTCGCGGACTCAGCCGACGGTGACCTCGCCCGGGGCCAGCTCGGTGATCTCGCCCGTCAGCCCGAGCAGGCGCACGGCCTCGCCGAGGTCCGCGTAATGGGCGGTGTACCCGGCCTCGACGAAGGACCGCGGCACCGAGACGTCGTGGCACAGGGTCCCGGCCAGGTGGTCGGTCTCGTGCTGGAGGATGCGGGCGGTCCAGCCCACGTGCTCCTCGTCGACCCCGCGCAGGGAGCCGTCGCCGAGCAGCTCGGTGGCGCGCAGACGCACCCGTCGGGACCGGGGCACGATCGACTGCCAGCCGTCCACCGAGAGGCAGCCCTCGAAGGCGTACACCCTCTGCTCCCCCAGCAGGTCGACCGTGGGGTCCAGCAGCGCGCGCAGCGGCAGCGGCCGACGTTCGAGGAGGTCGTCCTCGGGGTCCTCCCCCGGTTCGTTCGCGAAGGGGTCCTCGACCACGTAGAAGCGCAGCGGGAGCCCCACCTGCGGTGCCGCGAGCCCCACGCCGGGCGCGCCCCGCATCGTGATCGTCATCGCGTCGGCGAGCTCGAGCAGCAGCTCGGCATCCAGCCGACGCGCGGCGACGGCGCGGCGGCGCAGCGCGGGATGCCCTGCCTGCACGATCCGCAGGGGCGCCTCCTGCTCCGTCCGTCGGTCCAGGATCTTCCGGGTCAGCTCAGTGATGTCCACGGGGCCAGTATCGCGCAGCGCTGCCGCGGGTCCGGCACCTCCGGCCGGCCCGACGGAGCCCGGAGCGGGCGATCGCGGAGGCCCGCGGTCGGCACCGCGCGGGCCGACGCCGTCCCGACACGCGAGACCCGGACCGCCTCTGCGCACCGTCGAGTGAGAGCTGGGATACACTTCCTCGAGCCAGTGCGACGACGCACCCCCGTGGGAGCGGCGCCGAGCGGGCCACGCATATCACTTCACAACGGACCGTCCGGCACGTACCTGCCGGTGAAGGAGAACCACCATGGCAACAGTCACGTTCGACAACGCTTCGCGCGTCTACCCCGGGCAGGAGCGCCCGGCCGTCGACAACCTCAACATCGAGATCGGCGACGGCGAGTTCCTCGTGCTGGTCGGCCCCTCGGGCTGCGGCAAGTCGACCTCCCTGCGCATGCTCGCGGGCCTCGAGGAGATCGATGCCGGCCGCATCCTCATCGGCGATCGCGACGTCACCGACGTCCCGCCGAAGGATCGTGACATCGCGATGGTGTTCCAGAACTACGCGCTCTACCCGCACATGACGGTGGCCGACAACATGGGCTTCGCCCTGAAGATCGCCGGCACCCCGAAGGCGGAGATCCGCAAGCGCGTCGAGGACGCCGCGGAGATCCTCGACCTCTCCGAGTACCTCGACCGCAAGCCGAAGGCGCTCTCCGGCGGTCAGCGCCAGCGTGTGGCCATGGGCCGTGCGATCGTCCGCTCCCCGCAGGTCTTCCTCATGGACGAGCCGCTGTCGAACCTCGACGCGAAGCTGCGCGTGTCCACCCGTACCCAGATCGCGTCGCTCCAGCGTCGCCTGGGCGTCACCACCGTCTACGTCACCCACGACCAGACCGAGGCCATGACGATGGGCGACCGCGTGGCGGTGCTCGACCGCGGCGTGCTGCAGCAGATCGACTCCCCGCGCCGCATGTACGACCACCCGAACAACGTGTTCGTCGCGGGCTTCATCGGCTCCCCGGCCATGAACCTGTTCGACACCAAGCTCACCGAGCAGGGCGTCGAGTTCGGCGGGGCCGTGCTGCCCGTGGACCGCTCCACGCTCTCGGAGACCGACGAGACCTCCGTGACCGTCGGCGTCCGTCCCGAGGACCTCGAGCTCGCCGCGGACAACCAGGGCATCGCCGTCGAGGTCGACCTGGTCGAGGAGCTCGGCGCCGACGCGTTCATCTACGGTCGCCGCGCCGGCAGCGACGAGACGGCCAAGCCGTTCATCGCGCGCGTCGACGCCCGTCGTCCCCCGGCCAAGGGCGACACCGTCTACTTCCGTCCGGCCGAGGGGCACATCCACCTCTTCGACGCGAAGAACGGTCAGCGCCTGGGCGACTGACCTCGCCCCTGCCGAGATCACGGCACCACCCCGCGACGGGCGTCCGGCAGCAGCCGGGCGCCCGTCGCGGCGTCCCCGATCGTGAGCCGGAGGTGACCTTCACGTCGAGATGACGTGAAATCTGGTGCCGACTGGTCCCCACGGCCCGGCTCAGGAGACAATGGCGTCATGGCACCCCTGGAGATCACCGCGTCCCGCGCAGATCCGGCCCTGCTGGACCTGCCGTGGGAGAAGCCGCTCGAGCAGTGGCCCGAGGAGATCCTCGCAGCCCTGCCCCGCGGCATCTCCCGCCATGTCGTGCGCTTCGTCCGGGTCTCCGGGCGGGTCCTCGCCCTCAAGGAGATCTCCCGCGACCTTGCCCAGCGCGAGTACGACATGCTGCGCGTGCTGCGCAGGCTCGAGGTCCCGTCCGTCGAGCCCTTCGCCGTGATCTCCGGGCGCTCCACCGCCGACGGGCAGCCGCTCGACGCCATCCTGATCACGCGTCACCTGCAGTTCTCCCTCCCCTACCGGGCCGTGTTCAGCCAGGTCTCCCGCCGCGACACCGCCCACCGCCTGCTCGACGCCCTCGCGGTGCTGCTCGTGCGCCTGCACCTGCAGGGCTTCTACTGGGGGGACGTCTCCCTGTCCAACACCCTGTTCCGCCGCGACGCGGGCGCCTTCGCCGCCTATCTCGTCGACGTCGAGACCGGCTCCCTGCACGAGCGGCTCTCCGACGGCCAGCGCCTCTACGACCTCGACCTGGCGCGCACGAACATCATCGGCGAGCTGATGGACCTGCAGGCCGGCGACATGTTCGACCCCGAGGCGGATCCGGTCGAGGTCGGCGACGACCTGCTCTCGCGCTACGAGGAGCTGTGGGAGGCGCTGACCTCGCGGGAGCGGTTCTCCGCCGACGAGCGCTGGCGGGTCTCCGCACGGATCGAGCGGCTGAACGTGCTGGGCTTCGACGTGGGAGAGCTCGAGATCACCACCGATCTCGACGGCACCTCGCTGTCGATCATGCCCAAGGTCGTCGACGCCGGCCACCACGCCCGGCGCCTGATGCGCCTGACCGGGATCGATGCGCAGGAGAACCAGGCTCGCCGCCTCCTGAACGACCTCGACCAGTACCGGGCCACGACCGAGCAGCAGGCCGAGGACGAGGAGTTCGTGGCCCACGAGTGGCTCAAGGAGCAGTACGAGCCCGTGGTGCGGGCGGTCCCGCGCTCGATGCGCTCCAAGCTCGAGCCCCCGGAGTTCTTCCACGAGGTGCTCGAGCACAAGTGGTTCCTCTCGGAGCAGAGCGGCCAGGACGTCAGCTTCGACGACACGGTGCGGCACTACATCCTCAACGTGCTCATCCATCGACCGGACGAGAAGTCCCTGGTGACCACCGAGACCTCGGCCCGGCCGATCTTCGACTCCTGAGCGGGGCCCCGTGACCGCGCCCGTACCGCCGCTGTCCCGCGCCCCGGGGCGACGCCTGGCCCGACTGGACAATCTGGCGCTGCGGGAGCAGCTGCGGGTCGACCGGCTGCCGCTGCGCCTGCTGCAGATGATGGCGGGCCTCACCGGGTTCGGGTTCTCGCTCGCCCTGCTGCTCGAGTCGGGTCTGGGCGGAGCCCCGTGGGACGTGCTGCACGCCGCGGTCGCCGACCGTCTCGGGGCGACGGTGGGGGCGGTCAGCATCGCCGTGAGCTTCGTGCTGCTCGTGGTGTGGATCCCGCTGCGCGAGCGCATCGGGATCGGCACGATCGCGAACGGCATCTGGGTGGGGGTCAGCATCGACCTGGGCATGCTGGTGCTGCCCGAGGCGCAGGGGCTCCCGCTCGCCCTGGCGATGATGGCGGGCGGCGTCGTCCTCAACGGCGTCAGCGGCGCCGTCTACATCGGTGCCCAGCTCGGCGCCGGCCCTCGGGACGGGCTGATGACGGGGCTCGGTCGGGTGCTCTCCCGTCCCGTCGGCCCGGTGCGCATCGTGCTCGAGATCGCGGTCCTGGTCAGCGGGTGGGCGCTGGGCGGGCCGCTCGGGGTGGGGACCGTGGTCTACGCGATGGGGCTGGGCCCCATCATCCAGCTGGTGCTGCCCCATGTGACGCTGCCCGTGCGCACCGTGCGCGGACGCGAAAAACCGCTGACCGGGCGCCCCGCCGCTGACCGGCCGCCGCGCCGCTGACCGGGCGCCGCGCCGCTGACCGGCCGGCGCCGTCAGCCCCTCGCCTTCTCCTTCAGCCCAGGCCCTGGCTCTCGCGGACGCCGGAGATCTCGTACAGGGCGATGGCGGCGGCGACCGAGGCGTTGAGCGATTCTGCGCGGCCGCCCATCGGGATCGAGACGACCTGGTCGCTGATCTCGCGGGCGAGGCGCGAGAGCCCCTTGCCCTCCGCACCGACCACCAGGGCGGCCGGCTGCGTGCCCAGCTCGAGTCCGCGGGTGGTGACGTCCCCCTCAGCATCCAGGCCGAGCACGAACACGCCCTTCTCCTTGAGAGCGGTCAGGGTGCGGTTCAGATTGGTCACCTGCGCGACCCGGACCCGCCCGGCAGCTCCGGCGGCGACCTTCCACACGCTCGCGGTCATCGACACGCTGCGCCGCTCGGGCAGGATCACGCCGTGCGCGCCGAAGGCATCGGCGGAGCGGAGGATCGCGCCCAGGTTGCGGGGATCGGTGATCCCGTCGAGCGCGACCAGCAGCGGCGGCTCGAAGCGATCCGTGGCGATGTCCAGCAGCTCGTCGACCTCCGCGTACTCGTACGGCGGGATGGTCAGCGCCACCCCCTGGTGCACGGAGTGGTCGGTGATGCGGTCCAGGTCGGTGCGGGAGGCCTCCGCGACCGGCAGGCCGCGCGAGGAGGCCAGGCGCATGATCTCGCGCACCCGCTCATCGGCGTCCAGTCGGACCATCACGGTCAGCTGCGTGGCGGGCACGTCCTCCTGCAGCGCCTCGAGCACCGCGTTGCGGCCCGCGACCTGATCGCTGCCGGGGGCCTTGCGCGCTCCCTTGCCGCCGCCGCGCCGCTGCCCGGTGCCGGCCGCCCCGGAGGAGCCCTTGTACGCCTTGTGCGCGGGGCGGTCCTGGGCCTTCGGGGTCGGGCCCCGGCCCTCGAGCGCGCGTCGGCGCACTCCGCCGGAGCCGACGGTCGCACCCTTCTTGCCCTTGCGCACCGCTCCGCGGCGCGCGCTGTTGCCTGCCATGTGACGTCTCCTCGTCCTGCTCAGTCTCGTGTCCCGAGGGTCCAGCGGGCGCCGGTCGCCCCGTCCTCGATGCGGATGCCGGCCGCGCCCAGCGCATCGCGCAGCGCGTCGGCCCGTTCCCAGTCCTTCTCGGCCCGCGCCGCCTCGCGGGCGGCGAGCTGCGCGGCGATCAGTGCGTCCAGCGCCGCGTGCTCGGCATCGGAGCCGCCGCTGCCCTGCGCCCACCGGGCGCCGAGCGGGTCCAGACCCAGCACGTCGAGCATCGCCCGCAGCCGGCCCAGGGAGCTCGCGAGCGCCGCCTCGTCAGCGCCCCCGCGCTCGGCCAGCAGCGTGTTCAGCACGGACAGCTCGCGGTGGATGACCGCGAGAGCCTCGGGGACCGCGAGATCGTCATCCAGCGCCGCGACGAAGTCCTCCGGCAGCTCGATGTCCCCCAGCTCCGGCTCGGGCCCCGCCAGGGAGTGCTCGCCGAGCAGCTGCGCGGCTCGGCCGGCGGTCTGCGTGAAGCGCTCCCAGACCGTCTCCGCCTCCTTCATCGCCCGGGCGTTGTACTCGACGGTCGCCCGGTAGTGGCCGCTGACCAGGGCCAGGCGGACCGCCGGGGTGGGATGCTCGGTGAGCGCGCGGGCGGCGGTGACGAAGTTGTCCAGGCTCTTGCCCATCTTCAGCCCGTCCACGGTGAGCACGCCCGCATGCATCCAGGTGCGGGCGAAGCCGTAGCCCGCGGCATGGGACTGCGCCTGCTCGTTCTCGTGGTGCGGGAAGCGCAGGTCGAGGCCGCCGGCGTGGATGTCGAAGGTCTCCCCCAGGTACTTGCGGCTCATCGCCGAGCACTCCAGATGCCAGCCCGGACGGCCGCGGCCGAAGGGCGTGTCCCAGGAGGCGGTGTCCGGCTCGTCGGCCTTGGCCGCCTTCCACAGTGCGAAGTCGCGCCGGTCGCGCTTGCCCGCCTCCATCTCCTCGCCCGCATCCTGCATGTCCTCGAGGGACTGCCGGGTCAGCGACCCGTAGGTGGGGTGGGAGGCCACGTCGAAGTAGACCGAGCCCTCGCCGTCGGCATAGGCGTGACCGCGCTCGATGAGCCGCTGCATCAGCTCGATCATCTCGGGCACGTGGCCGGTGGCGCGCGGCTCGTAGTCGGGCCGACGGTTCCCCAGACGATCCAGCACGTCCTGGAACTCGCGCTCGAAGCGCAGCGACCAGGCCCACCAGGGAGCGCCCGCCTCGGCGGACTTGGTGAGGATCTTGTCGTCGATGTCGGTGACGTTGCGGACGTGGGTGACCGCGTACCCGCTGCGCTCGAGCCAGCGCACCAGCACGTCGAAGGCGAGGAAGGTGCGCAGATGGCCCAGATGCGGCGCCCCCTGCGTGGTGGGCCCGCACACATACAGCGACACCGCCCCCTCCTGCACCGGGGTGAACGGCGCGGTGGTGCGGGTGGCGGTGTCGTGCAGCTGAAGGGTCACGCCCCCAGGGTACTTCCCGGCGGCGGGCCCGGAGTCCGCGGCTCGCGCGGACGGCCGACCCGAGGCTCAGTCGGTGCGAGCGCTGACCTGCTTGCCGTAGAGCTCCTCGAAGGTGTCGTCGTAGGAGACGGCGTTCTGGCGCCGCTTCCCCTGGACGGCCTGGACCGCGGACTGCGCGGTCTCGATGGTGGTCTCGGGTGCCCCGAGCTTCTTCGAGACCAGGAATGCGACGAGCCCGAAGATCGCGCCGAGCAGGATGAACACGCCGGCCACGATGAGGAAGGACAGCCAGGCCGACAGCCCCAGCGCCTGCAGGCCGGTGGCGGCCGCGAACAGCAGCATCACCCAGGCCGAGAGCAGCAGGAACAGCAGCACCGCCGAGCAGGCGGCGATGATGCCGACCTTGATCGCCAGGGCGATGAGCTCCTTCTTGGCGATGTCGATCTCGTGGTGCACGACACCGAGGAGCTCGTCACGGATGGACTGGACGAGCTCGCCGATGGACCGCTGGGTGGGCGGCGTGCTCGGGTCGTTCGTGGTGTTGATCATGGTCGGAGCCTATCGCAGGGGTGGGAGCGCTCGGGGACGCCGCAGGAGGATTCGGGAGGGATCAGTCGACGGAGATCCGCTTGCGCGCGGTGGTCTCGGGCCGCGGGCCCGCCGAGGTGGTGCGTCGCACCACGATGGACGGGGCCACGGCCACGTCCCGCGCCGGTCCCTCATGGCCGGAGACACGCTCGACGAGGTGCTGCGCGGCGAGGGCGCCGAGGCGGTCGGAGTTGGGGTCGACGCTGGTCAGCTGCGAGACCCCGGAGGAGGCGAGGGAGGTGTTGCCGTATCCGGCCACCGCGAGCTCTGCCGGGACGTCGTAGCCCGCGTCGCGAGCAGCGGAGAGCACGCCGACGGCGGTCACGTCGTTGGCGCAGGTGACGGCCGTGGGGACGCGACTGCCCCGCAGCAGCATCGACCCGGCGGTCTGTCCGACCTGCTCGGTGAAGTCCCCGGGCTCGATGCGAGCCGACTCGCCCAGGCCGTGACGCTCCATGGCCTTGCGGAAGGCGTCCGCGCGCTCGCGGGCGACGGCCGCGCCGACTCCGCCGACGTGAGCGATCTCGCGATGGCCGAGCCCCACCAGATGGTCGACCAGCAGGCCCTGTCCGACCTCGTCGTCGATGCGGACGGTGTCGAAGCGGCCGGTGAAGCTCTGGGAGCAGCCGATGCCGACGAAGGGCCGGCCGCCGACGGCCTCGAGCACGCTGTCCATGTCCGCGAGGTCCGAGACCATGAGGAAGCCGTCCACGCCGAGGTGGACCAGATCCTCGATCGCATCGGTGTCCGCCGCGACCGGGTACTCGGGGATCCGTCGCCGGGTGGGGACCACGACGGCGGTGCGGCCGGTGGCGGCCAGCTCGATCCGGATCGACCGCACCAGATCCGAGATCCAGGTGTTGCGCATGGTGTTGACCAGCACCGCGACGACGCCGCGATGCTCGGTCTCGGCGCTGAGCTCCTCGAGCGGGAAATGCAGCCGTTCGGCGGCCTCCCGGACCCGCTGAGCCATCTGCGGCTTGATCTCGTCGGCCCCCCGCAGCGCGCGCAGCGCGACGGCGCTGGAGATGCCCAGCGAGTTCGCGACGTCGCGCAGGGTCCCGCGATCCTGGCCGTCGCCGTGCATCTCGTCGGCGGTCGCCTCGAGATTCTCGACGACCTGGCCGGTGGCGCCGTCCTCGGTCGGGGGAGTCCCGGCACCGGGTGCGGGATCGATGGGCTCGTCGGAAGAAGTGGCATCACTGCTCATGGCTCCATTGAACCGCATCCCACGGCCTCGGACCGCATCCCGCGGGCTCGAGGCCCGTCCCGCGGCGGGATCCGGGCGCCGGGCGCCGGGAGTCGGGGCGGGGGTTTTCCCCCGCCCCCGCGGTGGGCCCTCACCGTGGGAGGTGGACCGTCGACGGCCTATCGTCGGAGCATGGACGACACCACCGCGCGGTCCGGAGCGCGCCCCCGGCCCCGGCTGACCCCCGCCTCGATCGCCACGGTCGTCGTGGGCGGACTCCTCTTCCTCTCCTGGTTCTGGATGAGCCTGGCGACGCTCATCGCCGGGATCAGCGCGCTGCCGGCGCTCGGCTCCGGCCTGCTGCTGCTCCTGCCCTGGTTGCTGGTGATGCAGGTCGTGGTGCGGATCGAGCGGCGCCGCGCGGTCGCCGTCCACGGACTCCAGGTGATCCTCCCGCCCCGCCGACGCTCCCGGCGCCCCGGTCCCGTCGGATGGCTGCAGAACCGCTGGTTCGAGCTGGGCACCGGGGCGTTCTGGCGCGGAACGCTGCACCATCACCTCGCCCTGCTGGTGACCGGGATGTTCTTCCTCGCCTTCCTGCTCGCGCTGTGGGGCGCCTGGACCGGCTGGGAGCTCGCGATCGCCCACGGGCCGCTCGAGCTGGGCCGGCTCGAGCTCTCCCGGGCAGCGCTCGGGGTGATCGGCTCGGTGAGCCTGGTGCTGGCCGCGCTGATGCTCGCGCTCGGCGCGCTGGCCGACCGCGGCCTGGCCCGCGGTCTGATCTCCGGCTCCGAGGACGACCTGCGCGAGCAGGTCGCCGAGCTGGCCGAGCGCCGGCAGGGAGCGGTGGATGCGGCCGCCCAGGAGCGCCTGCGCATCGAACGGGACCTCCACGACGGGGTGCAGCCCCGACTGGTGAACCTCGCGATGACCCTCGGGATCGCCAAGAGCGCGATCCGCACCGATCCCGACCGGGCCGAGCGCCTGGTCGGCGAGGCCCACGTCGAGGCGAAGGGGGTGATGACGGACCTGCGGCAGCTCGCCCGCGGCATCCACCCGGCCGTGCTGACCGACCGAGGGCTGGACGCCGCGCTGTCCGCGCTCGCGGCCCGCTCCCGGGTCCCCGTGGATCTGCAGGTGGACCTGGGGTCCTCCACCCGTCCTCCCTTGGACCCCGAGCGGGAGGCGGTGGCCTACTTCGTGGTCGCCGAAGCGCTGACGAACGTGGCCAAGCATGCCGAGGCGACGCAGGCATCGGTCGACGTCGTCCGGGACGCGCACGTGCTGAGGGTGCGGATCGAGGACGATGGCCTCGGTGGCGCCGAGGTGCGCCGCGACGGGCTGTCCACGGGACTCGCCGGCCTCACCGATCGCGTGCGTGCGACCGGGGGCGTCCTCGAGGTGTCCGCCGCCCCGGAGGGGGGCACCGTTCTCGCCGCCGCGATACCGCTCAGCGGGCGACCCGACGCCGCCCGTCCCGATGCCGCCCGTCCCGTCACCGCTCGTCCCGGCGCACGCCCCGAGCATCGCCCCACCACCCAGGAGACCCGACGATGAGAATCGTGATCGCTGACGATGCCGTGCTGCTGCGCGCAGGACTCGAACGACTGCTCACCGAGGCGGGCCACGAGGTGGTCGCCGCGGTCGGGGACGGCGGCGCGCTGCTGAGCGCGATCTCGCACCACCGCCCCGATCTCGCCGTGGTCGACGTGCGGATGCCGCCGACCTTCACCGACGAGGGGGTGCGCGCGGCGGTGCTGATCCGGCAGCAGGATCCGCAGGTGAAGCTGCTGGTGCTCTCGCAGTACGTCGAGGAGCGCTACGCCTCGGACCTCATCGCCGACTCCCCGCAGGGGCTCGGGTACGTGCTCAAGGACAGGGTCGCGGACGTCGAGGACTTCCTCTCCGTCCTCGACGACGTGGGGGCGGGCGGCACCTGGCTGGACCCCGAGGTGGTCCAGCAGATCTTCGTGCGCTCCCGGCGGCGGCGGACCCTGGAGGGCCTGACCCCGCGCGAGCGCGAGGTGCTCTCGCTGATGGCGCAGGGACGATCGAACCAGGCGATCGCCGACACCCTGTTCGTCTCCGCCGGCAGCGTCGAGAAGCACATCTCCTCCCTGCTCTCCAAGCTCGATCTGCCGCCCGTGGACGGCGAGAACCGCCGGGTCATGGCCGTGCTGCGCTATCTGGAATCCGAGGAGCGGTGATGAGCTCGTCCCTGTCCTCTCCCGGCGCCGGTCCCGGCCCAGGTCATGGCGTCGGTCGCGGCGACGGCACCGGGCTCGATCAGCGGCCGGGGCCCGGCCCCGGGCCGCTGATCGAGCCCGGTCGGCGGCTGACCCCCTCCCCCGAGCGCGACCGCCCCTGGCGGCTGCTCACGGTGCTGCTCGGCGCGGCGACCGTGCTGCTGGTGGTGCTGATCCTCGCCGGGGCGACCACCGCGACGTGGGTCGCCGGGCGCGGCTACTCCGAGATCCCCGCGACCGCCGACCTCGGCACCCCGACCGCGCTGACCCTGCACAGCGGGGTGGGAGCCGTGCGCGTGCTCCCCTCCGGGGACGTGGAGTCGGTGACCCTGGCGCTGGTCGATCCCGGCACCACCGCGCTGCCCGCCGAGGAGGCGCAGGCGCGCGCCCGCGTCACGGTCGAGGACGCCGGCGGCACCTCGGCCCACGGCACGACGGTGGAGGTGCGCCAGCCCGAGAGCTTCTCGATGCGCCCCTGGACCTCCCCGCAGCAGGACGTCCTGCTGCTGATCCCCGCCGGTCACGAGATGGCCCTGGAGGTGCGGACCGACGTCGGCGACATCCTTGTCGACGGGGACTTCACGGCCCTGGACGTCCGCAGCGGCGTCGGCGACCTCGAGCTGGGCCCCGTCACCGCCCCCGAGGGCGTGACCGCCCGGGCCGACGTGGGCGCCGTGGACCTCGAGATCGGCTCCCCGGCCCCTGCGACGGTGGACGTCATCGCCTCGCTGGGGGACGTCGATCTGCTCCTGCCCACGGACGCCGGCGGCGAAGTGAGCATCGCCGCGCAGATCGGCGACATCGCCGTGGCGGCCCCGGGGACGGGGCGCTGGCGCGTCGAGGCCACCGCGGACCTCGGGGAGGTCCGCGTCGATCCCGGCCTCACCCGGGGCACCGGGGCGGAGGCCGGCACCCTCACCGCGGTCGCCGACGTCGGGGACGTCGACATCACGCGGTGAGGGGCACCCTCCGCCGAGGTCTCAGCCCTTGGGGCTGAGACCCTGCTGGATGAGATCCATGACCGACGCGTCGGCGAGGGTCTGGGTGTCCCCCACCTGACGGTTCTCGGCCACGTCGCGCAGCAGACGGCGCATGATCTTGCCCGAGCGGGTCTTGGGCAGCTCGGTGACCAGGAGGACCTTCTTGGGCTTGGCGATCGGACCGATCTCCTTGCCCACGTGGGCGCGGAGCATCTCCGGGACCTCGTCCTCGCCGCCGGCGGCCTCGATCGCGTCCTCGTAGCCCGAGCGCAGGATCACGAAGGCCACGGGAGCCTGGCCGGTGGTCTCGTCGTTCGCGCCGACCACCGCGGCCTCCGCCACCCACTCATGGCTGACCAGCGCGGACTCGATCTCCATGGTGGACAGCCGGTGCCCGGAGACGTTCATGACGTCGTCCACCCGGCCCAGCAGCCAGATGTCGCCGTCCTCGTCCCGCTTGGCGCCGTCACCGGCGAAGTAGAGGCCCTCGAAGCGCGACCAGTAGGTCTCCTTGAAACGCTCGGGGTCCCCCCAGATCCCGCGGAGCATGCCGGGCCAGGGCTCGTCGAGCACGAGGTAGCCGCCCTCGCCGTTGCCCACCGACTCCCCCGACTCGCTGATGATGTCGGCGCTGATGCCGGGCAGCGGGACCTGCGCGGAGCCGGGCTTGGTGGCGGTGATGCCGGGCAGCGGAGAGATCATGATCCCGCCGGTCTCCGTCTGCCACCAGGTGTCCACGATCGGGCAGCGGTCCCCGCCGATGACCCGTCGGTACCACATCCAGGCCTCGGGATTGATGGCCTCGCCGACGCTGCCCAGCAGGCGCAGCGAGGACAGGTCGAACTTCCCGGGGATCTCCTCGCCCCACTTCATCGCGGTGCGGATCGCCGTGGGCGAGGAGTAGAACAGCGAGACCTTGTGCTTCTCGACGATCTCCCACCAGCGTCCCTGGTGCGGGGTGTCGGGGGTGCCCTCGTAGATCACCTGGGTGGTGCGGTTCGCCATCGGCCCGTAGACCACGTAGGTGTGGCCGGTGACCCAGCCGACGTCGGCCGTGCACCAGTAGACGTCGGTCGAGGGCTTGAGGTCGAAGACGTTGCGGTGGGTGTAGGCGGCCTGGGTGAGGTAGCCGCCGGTGGTGTGGACGATGCCCTTGGGCTTGCCGGTGGTGCCGGAGGTGTAGAGGATGAACAGCGGGTGCTCGGCCTCCACGGCGACGGGCGCATGCTCGGTCGAGGCGTCCTCCCGAGCCTCGTGCCACCACACGTCACGTCCCTCGGTCCACGCGACGTCGCCGCCGGTGCGGCGCACCACGAGGACCTTCTCCACGGAGTCCGCGCCGCCGGCGAGCGCCTCGTCCACGGCGTCCTTGAGGGGAAGCTGCTTGCCGCGGCGGTTCTGGCCGTCGGCGGTGATGACCACCCGGGCCTCGGCGTCCTCTATGCGGGAACGCAGCGCATCGGCGCTGAACCCGCCGAAGACCACCGAGTGGGGTGCGCCGATGCGGGCACAGGCGAGCATCGCGAAGACCGTCTCGGGGATCATCGGCATGTAGATAGCGACCCGGTCACCGGTGCGCACGCCGAGGTCGGCCAGCACGTTGGCCATGCGGCTGATCTCGTCCTTGACGTCGGCGTAGGTGAAGGAGGCATCGGCGCCGTCCTCGTACTCCGCCAGCAGCGCGACCTGGTCGCCGTGCCCGGACTCCACGTGACGGTCCACGCAGTTGTAGGCGACGTTCAGCGTGCCGTCGGCGAACCACTTCGCGAACGGCGGGTCGGACCAGTCCAGGGTCTCGGTGAACGGGGTCTCCCAGCTCAGCAGGCTGGCTCGGGAGCGCCAGAACGCGAGGCGGTCCCGCTCCGCCTCCTCGTAGAGCGAGGGACGGGCGACCGCGTTCTGGACGAACTCGGTGGGAGGGGAGAACGTGCGGGTCTCCTGGGAGAGGTTCTCGATCCCGGGGGCGTCGTCAGTCATCAGTACTCCTGCTTCGCGGGCCCCGGCGCGCCGGGGCGGATGGACGCGAACACCGTATCGCAGGAGACCCACGTCACGGGCACACGTCACACCCTCCGGGCACCCCGGTCCCGGGCCCTCCTCCGCGCACCGGGAGCGTCATCGCGCCGGACGGTGATGGATCTCGACGGGGAGCCCGTCGGGGTCGACCACGTGCACGCTGTGCGCACCGGGCCGCTCGAGGACCCGTGCCGGGTGCCCGGCGGCGACCAGGCGCGCGGCGAGCTCCTCGAGATCCTCGGTGGTCTCGAAGCCGAGCCGCACCTGCAGGGTGTCGCCGAACTCGGTGCCGGTGGACCGGGCACGCCGGTCCCCCTCGGACGGGCGGTGCAGACCGAGCACCCCGGTGCCGTCGGGTCCCCGCAGGGCGCGGAACCCCTCGGCGCCGGCGGCGTCAGCGCCCGATCCGTCGGGACCGGACCGGTCCGGCGCGAAGCCGAGCAGCGCGGCCCAGGCGGTGTCGCGCTCGACGTCGTCGCTCGCGAGCACGGCGACCACGCTCAGGCGCGGATCGGCCGCGCTCGTGTCGTGCCCCCGGTAGCCGTAGAGGTCCCGCTGCTCCTCGTTCAGGGAGGCGCTCTCGCCGGCGGGGCCCGCGAGGATCCCCTGACGGCCGTAGGTCTCGTCCCAGACCTCCACCGCGAGACCGGCTTCGCGCAGCGCCTCGGCCGCGGCGTCGGTCTCGGACACCGAGAAGCACAGGTCGGTGTCCCCGCTGCTCGCACCGCTCTCGGCGCCGCGGACGGCGTGGACCATGACCCGCCCGGCGCCGGCCACGAGCTCCCCGAAGGAGTCCTCGCCGGCAGTCACCGCGGGAGCCATCCCGAGGGTGCGCAGGAACGTGATCATGGCGGGGGCATCGGCGGTGAAGCGCAGGGGGTAGACGGTCAGCGGGGGCAGGGAGGCGGGGCCGGGAGCGGTGGGTGCGGTGGGAGTGGTGGCGGATGGATCCATGACGGGCTCCTCGGTCGAAGCGGCGGGGGCGGGGGTCGTGCGGATCTCGGCCTCAGGCATCGTCGCCACCGTCCGCGAGGTGGTCGCGCAGCGCCTTCTCGACGAAGGCACTGAGGCTCAGCGACTCGTCGATCGCCCGATGCTTCACCGCGACGATGAGGTCCTTGGGGAGATAGACGTTGAACTGGGCCTTCGGGGACGGGAGCGAGGGCGGGCTTTCGGTGGCTACCATGCCAGCATGCTAGCACTCTAGGGATCGGGGCGGAAGGGCCCGGTCGGCCCTTCGATCTCTCCTGCGATCTGTCCCGCATCCATCGCGCGCGTCCGGGGACGTCGCCATCGCACGCCGCCCGGGCGCGACGCCGAGGCACGCCCCCGGGCGCGGCGTCCTGGGCGACTCCGCCGGGGCACCGCGCGGACGACTACCGTGAGGGACCATGGCCCCCGATCCCGTCGCCCTCCCGGCGCTCCTCGTCCCGGCGCGCCTGCGCGAGCTCGAGATCCGCAACCGCATCTGGCTCGCCCCGATGTGCCAGTACATGGTCGAGACGCAGGACGGCGTTCCCGCGGACTGGCACCTCGTCCATCTCGGCGCTCGGGCCGCGGGAGGCTTCGGCCTGATCGTCACCGAGGCGACCGCGGTCTCCCCGGAAGGGCGCATCAGCCCCCAGGACACCGGTCTGTGGAACGACGAGCAGACCGCGGCCTGGCGACGCATCACCGGGTTCTGCCAGGGACACGGGGCGCGGATCGCCGTCCAGCTCGCCCACGCCGGCCGGAAGGCCTCGACCTGGCCGTCGCTCCCCCGGTACCGCGGGCGGCGCGGCACGGTGCCGGAGTTCGCCGCGGGCTGGCGCGCCGTCGGCCCCACCTCCGACCCGTTCCCCGGTCTCGACGCCCCCGATGCGCTCGAGCGGGAGGACATCGCCGAGGTTGTCGGCGACTTCGTGGCCGCCGCCCGCCGTGCCGAGCAGGCGGGGTTCGACGCCCTCGAGCTCCACTTCGCCCACGGCTACCTGGTCCACGAGTTCCTCTCGCCGCTGGTGAACACCCGCACCGACGACTACGGCGGCGACGGGCCCGGTCGGCGCCGCCTCGCGCTCGAGATCGCCGCGGCGGTGCGCGAGCAGTGGCCCGCCGAGCGTCCGCTCATCGTGCGACTGAGCGCGACCGACTGGATCGACGGCGGCTGGGACATCGCGCAGTCCGTCGAGCTCGCGCGCGAGCTCGAGCGGGTGGGCGTCGATGCGCTGCACGTCTCCACCGGCGGAGCGGTGATCGCCGACATCGCGGTGGGCCCCGAGTACCAGGTGGGGTTCGCCCGCACACTGCGCGAGGCCGTCTCGCTGCCGGTCGCGGCGGTGGGGCTGATCACCGAGCCCGCCGGAGCCCTCTCGGTGATCGAGCGCGGGGACGCCGACTTCGTGGCGGTGGGACGCGCCGCCCTGCGCGAGCCGAGCTGGCCGCAGCGCGCAGCGCACGAGCTCGGCGTGCTCGACCCTGCGCTCTATCCGGGCGCCTATCACCGAGGCACCTGGTGAGCCGGTCGGGGGGCCGCGGATGATCGTGGTCACCGGGGCGAGCGGCGGGATCGGCCGGGAGGTCTGCCTGGCCCTCGCCGCCCGCGGCGAGGACCTCGTGCTCACGGCCCGCGATCGAGGGCGGCTCGAGGAGCTCGCGGAGGAGATCCGGGCTCTCGGCGCGACCGCAGCGCCCCACTCCTGCGATCTGCGCGATCAGGAGCAGGTCGCCCAGCTCGCTGCGCGGATCCTGCGCGAGCACGGCGTGCCCGACGCCGTGCTCTGCCTCGCCGGGCACTCGATCCGACGCGGTCTCGCGGAGACCTTCGGCAGACCGCACGACCTGGTGCGTCTGACCGGCACGAACCTGCTGGGGCCGGCGACGCTGCTGCTCGCGCTGATGGAACCGATGTGCACCGCAGGACGGGGCCGCCTCGTCGCCGTCACCAGCGCCTCGACCCGCATCCCCACCCCGGGATGGGCCGCCTACGGGGCCTCGAAGGCGGGGCTGGACTCGTGGCTGCGGTCCCTGCGCCCCGAGGCCGCGCGGCACGGGGTGCGGATCGCCATCGTGGAGATGCCGCTGGTCGCGACCGCGATGGCAGCACCGTCCTACGGCAGCGCCCCGCTCGGCGCCCTCACTCCCTCCCGCGCCGCACGGCGTGTGCTGCACGCCCTGGACGCTCCACGCACGCTGGTCTCCCCGCCCTGGGCGCGGGCCGGCGCCGTGCTCTCCCAGCTCGCGCCGACGCTGGCCGCCGGGGTCGCAGGCCGTGCCGGCGCCGTGCTGCTCCGAGCCGCGGCGCGGAGCCCGCGCCCGACCTCCCCCGCGGCACGTCGGGAGGGGAGGGGATGAGGCTCCTGCAGGCGTCGACCGCGCTGCGCGCCCGCGTCGCCCTGCATCCGCGCGCCCTCGCCCTGGTGGACCGTCGCGGCGAGCTCACGGCGGGCGAGCTGCTGGACCTGGTGCAGCTGCACCGTCGGCGCCGACGGGGCACCGCGGCCCCCGCCGGGCTCGGCGCTCTGCCACCCTCCGCACCTCTGCGGCAGGTGCTGGTCACGGCCCTCGCCGGGGACGGCTCCCTCGAGCTGCGCTCGA
This sequence comes from Brachybacterium sp. AOP43-C2-M15, assembly GCF_052446295.1. Lineage (NCBI taxonomy): Bacteria > Bacillati > Actinomycetota > Actinomycetes > Micrococcales > Dermabacteraceae > Brachybacterium > Brachybacterium sp. AOP43-C2-M15. The sequence goes on from NZ_JBQSWB010000004.1 coordinate 89,653, forward strand.
GCGGCAGCACGGGGACGCCCCGGCCGCAGCGGCGCGGACCGCTCTCCCCCGCGCAGCTGGTGACCCTCACCGATCTCGCCCGCAGGATCGGGCTGCGGCCGGGACGGTGCATCGCCAGCGCTGCGCCCGGCGTCCACGGCCACGGGCTGCTCGTCGCCCTCGGCGCCCTCGCCCTCGGGGCGCCAGTGGTGGATCTCAGCCACCTTCCCGCTGCGGAGCGGGCGGCGCTCCTGCATCGGACCGCCCCCGACGTGCTCACCGGCGTGCCCGTGCACCTGGCGGACCTCCTGCACGCGGATCGGGAGCTGGGGCGCGGCCGGCCGCTGCTCGTGCCCCGAGTGGTCTCCGGCTCCGATGTGCTCTCCCCGGCGCTGCGCGCCGATCTGGCCCGGCACTTCCGTGCCCGGGTGCACGACGTCTACGGGACCACCGAGACCGGCTCCCTCGCCGTGGACGGCCGACCCCTGCGCGGGGTCCGGCTGCGCGAGGCCGACGGGGTGCTGCACGCGCGCACCCCTTTCACCGCAGGGCGGGAGCTGGCCACCGATCGCGGACGGATCACGCAGCACGGACTGGTCGAGGTGCTGGGACGCGCGGACGGGATGCTGTCCTCGGGCGGGATGCTCCACGATCCCAGCGCCGTGGTGCACGTGCTGCGCTCGCAGGCCGCGGTGGCGAGCGCCCGACTGCGGATCGTGCCGGACGAGCGGTTCGGGGCGCGCACGATCGCCGAGGTCCACCTGGAGGCGGTGGACACGGACCGGAACGGGACGGGCAGCGGGGCCGGGAGCGGCGGGGTCCCGCCCTCCGCCGCGGAGCTGCGGGCCCTGGTGCACGACCGGCTCGGCGCGGCGTCGGTGCCGCGCGAGGTGCGCTTCGTCGACGGCGACGGTCGCGAGGTCGGTCCCGACGGACCCCGCGACCGGCTCAGCAGTCCGGGACGCTGACCGGGACCGCGGTGACCGCAAGCCCGCCCATCGCGGTCTCCTTGTAGCGCTCGTTCATGTCCTTGCCCGTCTGCCGCATGGTCTCGATGACGGTGTCGAGGGAGACGAAGTGCTCCCCCGTGCCGCGCAGCGCGAAACGGGCGGCGGTGATCGCCTTGACCGCGGCCATCGCATTGCGCTCGATGCACGGGACCTGCACCAGCCCGCCGACGGGGTCGCAGGTCAGCCCCAGATTGTGCTCCATCGCGATCTCGGCGGCGTTCTCCACCTGTGCGGGCTTGCCGCCCATCGCCTCGCACAGCGCGGCCGCGGCCATGGAGCAGGCCGAGCCGACCTCGCCCTGGCAGCCCACCTCGGCGCCCGAGATCGAGGCGTGCTCCTTGTACAGCGAGCCGATCGCCCCGGCGGTGAGCAGGAAGCGCACCGCGATCTCATCGGGGTCGACACCCTCGATGTAGGTGGTCGCGAAGAAGAGCACCGCCGGGATGATGCCCGCCGCCCCGTTGGTGGGCGCGGTGACCACGCGGCCGCCGGCGGCGTTCTCCTCGTTGACCGCGAGCGCCGCCAGGGAGACCCATTCGAAGGCGTTCATCGGCAGGCGCACCGGGTCCTCGGCGGCCAGCGAGTCGTACCAGGAGGCGGCACGCCGGTTGACCTCGAGACCGCCGGGGAGGACGCCCGGGGTGCGCACGCCGCGCTCGATGCAGTCGTGCATCGCGCGCCAGATGGTCAGCAGGCCGCTGCGGATCTCCTCGTCGCTGCGCCACTGCCGTTCGCGCAGCAGCATCGCCTCGGAGACGGAGATGCCGCGGTCCTCGCACACCCGCAGCAGCTCGTCACCGGTGGTGAAGATCGTGCGGCCCTCGTCCTCCGCGGCGACCTCCGCGATCGAGCGGTCCATGTCCGCCTCGTCGACCACGAACCCGCCGCCCACGGAGAACATCGGGCGTCTGGTCAGCTCCCGGCCACGAGCGTCCAGGGCCACGAAGGTCATCCCGTTGGAGTGCTGCGGCAGGAAGGTCAGCGGATGCAGCACGATCGCGGAGGGGCGCAGGCTCACCGGGAGCGTGCCGTCCAGGAGCAGTCCGCCCTCGGCATCGATCGCAGCGACACGCTCCCGCCCGGCGATCGGGTCGACGTGCTCCGGGTCCGCTCCCTCCAGCCCCATGATGACGGCGTCCAGCGTGCCGTGCCCCTCACCGGTCGCGGCGAGGGAGCCGTACAGGTGCACCGCGACATCGCAGACCTGCGGAGCGAGCTCCGGATCGGCGAGCAGCTCGCGCGCGAACAGCGCCGCGGCGCGCATCGGGCCGACGGTGTGGGAGCTCGAGGGCCCGATGCCGATCTTGAACATGTCGAACGTGCTGATGCTCATCGCGTGCCTCCCGGGCGTCTGACCGGCTCCTCGTCGAGCCGTCGCTCCGTCTCGAGCGCGTGGTCGGTCTTCGGGGCCCTGCTCAGCGGGGCCCGTCGCTGCTGTTCATCGTCCTCCACGGCGGCCGGGAGCGCGACCCGACGCGCCGGGGCGCCCACGGGCGGGTCCCGAGCCCTTGCCCCGGCCCCCGCCGGAGCCCTTCCCGGCCCCGGACCCCCTGCCGGCGCCCGAGCCCTTGCCGGTGCTCCTGCCCGCACCTGCACCGCCGTCGCCGCGCCCGGCGCCTCCGCGACCGCCCCGCGCGGCTCCACCGCTGCGACCCTCACCGCCCCGGCGACCGCCGCGGGAGCCGGCACCGCCCCGGCCCCCGGGTGCGCCGCGTCCGGGGGTCTCCTCCGTCTCCTCCCACGAGGCGCGACGCTCTTCGTTGGCACGTCGCTCGTCGGCCTTGCGGGCGTCGGCCCCGCGGGTGCGGCCGATGTCGAGCTTGCGCGGCGCACCCTTGTACTTCACCAGCGCCGGATCCTCGGCGGGCTCGCCCGGCGGCGTGCTCCCGCCGAGCTCGGCAAGGGTGGGATGCGCGGCGGAGTCGACCTCCTCCGTCCACTCCGGCTCGACCTCCGCACCGGCGAGGACCCCCCGCGTCTTCTTCAGCTGGTGCGGCAGGGCGAGGGTGACCACGCTGCCGGTCGCGCCGGCGCGGGCCGTGCGGCCGCTGCGGTGCACGTACTCCTTGACGTCGTCGGAGGGGTCGACGTGGACGACCATCGAGACGTCGTCGATGTGCAGTCCGCGGGCTGCGACGTCGGTCGCCACCAGCACCGGGTAGGCGCCCTCACGGAAGCCGGCCAGCACGTTGGTGCGCAGGCCCTGCTGCTTGTTGCCGTGCAGGGCCGCGGCGCGCACGCCCACCTCGACCAGCTCCTGGGCGACCCGCTCCGCACCCAGCTGGGTGCGGGTGAACAGCAGGGTGCGACCCTCGCGGGCCGCGAGCTGCGCGGTGACCTCGCGCTTGGCCGAGGGCTCGATCGCCAGTACGTGATGGTCCATGGTGGCCACCGCCGCGGAGACCGGGGTGGTCTCATGGCTGATCGGGTCGACCAGGAAGGCGTCGACGATCTCCTCGACCTGGCCGTCGAGGGTCGCCGAGAAGAGCATCTTCTGAGTGCCCATCGGGATCGCGGCGAGGATGTCGCGCACGTCGGGGAGGAAGCCGAGGTCGGCCATGTGGTCCGCCTCGTCGACGACGGTGGTCTCCACCAGGTCGAGCTGGAGCGCGCCGCGCTCGGCGAGGTCGATGAGCCGTCCCGGCGTGGCGACCACGATCCCGACGCCCCGACCGACCGCGTCGGCCTGCTTCTCGATGTTCATGCCGCCCGAGACCAGCTGCGCGGTGAGGCCGACGGACCGGGCGAAGGGATGGATGGTGTCGACCACCTGGACCGCGAGCTCACGCGTGGGGACGAGCACCACGCCAAGGGGGCGCCTGCGGTGGGTCTTGCGCCCCCGGAAGCGCGAGGCCATCGCGAGGGTGAAGGCGAGGGTCTTGCCCGAACCGGTCTCGGCGCGGGCGAGGACGTCCCGACCGGCGAGCGCATCGGGCAGGATCGCGGACTGGATCTCGAACGCCCGCTCGAGCCCCTGGTCCGCGAGGACCCCGAGCAGCTCGTCGGGCAGAGCCATGTCCTCGAACCGCTCCGAGCGGTGGGCGGAGCGGCGGCGGGCCTTGGGCATCGTGATCCTCCTGACGAAACGGACGGTCCCATCATCCAGCATCGGGCAGGAGTGGGAGAATGGGGAGCGATGTTGCGCACTCTCATGACCTCGAAGATCCACCGGGCCACGGTCACGCAGGCAGACCTGCACTACGTGGGCTCGGTGACGATCGACCCCGACCTCACGGAGGCCGCGGGTCTGGTCGAGCACGAGCAGGTCTCGATCGTGGACATCACCAATGGTCACCGCCTGGTCACGTATGTCATCGAGGGTGAGCGCGGCAGCGGCGTCATCGGCATCAACGGTGCCGCGGCCCACCTGGTCGCCCCGGGCGATCTCGTCATCATCATGGCCTACGGCCAGCTGGACGAGACCGAGATCTCCTCGCACCACCCGCGCGTGGTGCACGTCGATGAGAGGAATCGCATCGTGGGGATCGGCGACGACGGCGCGCAGCCCGTCCCCGGCATGGACGACCAGATCGACGGCCGCACCTCCCACGGGATGCGCTGACCCCGCCGCCGACCGCCGCGGGCCGGACGCCGGCCCGCGGGACGGACCACGCCCCCGCCCGCAGGGCGGATCGTCCGACTGGTGATCACTGGAAGCCCCTTTCCCCCAGGCAGACTACGATCGGCACAGTGATCGCCACCGTCCCCCTCCCGCCGCCGTGAGCGGGGTCCTGGCCGGATTCTTCATCGTCTGGGCGATGATCGGCGTGGGCTGGGTGGTGGGCCGCACCGGAGTGCTCGGCCCGCACGGGCGCTACGTCCTGAACCGCTCTACCTTCTTCGTCGCCTCCCCCGCCCTGGTGCTGGTGGGCCTGCTCGAGTCCGACGTGGCCCAGGTCCTCTCGCTGCCGATGCTGGTGGCCGGTGTCTCCGGACTGACCACCGGCGCGATCCTGCTGGTGGCCGTCGCCCTGTTCACGAAGCGCCGAGGGCCGGACCTCGTGGTCACCGCCATCAGCGGCTCGGTGGTCAACGGCGCCAACATGGGCTTCCCGATCGCCGCCTACGTGCTCGGCGACATCTCCCACGCCCTGCCGGTGATCCTCTTCCAGCAGGCGGTCTACACGCCGCTGTACCTCTTCGTGCTGCACCGGGTCACCGAGAAGGACGCCCCGGGCCCCACCGGCGCGGCGGGCGTGGTGCGCAGCATCGTCGCGAACCCCACCATCATCGCCTCCGCGCTCGGCCTGGCGCTCGTGCTGCTCGGCGTGCGGATCCCCGCGGTCGCGCTCGAGCCCGTGCGCTCCCTGGCCGACATGGCGATCCCCGCGATGCTGCTGGCCTACGGACTCTCCCTGCACGGCTCGAGGCCGCTCGCGAAGGACGACGGCTACCGCGGCCTGATCGCCGCGGCCTCCTCCTCGAAGCTGCTGCTGATGCCGGTGATCGCACTCGGCGTGGGCCTCCTGCTCGGCATGCGGGGCCCCGCGCTGTACGAGGTGGTGGTGATGGCGGCACTGCCCACCGCGCAGAACGTGTACGTCGCGGCGGCCCGCTACCGCGCCTCGGAGAACCTCGCCCGCGACACGGTGCTGATCACGACCATCGGCACCGTGCTGGTGCTGCTGCTGATCTCCGGCGTGCTCGGGGTCTGAACAGCGGGTCTGAGAAGCGGGGTCTGAACAGGGAGGACACCCGCTCCACACCGTGCCGGACGCCCGGTGACGGGGTCATGCCCCTGCCCTCCGCGAGTGCGCTGCGACCACGACACGCGGACGGCCGTCCGGACGGACCGTTGCCTTAGTCCATCGGTGTGAGTAATGTGCCTCACACGGAACGACGTGGTCCCGATTCGGAGCGCGGTCGCCCGGGCACCGATGCCCGCGGCACCTCCTCGACGCCCCGAGGGCAGGACCGCGGGACATCGAAGGGAGAGCGATGAGCGCGAGCGATGCCATCGCGGCGGACGCCCCGAGGACCGGCAGACCCGGTTCCGACGGCGTCGACGCCCCCGGCCCTGGGACAGGGGCCGGACGAGGCAGGGACGGCTCCGGGCCGTCCACCAGAAGGAAGCTCACCGGACGGGAGAAGCGGAACCTCCGCAACGGGCTGCTGTTCATCTCGCCGTGGATCATCGGCGTCGCCGTCTTCGTGATCTACCCGCTGATCTACTCCTTCGTGATCAGCCTGACCCAGTACTCGGGGATGCAGACCCCGACGTTCATCGGATTCCAGAACTACGTCGCGGCCTTCGTCGACCCGATGGTGCACACCGCGGTGGGCAACACCGCGTACTACATGTTCCTGGCGGTGCCGATCGGACTGGTCGTCGCGCTGCTGCTGGCGCTCGCGATGAACCGCAACGTGCGCGAGGTCGCGATCTACCGCACCCTGCTGTACCTGCCCTCCCTGATCCCGATGTTCGCGATGTCGTTCATCTTCATCGTGTTCGTCAACCCCCAGTTCGGCATCGTGAACCAGTTCCTGGGGCTGTTCGGCATGCCGGACACGAACCTGCTGGGCGAGCCGCGCTACGCGAAGATCGTGATGATCGTGATGGCCCAGCTGGGCGCCGGCAACGCCGCGCTGATCTATCTCGCCGGGCTGCGGAACATTCCCGAGACCCTCTACGAGGCAGCCCGCATCGACGGAGCCGGCAAGCTGCGCCAGTTCATCTCGATCACCGTCCCGCTGCTGACCCCCACGATCCTGTTCAACCTGATCACGGGCGTCTCCGGCGCGATGATGGTGTTCACCGAGGCGTTCATCATGACCAACGGCGGTCCGGACAACTCCACGCTGTTCTACATGCTGTACCTCTACCGCAACGCCTTCTCCTACGGGCAGCTCGGCTTCGCCTCCGCGCTCGCGGTGCTGCTGTTCCTGTTCGGCATGGTGCTGGCCGGACTCATCTACTGGCTCTCGCGCCGGTTCGTGAACTACGACGTGTCGGCCGGCTGAGGAGCAGAACACAGACATGGCTATCAATACTCTCGACTCCGGGACGAAGAATCTCGGCAAGTCCCCCCAGCTGAAGTCGCGCTCGAACTACGGGCGCAATGCGGACGGCTCACGGCAGACGCCGGTGGGCGCGTGGATCTCGCGTCTCGTGATGCTCCTCGTGCTCGTGCTGTTCTCGCTGCCGCTGTACTGGATGCTCATCTCCGCGTTGAAGACCCCGGAGGAGCTCGCCCAGTTCCCGCCCACCCTGTTCCCCTCCGAGTTCCGCTGGCAGAACTTCTCCGACGCCGTCACCGTGATGCCGTTCTGGACCTTCTTCCGCAACAGCGCGATCATCACCGTCAGCGTGGTCGTGTTCAGCGTGATCTCGAACTTCATCGTCGCCTACGGCTTCTCGTGCATCGACTGGCCCGGCCGCAACAAGGTCTTCTTCATCGTCCTGGCCACCCTGTTCCTGCCCTTCCCGGTCACCCTGATCCCGATGTTCGACATGTGGGCGGGACTCGGGTTCGTCAACACCTGGGTGCCGCTGATCGCCCCGGCGCTGTTCGCCGGTGGGTTCTTCACCTTCCTGCTGCGACAGTTCATGCTGCAGACCCCGAAGGACATGCTGGACGCGGCCCGGGTGGACGGAGCCAGCGAGTGGTCGATCGCCTGGCGGATCGTGTTCCCCACCGCCCGTCCGGCGATCACGGTGATCGCGATCTTCGCCGCCGTCGGAACCTGGAACGACTTCATGGGCCCGCTGATCTATCTGCAGGACGAGAGCAAGCAGACGCTCTCCATCGGCATGCAGGTGTTCCGCTCCGTCAACGCCCAGGACATCCAGTTCAACCTGCTGATGGCCGCGTCCTTCCTGGTCCTGCTGCCGCTGGTCATCCTGTTCTTCCTCTTCCAGCGCTACTTCATCAGCGGCATCACCCTCGGAGGTTTCAAGTGATCGATCGTCGAACCCTGCTGCGCGCCCTCGGCGCCGGCGCGAGCGTGTCCATCGCGGGCGGCTCGATCGTCGGCTGCACGAACCGCCCCGTCGGCGAGGAGCGCGATCCGAACGTCGTGAGGGTGTGGGGAATCTGGGCCTCGGACGCCGAGAAGGAGGCGAAGGTCGTCGAGGCCTTCACCGAGCAGAACCCCGACATCACGATCCAGATCTCCCAGGTGCCCTCGAACGGGCAGGGTGATGCGTCCAGCGTCATCACCGCCGTGCGCGGTCGCACGGGCCCGGACATCTACTTCATGGACCGCTTCAACGGGGCGCAGTTCGCCTCCCTCGGGCTTCTCGAGCCGATCGATCCCCTGATCGAGGAGCACGAGGGCGTCAGCCCGGAGGAGTTCATGTCCGGGTGGGTCAAGTTCGCCACCGACGAGCTGTTCTACGACGGCCAGTACTACGGGCTGCCGATGGACACCGACACCCGCGGGCTGTACGTCAACATGGATCTGGCCGACGAAGCGGGCATCGACCCGGCGCTGCTGGACCCGAGGAACGGCCCGATGTCCTACGACCAGATGTGGGAGCTGCACGATCAGTTCAGCGTGCAGGACGAGCGCGGCACCTACGAGCGCGTCACCTGGATCCCCTGGGACGATCAGGCCTCACTGCTGATGTGGGCCATGGCGAACGACGTGCCGTTCTTCTCCAACGAGTCCTGCCACACGCTGCTGGACTCCCCCGAGATGCTCGAGATCGCGAAGATGTACGCGGAGTGGATCGAGAAGCTGAACTTCCCGCGCCTCGACGCGTTCAAGGCCACCTATCAGCCGCCGAACGCCCCGCCCACGCAGACCTCGTTCTTCTCGGATCGCCAGCTCTTCCAGATCAGCGGGCCCTGGGGAGTGCAGGGGCAGGCCGATTACAAGCCGGACATGAACTACGGCGTGACCCACCTGCCGGTGCCCAACGAGGGAGACGAACCGTTCACCTGGGCCGGAGGCTTCGCCCTGTCGATGCCCAGGGGGGCGAGCATGTCCAAGGCCTCCTGGGAGTTCTTCAAGTTCTACGCGGGCTACGAGGGCCAGAAGATCCTGATACCTCAGATCAGCCGCATCCCCACGAACATCGAGACGGTCAAGGACCCGGAGGGCTGGAACCGGGACATCTCCTTCTTCGTGGAACTCATGGGGGTGGCCAAGTCGCGTCCCCCGCTCCCGGTGGGCACCAAGCTCTGGGACGCCATGTTCACCATGCAGGACAGCATCAACCAGGGCTCCGACACCCCGGAGAACCTGGTCGAGGAGGCCCAGGCCTACGTGGACCCGACCATGCAGCAGTTCTGCCCGATCGCCCTGCCCGAAGGCTTCGGCGAGCCCGATCCCAACTTCGACGTCGACGACGTCGAGAAGGCCACGGAGGCGGAGAACGCCTGATCACCTCTCCCGCGCTGCCAGGAGCGGAGCCGACGGCGACCGTACGTCGGCCCCGCTCCTGGCAGCCGCATGCGCCGGTGGCCGGTCCCTGCATCACAGCGCAGGTGCACCGACTCGACCTCACCCACCGCCGTCCCTCGACAGCACCACTCTCGGAGGTACCCAGTGATCGATCGTCGAACCATGATCCGCGCCCTCGGCGCCGGCGCGAGCGTGACCATCGCCGGCGGCTCGATCGTCGGCTGCACGAGCCGGCCCGTCGGCGGCGAGCGCGATGCGAACACCGTGCGGCTCTGGGGCATCGGCGCGGCCGACTCCGAGAAGGAGGCGACGGTCCTCGAGGCGTTCTCCGAGCAGAACCCGGACGTGAAGGTCGAGGTCTCCCAGGTGCCGTCGAACGGCGAGGGGGATGCCTCGAGCGTCATCACCGCGATCCGCGGCAGGACCGGTCCCGACCTGTACTGGATGGACCGCTTCAACGCACCCCAGTTCGCCTCCCTCGGGCTCCTCGAGCCCATCGACGGACTCATCGAGGAGCATGAAGGCGTCAGTCCCGAGGAGTTCATGTCCGGATGGATCAAGTTCGCCACCGACGAGCTCCGCTTCGAGGGCGAGTACTACGGGCTGCCGACGTCCACCGATACCCGTGCCATGTACGTGAACATGGATCTGGTGGAGGAGGAAGGGCTCGATCCCGCCCTGTTCGACCCGGACAACGGCCCCATGTCCTACGACCAGCTGTGGGAGATCAACGACTCCTTCACCATGCAGAACGACCGCGGGACGTATGAACGCGTCACCTGGATCCCCTGGGACGACCAGGCGAAGCTGATCATGTGGGCCATGGCCGCCGGCGTTCCCTTCTACGACGACCAGAGCGGCCACATGCTGCTGGACTCACCGGAGATGCTGGCTGTCGCGGAGATGTACGCCGGCTGGATCGAGCGGCTCGACTTCCCTCGGATGGACGCGTTCAAGGCGACCTATCAGCCGCCGAACGCGCCCCCAGCCCAGACCTCCTTCTTCTCGGATCGGCAGCTGCTCCAGATCACGAACCCCGGTGCCGTACGGAGCCTCGCGGACTACAAGCCCGACATGACGTACGCCGTGACCCACCTTCCCGTGCCCGATGACGGGGTCGACCCCTTCAGCTGGTCCGGCGGCTTCGCCCTCTCGATGCCCAAGGGATCGAGCATGTCGAAGGCGGCGTGGGAGCTCCTCACGTTCTACGCCGGCACGGAGGGGCAGAAGATCCTCATGCCGTCCCTCACCGCCATCCCGACGAACCTCGCGACCATCGCGGATCCCGAGGGATGGGATCCGCGGATCGAGTTCTTCGTGGAGCTCCTGGACGTCACGATGTCGCGGCCGCCCTTGCCCGTCGGCACCAAGCTGTGGGACGCCATGGAGACCATGCAGGGCAGCTTGACCCAGGCCTCCGACACCCCGGAGAACCTGGCGAAGGAGGCGCAGCAGTACGTGGATCCGACGATGCAGCAGTTCGTCCCGTTCACGCTTCCCGAGGGGTTCGGCGAACCGGACCCGAATCTGAGGCTTCCGCAGCGCTGAGCTCCGGCCCATGCCCGGTCCGCCCCCTCCGCGCGAGGAGCGGACCGGGGCGGGGCGCGGGCGCGGTACGATGAGCGCGTGACTCGACGGCTCCTGCTTATGCAGCCGCGTCGGACAAGGCCCGCGCCCACCCCGCGCTCCTGAGAGCGTGCCGGTGCGCAGTGAGGCACCGATGCGGCTCCCCTCGCCTGCGCGAGGGTTTTTTCATGTCACGAGACGCCTGGCGGCATCTGCCGCACTGATCCTTCGGAGGACGATTCACCCATGAGCGAGGCCCCGTACCGGTACACCGCCGCGGTGGCGGACGAGATCGAGCGCCGCTGGCAGCAGCGCTGGGACGAGGACGGCACCTTCCACGCCGACAACCCCGTCGGCGCGCTGCGCGGCTCCGCCGAGTCGCTCGAGCAGGCCGCGGCGGCGACCGCGCCCGAGAAGATGTACATCATGGACATGTTCCCCTACCCCTCGGGGTCGGGGCTGCACGTCGGCCATCCGCTGGGCTACATCGCGACCGACGTGATCGCGCGCCACGCCCGCATGATGGGAAAGAACGTGCTGTACACGATGGGCTACGACGCCTTCGGCCTGCCCGCGGAGCAGTACGCCGTGCAGACCGGCACCCATCCGCGCACCACCACCGAGGCCAATGTCGCGAACATGCGTCGCCAGCTGCACCGTCTGGGGCTGTCCCACGATGCGCGCCGCTCGCTGGCCACCACCGACACGGACTTCGTGAAGTGGACGCAGTGGATCTTCCTGCAGATCTTCGACTCCTGGTACGACCCGGAGGCCCCGAACGCCGACGGGATCACCGGGCGGGCGCGCCCCATCGCGGAGCTGCGCGACGAGCTGCGCACCGGTGCCGTCGACCCCTTCGCGCTCGCTGATCGGCAGGGCATCGACCTGCCGGCGAGCTGGGTCGGGCGCTCCGCGTCCGACGTCACCTCCGCGAGCGACGCCGAGATCGAGGAGCTGGCGCATGCCTTCCGCCTGGCCTACATCTCCGAGACCCCCGTGAACTGGTGCCCCGGGCTGGGCACCGTGCTGGCGAACGAGGAGGTCACCGCCGAGGGCCGCTCCGAGCGCGGCAACTTCCCGGTGTTCACGAGCCGCCTGCGGCAGTGGAACATGCGCATCACCGCCTACGGGGACCGGCTGCTGGACGACCTCGAGCGCGTGGACTGGCCGGAGTCGATCCGCACCATGCAGCGCAATTGGATCGGCCGCAGCCACGGCGCCCAGGTGACCTTCGCCGTGGTGGGCGAGGACGCGTCCTTCGACGTGTTCACCACCCGGTCCGACACCCTGTTCGGGGCGACCTTCACCGTGCTCTCCCCCGAGCACGCCCTGCTGGTGGATCCCTCCGTGCTGCCCGCCGCCTGGCCCGAGGGCACGAAGGAGGCCTGGACCGGCGGCGCGGCGAGCCCGCGCGAGGCGGTCGCCGCCTATCAGGCCCGCGCCGCGGCGCTCGCGGAGGACGAGCGCACCGCCGAGGACCGCGAGAAGAGCGGGGTGTTCACGGGCTGGTTCGCGAGGAACCCCCTGGACGGCCGCGAGGTCCCGGTGTTCACCGCGGACTACGTGCTCACCGGCTACGGCACCGGCGCGATCATGGCGGTCCCCGCCGAGGACGCCCGTGACTTCGACTTCGCCGACCGCTTCGAGCTGCCGGTGATCCGGACCGTGCGCCCGCCCGAGGACTTCGAGGGCGGGGCCTGGACCGGCGACGGCGAGAAGATCAACTCGGCCAGCGATGGTCTGGACCTGAACGGGCTGACGATCGACGAGGCCAAGGACCGTGCCACCGCGCACCTGGTGGCGCACGGCCACGGCCGCCCCCGCACCACCTTCCGCCTGCGCGACTGGCTGTTCTCCCGTCAGCGGTACTGGGGCGAGCCGTTCCCGATCGTGTACGACCCTGCGGCGCCGGAGACCCCGATCCCGCTGCCGGAGAGCATGCTGCCGGTGGACCTGCCCGAGGTCGCGGACTTCTCCCCCAAGACCTTCGACCCGACGGACGCGGACACCGAGCCGCAGACCCCGCTGTCGCGGGCGACGGAGTGGGTCGAGGTCGAGCTGGACCTGGGCGAGGGCCCGAGGACCTATCTGCGCGAGACGAACACGATGCCGCAGTGGGCCGGGTCCTCCTGGTACCACCTGCGCTACATCGACCCCACCGAGGACGAGGTCCTGGTGCGCCCCGAGAACGAGGCGTACTGGCTGGGCCCGCGCGAGGACGGCGGCGTCGGCGGGGTGGACCTCTACGTCGGCGGGCAGGAGCACGCGGTGCTGCACCTGCTGTACGCGCGCTTCTGGCACAAGGTGCTGTTCGACCGGGGCGCGGTCTCGAGCCAGGAGCCGTACCACCGCCTGTTCAACCAGGGCTACATCCAGGCCTACGCCTACACCGACTCCCGCGGCGTGTACGTCCCGGCGGAGGAGGTCGTCGCCGAGTCCGACGGCAGCTTCACGTACCAGGGCGAGAGCGTCACCCAGGAGTACGGGAAGATGGGCAAGTCGCTGAAGAACGCGGTGGCCCCGGACGACATGTACGAGGAGTACGGCGCCGACACCCTGCGCGTGTACGAGATGTCGATGGGTCCGCTGGACCTGTCGCGGCCGTGGGAGACCCGCGCGGTCGTCGGCTCCCAGCGCTTCCTGCAGCGCCTGTGGCGCCTGATCGTCGACGAGGAGAGCGGGGCGCTGACCGTCACCGACGAGCCGGCCGATCTGCCCACCCGGCAGGCCACCCATCGCGCGATCGACGGCGTGGGCCGCGACATGCAGCGGATGCAGTTCAACACCGCGATCGCGAAGCTGATCGAGCTGGTGAACCATCTGACCAAGCAGCTCACCGCCACCGGTTCCGCGCCCCGCGAGGCGGTCGAGCCGCTGGTGCTGCTGGTCTCGCCGCTGGCCCCGCACCTGGCCGAGGAGCTGTGGTCGAGGCTGGGTCACACCGGGGGCGTCTCCCGTGTCGCCTATCCGGTGGCGGATCCGGAGCTGCTCAAGGCGGACACCGTCACCTGCGTGGTGCAGGTCAAGGGCAAGGTGCGCCACCGCCTCGAGGTCGATCCGGAGATCTCCGAGACGGATCTGGAGGCGGCCGTGATGGCCGAGGCGCGGGTCCAGGAGGTCCTGGCGGGGCAGACCGTCCGCAAGGTCATCGTGCGCGCGCCGAAGATCGTGAACATCGTGGTGTGAGCCGCGACCGCGACCCGGGCGCGCAGCCCGGGTGCTCGCGCGCACCGGAGCTCGTGCCCCCGAGGGCCCTGCTGATCGACGGATCGGCAGGGCCCTCGTCCGTGCCGACCGTTCCTCCACAACGCCCCGTCATCCACAGTCCGGTCCCGGGTGAGGACGTCGAGGCGGCTCGGTGTCTACGGTCGCGCCATGAACACCTTCATCGGATGTGAGCCCGAGGCGCTGGAGGACCTGGCCGAGCGGATGCGCGAGGGTGCCCGGCGCCTGCTCGAGCTGATCGAGCGGCTGCGCGCGGCCTGTGCCGCCGTGACATGGAACGGCCCCGATGCCGACGCCCACCGGCGACGCAGCGAGGAGGCCGCCGCCGACGGGCTCCGCGTCGTCGCCGCTCTGCGAGGAGGTGCCTCGGAGCTCCAGCTGCACGCCCGGCAGCAGGAGCTGGCCTCCCGCGCGGAGACCGACGCGCAGATCGGGTCGGCGGACCCCGCGCGGTCGCTGCGCGCCGAGCTGCCCTGGCGGTCCACCGCCGACGGGGAGGGCGACGAGCTCGGAGTGAACCTGCCGCGCCTCCGAGGCCGTCGGGTCCTCGAGGATCCGGGGCGATGGGTGGGAGGTCCGTTCATGGCGGAGGACCCGCAGGACCTGCTGCCGGGCCTGCCCGATGCTCCCTCGCTCCCCGGCGGGGTGGGACCGTGGATCGCCGGGCCGATGATGCCGCCCGGCATGCCTGCGAAGGTCTCCGGATCACGACCGCTCCCCGAGGGGGAGGACTTCGCATTGGATCCCACGACGCTCGCCGACGCCCAGAAGGACCGGCGCATCGCACTGGGCTCCCTCCCCCTCGCGGGACAGGCGCAGATGGCGATGGGGCTGCACGACGCGCTCGGACGCGGTCTCGACCGGGTCGAGGAGACCCTCGAGGAGAGCGGTCTGGGCGGACTGTCACCGGTGGTCTCGGCCGTCCGGATCCCGCACACCCTCGCCGCCCCGGTCCTCGGGGAGAAGTCGGTGCTCGGCCAGGTCACCGACGGCATCGACCGCGGGCTCGCGAACGTGATGCAGACGGGCGAGGAGATCTCCGGCGCGATCGGTGACGGCGACTGGGCCGCGGCGGTGCGCGCCGGGGAGCGGGGCATGTTCCGTCACGCGGACACCGCAGCGGACGTGCTGACGGCCACCCCGGTCCCGGCCGTCATGGAATCCACCTCGGACCTGATCGGATTCGGGGCGGAGGCGGTGGAGATGGCCGGTCCCGAGGCCGCGGCGCCGCTGCGGGGCGTGGAGCAGACGACCCGCGACGTCGGCGAACGCTGGCAGTCCGCCCAGGACCAGCTCACCGACGGGGAAGGCTGGTACGACCGGCGACGGCAGTACCTTCCGATGCCGTGGGACCCGCAGGGATAAGACGGCGCCGCCGGTGGACGCCCGCCGGTGGCCGGTCAGTCCGCCCTGTCCCGTCTACTCCCCGCCGAACAGGCTCAGGTGAGGCAGGCCGTCGCCGATCGGGAGGAATCCATGGAGATGCTCCGGGGACTTCTCCCCATTGCGTGAGCATCGGCTCTTCCCTACCTTCGGATCTGTACAGAGCTATGCATGGGGCATGAACGGGGAGCAGGACGATGACGGCGTTCTACGGTGGCGACACAGACCAGCTGAGGCTATGGGGTGATACGGCAGGATCTGCCCACGGCGCGTTGGCGGACCTGTTCGTGTCATGCTCGAGCCAGATGGACCAGGTCCAGTGGGTCGGTCCAGATGCCGACCGCTTTCAGGTGAGCTTTCGAACGGTCCTCTCCCAGTGGGCTTCCGCCGTGCAGCGTCTCGAAGACTTCGCTCGGGACGCCGTCACTGAGGCCGAGGAACAGGACCGGGCGTCCGACTCCGATGGGACGGGGGAGTCTCCATTTCCACCGCACGGGGGAACGGGAGGCACCCGGAATCCCGGACCACATCCAGGGTGGGACGCACTTTCCTCCGCTCTCGTCAGAGACATCAGCATCGATCCTTTCGGAGCACTCGAAGAAGCCTCCTCGGCGTGGGACAGGATGCACGGCGGATTCGGATTCATCGTCGATACTATCTCCTCGCTCTTGGGAACCGGAAGAGAGGTCTACGCGCAACAGGCTGCCAGGATTGAGAAACACCTGGACACTGCGAAGCGATACGCCGACGAAAGCATCGCCGAGGCTCGAAAGGAGGCCAAGGCAGCCTCCAAATTTGCAGGCAACTTCCGCAAGATGCTGAGGCCATTCGGGGCCGCCGGTTTGGCAATCGACGCAGCCACGCTCGGCGAAGCGATGGTTCAGGGCAGGACGGGAGACGCCCTCGGCAAGTTCAGCCAGATCGCCTTCGAACTCAGCCCCCCAGGGCGCATCGCCGGCATTGCAGACGGGGCGCTAGGCGCCATTGGGGCCGCCACTGGATTCAAGGTCAACGCGTTCGGCCAGGAGCTGGATTTCTCCGCGAACTCCCCGATGGATCTCGCGTTTCAAGGGCTCGGCAATCTTTCCACTCGCTATGACCCACTCGTCCGCGCCGATATCGCCCATGGGGAACAGATGGCAACGGGCCTCGGGGCATCTCCGGGCTCGACGGCAAGTAATCTCATCGTCACCGGAAACGTGATCGCGTCACGATTCAATCCGGCGACGAGCATCGGGGCGGCGATCGGTCAGCCGATCGGCAGAGTTATATCCGGGGGCAGGGGCTGACCGAGCGCGGGGCCTTAGCGGCGGCGTCCCCCACGGTGCGAGGCTGCGGGACCGTCAGGCCGAGGCAGTCTGGTCGTCACCCTCAACCTCGAGCCTCAGCCCGCGGACCTCCGGGGCCGTGCTCACGTGCACCCTCTGCCCGTCCTGCACCTCGCCGCGCAGGATCAGCCGGGCCAGTCCGTCCCCGATCTCCTTCTGCACCAGGCGCTTGAGCGGGCGCGCCCCGTACATCGGGTCGAAGCCCTCCTCGGCGAGCCAGCGCGTCGCGGGCTCGTCGACCTCGAGCGCGATCCTGCGGCTCCGCAGCCGCTCGGCCACCTCGCCGATCTGCAGCGTCACGATCCGCGTCAGCTGCTCGCGGCTCAGCGCGTCGAACATGACGACGTCGTCCAGGCGGTTGAGGAACTCGGGCTTGAACGAGGCCCGCACCACCTGCATCACCCGGTCGTGCTTCTCCTTCTCGGTGAGCGTCGCGTCCTGCAGCGCATGGGCGCCGAGGTTCGAGGTGAGGATGAGGATCGTGGAGCGGAAGTCCACGGTCCGTCCCTGGCCGTCGGTCAGGCGGCCGTCGTCCAGCACCTGCAGCAGCACGTCGAAGACGTCCGGATGCGCCTTCTCGATCTCGTCGAGCAGCACCACCGAGTACGGCCTGCGCCGCACGGCCTCGGTGAGCTGGCCGCCCTCGTCGTAGCCGACGTACCCCGGAGGAGCGCCGACCAGCCGGGCCACGGTGTGCTTCTCGGAGTACTCCGACATGTCGATGCGGACCATCGCCCGCTCGTCGTCGAAGAGGAACTCCGCCAGCGCCTTGGCCAGCTCGGTCTTGCCCACGCCCGTCGGCCCCAGGAACAGGAACGAGCCGGTGGGACGGTCAGGGTCCGAGATGCCGGCCCGGGCCCGGCGCACCGCGTCCGAGACCTCGGTGACGGCGCGCCGCTGACCGATCAGGCGGGTGCCGATGATGGACTCCATCTCCAGCAGCTTCTCGCTCTCGCCCTGCAGCAGGCGCCCGGCGGGGATCCCGGTCCAGGCGCCGACCACCTCGGCGATGTCGTCGGGACCGACGTGGTCGGCGACCATCGGTCGCTCCTGCTCGCCGTCCCCGCCGGCCTCCTGCTCCTCGGCGTCGCGCAACTGCTCCTTGAGCGCGGGGATGTCGCCGTAGAGGATCTTCGAGGCGGCGGTCAGATCGCCCTCGCGCTGGGCGCGGTCGGCCTGCATGCGCAGCTGTTCCAGCTGCGCCTTGAGATCGCCGACCAGGTTCAGTCCGGCCTTCTCCCGCTCCCAGCGCGCCGAGAGCTCCTCCATCTGCTCGGTGCGGTCGGCCAGCTGCGAGCGCACCGAGTCCAGCTGGGCGATGCTGCCGGGATCCTCGCTGCCCGCGAGCGCGAGCTCCTCCATCTTCAGCCGGTCCACCTGGCGGCGCAGGATGTCCAGCTGCTCGGGCGAGGAGTCCAGCTCCATCCGCTGGCGCGAGGCGGCCTCGTCGACCAGGTCGATCGCCTTGTCGGGAAGCTGCCGACCGGAGATGTAGCGCGAGGACAGGGAGGCGGCGGCCACCAGCGCGGCGTCGGTGATCGTGACCTTGTGATGCGCCTCGTACTTGTCCTTGAGCCCGCGCAGGATCGTCACCGTGTCCTCGACGCTCGGCTCCCCCACGAACACCTGCTGGAAGCGGCGCTCGAGCGCCGGGTCCTTCTCGATGTTCTCGCGGTACTCGTCCAGCGTGGTCGCGCCGACCATCCGCAGCTCGCCCCGGGCCAGCATGGGCTTGAGCATGTTGCCGGCGTCCATCGAGCCGTCACCGGAGCCGCCGGCGCCGACCACGGTGTGCAGCTCGTCGATGAAGGTGATGATCTGGCCGCCCGAGGTGCGGATCTCGTCGAGCACGGCCTTCATGCGCTCCTCGAACTCGCCGCGGTACTTCGAGCCCGCGACCATCGAGGAGAGGTCCAGGGACACCAGCGTCTTGCCGCGCAGGGAGTCGGGGACGTCGCCGGCGACGATGCGCTGGGCGAGGCCCTCGACGACGGCGGTCTTGCCCACGCCCGGCTCGCCGATCAGCACCGGGTTGTTCTTGGTGCGGCGCGAGAGCACCTGCACCACGCGGCGGATCTCGGCGTCGCGCCCGATCACCGGGTCCAGCCGGCCCTCCCGGGCCAGCTCGGTGAGGTCGACGCCGAACTTCTCGAGGCTCTGGAAGGTGCCCTCGGGGTTCTGCGAGTCCATCTGGTTCATACGGTCATCTCCTGGGGTCAGGGTCTGGACGGCATCGCGCAGGGCCGTGGGGGTCGCGCCGACTGCGGAGAGCAGTCGGGCGGCCGCGTCCTTGCCGAGCGCGATGCCGATCATCAGATGCTCGGTGGACAGATAGGTGCGGTCGGCGGTGTCGGCCTCGTGCCGGGCCGCTTCGAGGGCGTCGTAGCCGGTGCCCACGAAGGTGGGGGACGCGGCGCTGCCGGTGGTGCGGGGCAGGGCGTCGATCGCCTGCTCGGCGCGGCGGATCACGTCCCTCGGGTCGGCGCCGGTGGTGAGCAGCGCGGCGCGGCCGATGCCGTCCTCCTGCGAGGCCAGCGCCCACAGCAGATGCATGGAGCTGATCTGGGGGTTGCCGAGCTGGACCGCCCTCTCCGCAGCAGCGGTGACGGCCTCCTGCGACCGGCTGGTGAACTGGAACTCCACGATGCTCCTCTCCTGTGTGCGAAGGCCGTGCGAAGGCCGTGTCCGATGGCGTCCGTCGGCGCTGGTGCGGTGTCCGACAGTGTCAACGGCGATCAAGTTGAGTCTATTCCACTCAACCTTGGATCTCCGCCCGATCTCCGCCCCGGGCCCCGGTGCGAGGTCCGTCGGGAGCACGCGATCGCCGTCGTCCACATCGGTTCCGCGACCTCGTCCCGTCCGCGATGATGGGACGGTGCACCTGTAGCATCGCACTGGTGACGTGAGGCGTCCGTCCGGGGGGATCGACGTCGACCGCTCACCGTCACCCCTCCCCCTCCTGCCGCCGAGAACAGAGGCCCTCATGTCCCAGCCCCCGTCCCCGCCGCAGAACGGCCGGTACATGCCCAACGGACGGCCGCGGCCGGGTGCGTCGGGGTCCCCGGCCTTCCCGTCGTCCCAGCCGCGCTACATCGACTACGGCAATCCCCGCGCCTACGACACCTCGGTGCGTCCGGCCTCGGGACTCACCGCGGCCCGTTACGCCCCCGCCCAGATCCAGCGCCCCGATCACGCGCAGCCGCAGTCGGCCTGGTCCACCCAGACCCGGCGCGCGCAGGAGGTCTCGCAGGAGGCCGCCAAGGTGCCCGCGGTGAACATCGCGGTGTGGCTGGTGACGATCCTGCTCGGCTTCGCGCTGCTGTTCGTGCTGGGCTACTTCTTCCTGCAGTTCATCCTCACCTCGAGCTCGAACCCCGTGTGGTGGCCGATCACGGCCTTCCTCGCCCTGTTCTCGCTGGTGATCATCACCCTGGTCATCCTGCTGGCGGACCGCTGGGACCCCCAGCCCTTCCCGCTGCTGATCATCGCGGTGCTCTGGGGAGCCGCGATCGCCGCGTTCGCCAGCTACTGGATCAACTCGCTGAACGCGCTGCTCTTCTACGCCATCGGCGGTGAGGGCTTCTCGGACTTCGCCACCCCCGTCATCAGCGCACCCGTGGTCGAGGAGATCAGCAAAGGGCTGGGCCTGCTGCTGCTGATGCTGCTCGCACGCCGCTACTTCAACGGCCCGCTGGACGGACTGATCTACGGCGCCCTCATCGGCGGCGGCTTCGCCTTCACCGAGAACATCCTCTACTACTCCCGCGGCCTGGAGACGGGCGGCGTCGGAGGGGTGCTGTTCACCTTCGTCCTGCGAGGCGTGCTGAACATCTTCGGGCACGCGATCTACACCTCGCTGACCGGCATCCTGGTCGGGTTCGTGGCGCGCAAGTGGGGCACCATCATGGGTTTCCTGGTGTTCGTCCCCGCCCTGATCCCCGGCATGCTCCTCCACGCGGGCTGGAACCTCTTCGCCGGCATCAGCGACAACCTCGTGCTGCTGCTGATCATGTTCGGCAGCAAGGCGCTGATCTCCCTGCTGTGGATGATCGCGATCATGGTGCTGATCTGGGACGAGTCGCGACTGACCCGGGTACGCCTGGGCGACTACGCGAACCAGGGCTGGCTCACCCATGAGGAGGTCGACATGCTCGCGACCTGGAGGGGTCGGCGCGAGGGTAAGCGCTGGGCGACCCAGATCGGGGCGAAGCCCGTGATGAAGAGGTTCATCCGGGAGAGCGCCGACCTCGCCTCCATCCGTCAGCGCCTGCTCGCCGACGGTGCCAACCCCAGGGTCGTCGACACCGAGCGGACGCTGCTGGGGCGCCTCACCGCCAATCGCCAGGAGCTGCTCTCCTACGCGCGCTGACCGGGCACGAGGGCCATCGCGCCCCCTCAGCGCTCCTCGTCGTCCCGGTGCGACTCGCCGGCGGGCGGGAGGTCACGCCCGCGGAGCCGGTCGAACTGTCGCCTCTCGCGCTTGGTAGGGCGTCCGGTGCCGCGCTCGCGACGCGGCGGCGCGGCGGCGAGCTGCGGGGCCGGCTCCGGGCTGTGGTCCTCGTAGGCCTCACGCGCGATCGGCGCACCCACCCGCTTGGTGAGGATCTTCGTGACCACCACGATCCGTTCGCGCCCCGGGGAGCGCACGCGCAGCTCGTCCCCCACCACGATCTTCTGCGCCGCCTTGACGGGGTCGCCGTTGCGGCGCACGTGCCCGCCGCGGCAGGCCGCGGTGGCGGCCGACCGGGTGGGCATCAGCCGCACGCTCCACAGCCACACGTCCAGACGGACGGACTGCGGGCCCGTCTGCTCGGTGCCGTCGCTCATGCGACGAGGGGGCGGCGCACGAGCGGCCAGGGGTCGTGGGCCTCGAGCTGCGCGGCGAGCGAGAGCAGCAGGGACTCGTCCCCGGGACGGGTCGCGCCCAGCTGCACGCCGAAGGGGAGCTCGACGCCGTCGATCAGCTCCCGATGCAGCGGCACGGACAGCGCCGCGGTCCCGAGCATGTTCCAGGTGCTGGTCCACGGTGTGAAGGCGCACTGGGCGTCGAAGTCGTCGCCGCCGTCGGCGAGCTGGAGATGCTCGGGGAAGGCGGGCGGCGCCGCGAGCGTCGGAGTGAGCACGACGTCGACGGGGGCGAAGGCCTCGAGGGTGCCCCGCGCGAGGGTCTGCACCCCGGAGAAGGCCTGGGCGAGCTCGACACCGCTGCAGCCCCGTCCCCGTGCGCGCAGCCAGCGCGTGAGCTCGAGCAGCTTCCCCTCCTGCTCCGGGGCCAGCGGGATGCTCGCCGCACCGACGGTCCACAGCGGCATGAACGCCGTCCAGTCCTGCGGCGTGAAGGGGGCCGGGATCTCGACCGTCTCGTGGCCGGCGCCCCGCAGCACCTCCAGGGCGCGTTCGAGGCCCCGCAGCGCGGCAGGATGCACCTCGGTCGCCGCGGCCAGCGGTTCGCGCAGCACGCCGATCCGCAGCGGGGTCGGAGCTCCCGCCTCCTCGAGGACGGCGAGGAAGGAGGAGGGGGCGGGCGGGGCGGGCGCGTAGTCGCCGGTGCGGGGCCCGGCCAGCAGGTCCAGGCCGGCCGCCACGTCCCGCACGCTGCGGGCGAGCACGCCGTCCGTGGCCAGTCCCATGCCCTCGCTGCCGTGCGGGCCCGGGGAGATCCTGCCGCGGGTGGGCTTCAGCCCGAGGATCCCGCAGCAGGCGGCGGGGATCCGCGCCGAGCCGCCGCCGTCGGAGCCGTGCGCGATCGGCACCACACCGCTCGCGACCGCGGCGGCCGCACCGCCGCTCGAGCCGCCCGCGGTGCGTCGGAGGTCCCAGGGGGTGCGCGCCGGGGCGCCGGTCGCGGGCTCGGTGTAGCAGGGCATGCCGAACTCGGGTGTGGTGGTCTTGCCGACGGTGAGGGTGCCGGCATCGAGGATCCTCTGCGCGACGCCGTCGGTCACGGTCGCGATGTTCCCGGCCAGTGCCGTGCTTCCGGCCTCGAAGGGCTGTCCGGCGATCCGGGTGAGGTCCTTGACCGGCATCGGCACCCCGAGCAGCGGCAGTCGTGCGGCGAGCTCCTGCTCGTTCCCGGTCCGGCGGGCGTCCTCGAACTGCGCGGCGACGGCGGCGGCCTGCTCGCGGGTGAGCTCCTCGAGCAGATGGGCGAAGGCGCCGACCGCGGAGCCCGTCCCGCGCGCCTCGTCGAGGGTGCTCTCGGCGAGCTGCTCGACATCGAGCTCCCCGGAGCGCAGAGCGGCGGCGGTCTCGAGCGCGCCGAGCGGCCCCTCCCCCGCGGCGGGGGCGGACTCGCCCGTCACCGCTCCCCCGCTGTGCCCGAGGGAGCGTCCTCGTGCAGTGCGGAGCGCACGTGCGCGACGATCCCGTCGGCCGCCTCGTCGATCTGCTCCCAGGCGGTCTCGAAATCGCTCTCGTCCCCGTACCAGGGGTCGCGGATCCCGGTGTCCGCGGGCGGTGCGGGAGCGAAGTCGCGCACCATCCTCACGGTCCTCTCCGCCCGGTCGGCGCCCAGCGCGCGGCGCAGCGGCCCGACGTGGTCGTGGTCGAGGGCGAGAACCAGATCGGCCTCGCGCAGCTCCTCGGTGTCCATCTGCCGTGCCCGGTGGTCCCCGGGCTCGAGGCCGTGACGGCGCAGCAGCTCGCCGGCGCGGGCGTCGATGGGGTTGCCCACCTCCCATCCGGAGGTGCCGGCCGACGCGATCTCGACCCGAGCGCCGAGACCAGCCTGGTCGGAGGCCTCGCGCAAGGCGTACTCGGCCATCGGCGAGCGGCAGATGTTGCCGGTGCAGACGGTCAGGATGCGGTAGGTCATCGGGTCTCCTCTCCTTCTGCGCCCCGGTCCTCGGAGGACCGCGCCCGCGAGGACGGGGCGGGGGTCTCGAGCAGATCACGGAAGTCGGGATGCCGCTCGATCCAGCCGCGCACGAACCAGCACGTGGGCCGGGCCCTCATGCCCTGACGGCGGATGTCCTCGAGGGCGAAGCGCACGATCGCGGACCCGATCCCCTGCCCGGAGCGGTCCGGGGCGACCACTGTGGAGCGGAGGTCGCGCACCGTCACCCCGTGGCTCCCGCCCTCGGGAGCGGGAAGATCCTCGTCCCCGTGGGCGAGGACGGCGACCACCTCATCCCCGTCGAGGGCCTCGTAGCGGTCGCGGTCGTCATCGTGGACCAGGCGCACCGCGCCCGGCCCGGCGGAGGTCTCATCCATGCCGGTCACGGTACACTGCCGGGCATGCCTGCGCCCCTGATCTGGCACATCACCGAACTGTCCGCCTGGGAGGCGGCCGTCCGGTCGGGCTCCTACACCCGCGCGACGCGCGGCACGGAGCTCGCCGAGGAGGGCTTCCTCCACGCCTCCTGGCCCGAGCAGGTCTCGAAGGTCGCCAAACGGGTCTACCCCGATCGTCCCTCCGATCTCGTGATCCTCGAGATCGACGTGGCGCGGGTCGAGGCGGCGGGCATCGCCGTGGACATCGAGGCGGACCGCGACGGCAAGGGACGCGGCTATCCGCACATCAAGGGTGCGCTCCCCGTCAGCGCCGTGCTGCGCCTGCGACGCACGAAGTGGATCGGTCGCGAGTTCGTCGTCGTCGCCTAGGAGACGTCGGGGCCGGGACCTCGACCTCGGCGGGAAGTCCCTGGTCGCCCGACCGGCTCGCGACGTACCATCGGGCATGGCCAGATCACGTCGCTCCGCGAAGTATCTCGACATCCATCCCCAGGATCCGCAGCCCCGGCTCATCGAGCAGGCGGTCGCGGTGCTGCAGGACGGCGGCCTGATCGCCTATCCCACGGACTCCTGCTACGCGCTCGGATGCACGCTCGGCGACGTGGACGGGCTCGAGCGGATCCGCCGCATCCGACAGGTCGGCAAGGACCACCACTTCACCCTGGTGTGCGCGGACTTCTCACAGCTGGGCCAGTTCGTGCTGGTCTCCAACCCCACCTTCCGGCTGGTCAAGAACGCGACCCCGGGCCCGTACACCTTCATCCTGCCGGCCACCCGGGAGGTGCCGCGCCGGATGGCCCATCCCAAGAAGCACACCGTCGGGGTGCGGATCCCTGATCATCGGGTCGCGCACGCCCTGGTGGAGGCGCTCGGGGAGCCGATCGTCTCCTCGACGCTGCTGATGCCGGGGCAGGAGGACCCGCCGACGGAGGGCTGGGTGGTCCAGGACCAGCTCGGCGAGCAGGTGGACGCGATCATCGACTCCGGCGAGGTGGGCACCGAGCCGACCACGGTCATCGATCTGTCCGTCGGTGACCTGGTGATCGCGCGGGAGGGCGCCGGGGACGTCAGCCGGTTCTGAGCTCCCCCGTTCGCCGCCCCGTTCCCCGCCCCGGTCCCGGCACCTGCACCGGCCGCGCTCCCCGCTGGGGTTCCGCGACCGGCCTCAGTCCCGCGTCGCCGCGGCCCGGGTGCTGAGCACGCCTGAGAACAGCAGGACCCCGAGCGCGTACATCGGCACCATCCACAGGGCGTAGCGCAGGGTGAGCACGTCCGCGAGCGCGCCGACGACGGGCGGGGTGATGAAGAAGCCCAGCCGCGCGAACCATCCCACCACCGTGATGCCGACGCCGTGCGGCACGCCGGGCAGATCGTCCGCCGCCCGGAACGCGGCAGGGAACAGGGTGGCCACGCCCCAGCCGACGGCGGCGAAGCCGAGCAGCGCCGTCGCGGGGGTGGGCAGCAGCAGCGCGAGGCTCATCCCGGCCATGCCGATCACCGCGCCCAGCCGCGCCGTGGCCCGGTCCCCGAGGCGGTCCACGACCGCGTCCCCGGTGAAGCGGCCGATGGTCTGGGCGCCCTGCAGCGCCACGAACGCCATGCCGGCCAGGAACGGTGTCGCCTCGAAGGTCGAGCGCATGAACAGCGCGCCCCAGGTGTTCCCGGCGTCCTCCGTGGAGCCGGCGAAGACCAGCACCATGCCCAGGGCCACCACCAGCCCGAGCGCCCGCAGGCTCATCCCCGCGATCCGGATCCCCTGCGGGGCGACGTCGGCGGGGACCTCTCCGGCGGAGCCGGCCGACGGCCCGGCGGCCGGGGTGCGCTCGGTCGCGTCGTGCCCGGGCAGCAGGAAGCGGAAGGAGCCGGCCGCGAGCGCTCCGAACAGGACCAGTCCGATCACGCCCTGGGCCCACAGCGGCAGGCCGAGCTGCGCGGCGGCCGCGCCGAGCAGCCCGCCGGTGACCGCGCCCAGGGACCACCAGCCGTGGTAGCTGTTCATGATCGAGCGGCGGTAGCGGCGCTCGACGCGCATGCCGTGGGCATTCATGGAGATGTCGGTGATCGCATCGGCCGCCATCGAGAGCGCGAGGGACAGCGCGAGCCACAGCCAGGAGCCGGAGAGGTAGACCAGCAGGTGGGAGGTCGAGGCGATGATCTGCACCGTCACCGCCACGCGGGCGGAGCCGAAGCGGGACATGAGCCGGGCCGCGAAGAGCCCCGAGAGCAGACCGCCGATGGGTCCCAGGCCCACGGCGAGCCCGAAGGCCGTGTTGCTCAGCCCGATGGACTCCACCAGCTCCGGGTACCGCGGCAGGATCGCGCAGAAGGAGGCGCCGTTGAGGAAGAAGACGAGGGACACGGCCCACCGGGCCCGGCGCACCTGCAGCGGCACGGCGGGGCGGATCGAGTCGTCGGAGGGTGTGTCGTGAGCGTTCACGATGCACCATTCTGGACCACCGGGGTCGCTGCGCGCGACGCCGCGCCGCTCTCGTCCCTCCCGGCGCCCGGTGCTCCGCCGGCCCGACGGCCCCGCGTCGTCCGAGCCCGACCGGTCCCCCACCCCGCGGCCGCCGGGCCCGCCGCCTCCGGGAGCGCTGCCTCGGCGATCGCTGCCTCCGGGCGCCGTCCTCCCCGTTCCCCGGAACGACTCGTGCCCCGCACCGAAGGGTGCGGGGCACGAGGAATGCTCAGGGAGTCGTCACTTGTTCAGGAAGCGCGGCACCAGGTCGAAGGTGGCGTACAGCGCGACCATGCACATCCCGAGCCCGCCGACGAACACCAGGGCCGAGGGCTCGTCCATCGACATCAGGCTCATCACGTACAGGCCGGCGGAGAAGAGCACGAACAGCACGACGAAGAGCACCACGGACAGGAGGGTGCTGTTGCCCTTCGAGGTCACGTTCTCGTCCTCGCGCGCCTCGTCGCGACTCGCCTCCGCGACATGCTGGTTGCTCATGCTGCCTCTTCCTCTGCGTCACCGTTCGCTGCGCCCGGTCCGCGGACCTGGACGACCACCACCATCCTAGACCAGGGAGGCCACGGGGGTGGCCACCTCGCGGTGGCGGACGGCGGTGAGCAGGCTCTCGAAGACGGCGGCGCCGCTCGCCCCGTCGATCTCCGGATGCCACTGCACGCCGACGACGCTCGACCCGGTCTCGGCCTCGACCGCGAGCGGCAGGCCGCTCTCGTGGCGGGCGACGATCCGCAGGTCCCCGCGCACGGCGCGGATGCCCTGATGGTGGTAGGCGGTGACCTCGGCGCGGGTGCCGAGTGCGAGCGCGAGATCGCTCGCCGCCTCCAGCTCGGCCTCGACCCGGGTGGGCCGCCGGCCGGTGGTGGGATGGGCGGGCAGATCGGTGGGCAGGTGGCGGTGCAGCTCGCCGCCCTCGGCGATGACGATGATCTGCAGGCCCCGGCAGATGCCGAGGACCGGCACGTCGCTGCGACGGGCGGCCCGGTAGAGGGCGGTCTCGAAGGCATCCCGCGCCGGGTCCGGGGTCATGTCGGTGGCCAGGGCCACGTCGCCCCAGGCGGCGGGGTCGAGGTCGGTGCCGCCGGTGAGCACGAGTCCGTCGAGCTCGGCGATCTCCTCGTCGCTCCACTCGTCCTGCGGGGCCAGGATCACCGGTCGCGCGCCGGCCTCGCGCAGGGCGCGCACGTAGTGCTCGTTGACGGCCACCGCGTCGTGCCCCTCCCAGGCGCCGGACATCATGGTGCGGGTCCCCGCGGTCACGCCGATGAGCGGGCGACGAGTGCGCTGCGCCATGATGTTGTCCTTTCCGCAGAGGAGCGATGTTCCGGGCCGCCGGTCGACGACTGGACCCAGTTCACCCCGCAGGCCCCCTCCCGGGCGAGCTCTGTGGCGGAATGTGACGGCGCGGCGTCACGGTGCTCCGCGGCGGCTCTGCGACACGGTGCTCCGCGGCGGCGCGACCGAGACCGCGCGGTCCGCGGCGCCCTCATGGCGCCGGCGGCGCGAGCGCGCCCGCGGCACCGAGGATCAGCGCAGGGCGCCGACGCGGCCGTGCTGCTCGATGGCCTGCAGGTAGTACCCGCGCAGCTGCTCGGCGAGAACGGGCCAGGTGCGGCGGCGCACCGATTCCTCCGCCGCCCGCCCGAAGGCCCGGCGCTTGGCGTCGTCGAACAGCAGATCGCTCGCGTGGTCCCGCATCTCGTCGAGCATCCCGGGGGTGTAGAGCCAGCCGGTGCGACTGGGGGCGACCAGGTCCACCGGTCCGCCGCGGCGGGGCGCGATCACCGGCAGCCCCGAGGCCATGGCCTCCTGGAGGGTCTGGCCGAAGGTCTCGAGCTCACCGGGGTGGATGAAGAGATCGGCGCTGGCCAGGTGAGCGGCGAGGTCGGTCCCGGAGCGGAAGCCGGCGAAGCGCGCCCGGGGCAGCTGCCGTCGCAGCGCCTCCCGCTCCGGCCCGTCGCCGACGATGAGCAGCCGCACTCCGGGCATGTCGTGGATGACCCTCAGGTCCCCGAGCTGCTTCTCGGGGGCAAGGCGCCCCATGTAGACCACGAGCCTCTCCCCGGGCTCCGCGTACCGTGCCCGCAGCTGCTCGCTGCGCAGGGCCGAGGAGAACAGCGAGGTGTCCACGCCGCGCCGCCACAGGTCCACCCGCTCGATCCCGTGGTCGAGCATCTGGTCGCGGGTGGCGACGGAGGGGGCGAGGTTCACCGTCGCGCGGCCGTGGACGTCCCGCAGCACCTGCCAGGACGCGCTCTCCAGGAAGGGCATCCCGTAGCGGGCGGTGTAGCCGGGGATGTCGGTCTGGTAGACGGCCACGGTGGGCACCCCGGCCCGCTGCGCGGCGACCGCGGCCCGGCCGCCGAGCAGCATCGGGGAGGCCAGGTGGATCACGTCGGGCCGGAACGCCTCGATGCGGCGGCGCAGGGCTCCCGCACTGGTGGCGGCGATCCGCACCTCGGGATAGCCGGGCATCGGGGCGGAGGCGACGCGGTGCACCCGCACCCGTCGTCCGCAGGTGGTGCGCAGGTGCGTATCGGCTCCGGGGTGGGAGGGGGCGATGATGCCGACCTCGTCGCCGGTGGCGACGAAGTGGTCGACGACCCGGAGGACCGAGTTGGTGACACCGTTCATGTGCGGGAGGGACGATTCGGAGATCACGAGAATTCTCACGGGAGCGATGATGCTCCGCCCGGGGGACATCCGCATCACGCCCGGGTGACCTCCGGGTGAACTCTTCGCTCCCCGGCGGCGCTCAGAGACGCTGGGAGGCCAGGCGGGCACCCTCGACCAGCGAGTCGAGCTTGGCCCAGGCGATCTGCGGGTGGATCCGCCCGCCCAGACCGCAGTCGGTCGAGCCGATCACGCGCTCGGGGCCGACGATCCGCGCGAAGCGCTCCAGGCGCTGGGCGACCAGCTCCGGGTGCTCGACGACGTTGGTGGCGTGGGAGACGATGCCGGGCACGATGACCTTGTCCTCCGGCAGCTCGACGTCCTGCCACACGGTCCACTCGTGCTCGTGGCGCACGTTCGCCGCCTCGAAGGAGTAGTACGTCGCATCGATCTCCAGCAGCAGCGGGGCGAGGTGGCGGAACTCGATGTCGGTGGTGTGGGGGCCGTGCCAGGACCCCCAGCACAGGTGGAAACGGGTCTGCTCGGTGGGGACGTTCACCAGGGCGCGATTGACGGCGTCGACCCGCTTGCGCGTGAAGGCGAGGTAGTCCTCGACGGTCGGCTCGGGATTGATCTGGTCGAAGTTCTCGGCGATCGAGGGGTCGTCGATCTGCACGGTGAGGCCCGCGGCGGCGATCGCCTCGTACTCGGGGCGCATCACCTCGACCCAGGCGTCGAGGAAGGCGTCCTCGTCCCCGTAGTGCTCGTCGCCGATGCGGCTGCCGGACCCCGGGGACAGGGCGGCGAGGTACCCGTCCTCGTAGCCGGCGCTCTCCAGCGCCGCTCGGAAGTTCGCGATGTCCTGCGCGCCGAGCTCGCGTCCGGCCTCCGAGTAGGCGATGGGGCCGGTCGCGGAGGGGAAACGGGGCTGGGCTCCCACGGTGATGCCGGAGGTGGGGTCCTGGTAGGCGTCGGCGAAGATCGTCCAGTCGCGACGGTCCGGGAAGGTGGTCAGGCGCACGTTCCCCGGGCTCGAGCGCACCGGTTCGTCGGAGAAGGGCCCCACGCCGGTGAACTCGAGACCGCTGACGCGGTCGAAGATGTAGGACCACCAGGAGCCGTAGTTCACGGCCGAGCTCATCAGATGGCCGTACTCGCCGTCGTTCGGGAGCGAGATCCCGATCTCCCGCTGCTTGGCGACGACGTCGACGACGGCCTGGCGCAGCACCTCGCGGAACTCGTCGGTGGGCTCGGGGGTCAGCCCGTCCTCTCCGACGGGGCGGGCGGCGTTGGCGGCGATGAGCTCAGGGCTGCGGGGCAGGGATCCGGCATGGCTGGTGAGGATCTCGGTCATGGTTGTCTCCTAGGTCGAACGGCGTGCTCGGGGCAGGTCGTCGACAGGGGTCGGTGGAAGGACGATGCTCGAGAAGGAGCGTAGGAGCAGGGACGTCCCGGTCCGAAACCGGCCGTCACAGCGGTTCACACGGCGTTCGCGGCGAGGGGCCCGGGCCCAGCGGCCCGGGCCCGGCGGCCGCGGCTCAGGGCCGGGGTCCCGAGGCGGGGACCGAGGGGCCCGGCCTCGGGAGGCGGGGAGCGGGCTCAGTCACGCGGCCAGGTCGGCACCAGGTTGCGGTCGCCGAAGGCCTGGTCGATGCGGCGCACGGGCGGCCAGTACTTCGACTGGATCCGCATCTGGGCGCTGTCGTGCACGGAGTCGTCCTCGAGCACGGTCCAGCTGCCGGGGTACACGGCCACCTCGCGCGAGTACGGGTGGGTCCACTCCCCCGTGGCGATCGACGCGGCGGTGTGCGGGGCGTTCACCAGCGGGTTGTCGTCGGCCGACCAGGTCCCGGCGGCGACCTCGTCCGCCTCCTTGGCGATCATCAGCATCGCGTCGACGAAGCGGTCGATCTCGGCGAGATCCTCGGACTCGGTCGGCTCGATCATGAACGTCCCGGCCACCGGGAAGGACATGGTCGGGGCGTGGAAGCCGTAGTCGATGAGGCGCTTGGCGACGTCGTCCACGCTGATCCCGGTGCGAGCGGTGAAGGGGCGCAGGTCCACGATGCACTCGTGGGCCACCAGCCCGTTCTCGCCGGTGTAGAGGATCTCGTAGGACTCGGAGAGGCGGCGGGCCATGTAATTGGCGGCCAGCACCGCGGAGGCGGTGGCGTGGCGCAGCCCGTCGGGCCCCATCAGACGGATGTAGGTCCAGGTGATCGGCAGGATCGACGGGGATCCGTAGGGCGCCTGGGAGACCGGCGCTCCGGCGTGCACCTGCTCGCCCCGGCCCGTCACCGGGTGCTCGGTGCGCTGGATCGCAGGGTGCCCGGGCAGGAACGGTGCCAGGTGCGCCTTGGCCGCGACCGGGCCCACGCCGGGGCCGCCGCCGCCGTGGGGGATGCAGAAGGTCTTGTGCAGGTTCAGGTGGGAGACGTCGCCGCCGAACTCGCCGGGACGCGCCACCTGCAGCAGCGCGTTGAGGTTCGCGCCGTCGACGTAGACCTGGCCGCCCGCGTCGTGCACGAGCTCGCACACGGTGCGCACCTCCTCCTCGTACACGCCGTGGGTGGAGGGGTAGGTGATCATGATCGCCGCGAGCTCGTCGCCGTGGTCCTTGATCTTCTGCTTCAGGTCCTCGAGGTCGATGTTGCCGCGGGAGTCGGAGGCGACCACCACCACGCGCAGGCCGGCGTTGACGGCGCTCGCGGCGTTGGTGCCGTGCGCGGAGCTGGGCACCAGGCACACCTCGCGGGAGGCCTCCCCGCGGGAGGCGTGGTAGGCGCGGATCGCGAGCAGTCCCGCGAACTCGCCCTGCGAACCGGCGTTGGGCTGCAGGGAGACGGTGTCGTAGCCGGTGAGATCCGCGAGCCAGGTCTCCAGCTGACCGATCAGCTCGAGGTAGCCCTCGACGTCCTCGCGCGGCGCGAAGGGGTGCAGCGCGTTGAAGCCCGCCCAGCTGATGCCGGCCATCTCGGTGGCGGCGTTGAGCTTCATCGTGCACGAGCCCAGCGGGATCATGCCCCGGTCCAGCGCGAAGTCGCGGTCCCCGAGGCGGCGCAGATAGCGCATCATCGCGGTCTCGGAGCGGAAGGAGGAGAACACGGGGTGCTGGAGGAAGGGGTCCTCGCGCACCAGACCGTCCCAGCCGGCCCCGGACTCCACGTCGGCGAGCTCCTGGCCGGGGGCGGGGGCGTGCTGGGCGAAGGCGGCGGCGATCGCCTCGAGGTCGGCGCGGGTGACGGTCTCGTCGAGCGAGAGGTGCACGAGGTCGTCCCCCGGGGAGTGCACCAGGTAGCCGGCCTCGCGCAGGGAGGCGGCGATGTCCGCGGCCAGTCCGGTGGCCCGCACCTCGAGGGTGTCGAAGAAGCTCTCGCCCACCAGCTCGAAGCCGCTGCGGCGCAGCAGGTCGGCGAGCGCGGCGGTGCGGTCGGCGACGGTGCGGCCGATGCGGGTCAGGCCCTCGGGGCCGTGGTAGACGGCGTACATCGCGGCCATCACCGCCAGCAGCACCTGGGCGGTGGTGATCGAGCTGGTGGCCTTCTCACGACGGATGTGCTGCTCGCGGGTCTGGAGGGAGAGCCGGTAGGCGGGGTTCCCGTCGGCGTCGCGGGAGACGCCCACCAAGCGGCCGGGCAGCTGCCGCGCGAGCCCCTTGCGCACGGCGACGAAGCCGGCATGCGGGCCGCCGAAGCCGAGCGGGATCCCGAAGCGCTGGGTGGTGCCGACGGTGACGTCCGCGCCGAGCGAGCCCGGGGAGGCGAGCATGGTCAGGGCCAGCAGGTCCGCGGCGACGATCGCGACCGCCTTGGTGGACCGCACCTCGGCGATGACCTCGCGCGGGTCCCACACCCGTCCGGAGGCGCCGGGGTACTGGATCAGGGCGCCGAAGTAGTCGCCCTCGGGCGCGCCGTCGGCGGCGAAGTCGACCTCGCGCAGCTCGATGCCGAGCCCGTCGGCGCGTCCCTGCAGCACGGCCTTGGTGGCGGGCAGGGCGTCGGTGTCCACGAGGAACACGTCGCCGTTGCGCTTGGCGGTGCGGCGGGCGAGCATCAGGGCCTCGGCGGCGGAGGTCGCCTCGTCGAGGGTGGAGGCGTTGGAGACGTCCATGCCGGTGAGGTCGCAGACCATCGTCTGGAAGGTCAGCAGCGCCTCGAGCCGGCCCTGGGAGATCTCCGGCTGGTACGGGGTGTAGGCGGTGTACCAGCCGGGGTTCTCCAGCACGTTGCGCTGGATCACCGCGGGGGTGTGGGTGCCGTGGTAGCCCAGGCCGATCAGGGAGCGGCGCACGGTGTTGCGCGCGGCGAGCGCCTGCAGCTCGGTGAGCGCAGCGGGCTCGGTGATCCCGGCGGGGACGACGGACTCAGCGCTGCCCTCGTCCCGGTCCTGGAGGGCCTCCAGCAGGATCGTGCTCGGCACCGCGGCGCTCAGCATCTCGTCCAGGGACTCGTAGCCCAGGACCTCGAGCATGTGACGCTGCGCGTCGGGTTCGGTGCCGACGTGCCGGCGGACGAAGGAGTCGTGATCGTGCGAGGACGATGCGGTCATGGAGGGGCGCCCCTGGGTGTTGCGTGCGGATGGTGGTGCTGCGCTGGATGCTGCGGTGCGGGAGCGGTGGAGGCGGCCTCCGCGGGGAGGTCGCCTCCACGGCGGTCAGGACTGGGTGAAGGCCCGGTAGTCCTCCGCGCTCAGCAGGTCCTCGGGGAGCGAGGCGAAGCTCGCCCGGACCAGCCACCCGTCCTCGAAGGGAGAGGAGTTGACCAGCTCGGGCGTGTCGACCACGGCCTGGTTGACCTCGGTGACGGAGCCGTCGATCGGGGAGAAGAGATCGGAGACCGACTTCGTGGACTCGATCTCGCCCATCTCGGTGCCGGCGCTGATCTCGGCGCCGGTCTCGGGCAGGTCGACGTACACGACGTCGCCGAGCTGCTCGGCGGCGTAGTCGGTCACGCCGATGACGGCGACGCCGTCGGACTCGACGCGGACCCACTCGTGGTCCTTGCTGTAGAGGAGTTCTGCGGACATGGGATCGGTCCTTCCTGTCATGCGGTGAGATGGGGGAACTGTGGGGGACGGGGGCGCAGGCCGACGGGAGCGGGAGCGGGGGTCCGGTCGTCGCGGGATCGGCCGGGGCGCGGTCAGTCGCGGCGGTAGAAGGGCATCTCGACGACGCGGACGGGCAGGTCCTTGCCGCGCACGTCGACCACCAGCTCGGTGCCGATCTCGCGGGAGGCGGGGTCGACGTACGCCATCGCGATCGGGTGGCCGAGGGTCGGGGAGAGTGCACCGGAGGTGACGATCCCGATCTCCCGCCCCTGCCCGTCGCGCACGGCGGCGTCGGCGCGCGCGGCGCGACGGCCCTCGGCGGCGAGGCCCACGAGCACGGGGCGGCCGGCGACGTCGGCGCCCTCGACGCCCGCCCGACCGACGAAGTCGCCCTTGGTCTTCAGCGCGACCACGCGTCCCATCCCGGACTGGGCAGGGTGCAGCTCGCGGCTGAGCTCGTGGCCGTACAGCGGCATCCCGGCCTCGAGGCGCAGGGTGTCGCGGCACGCGAGACCGCAGGGGACGAGACGCTCGCCCCCGGCAGCGGTCAGCTGCTCCCACAGCGAGGTCGCCAGCGGGTTCGGGACGTAGAGCTCGAAGCCGTCCTCGCCCGTGTACCCGGTGCGGGCGATGAGCATCGTCTCGCCGCGGTAGGTGGCCTCGGCGACGCGGTAGTACTTCATCTGCGTGAGGTCCTCGGCGGTCGGCCCGTCGACGCCGGAGCCGTCGGACAGCAGCGCGTCGAGCAGGATCTGCTCGCTCTGCGGGCCCTGCACCGCGATCAGGGAGGTGCGATCGGAGGCGTCGTCGACCGCGACGTCGAATCCCTGCGCGCGGTCGGTGAGCGCGGCGGCGTCGTCCTCCGCGTTGGAGGCGTTGGCGACCACCAGGAAGTGGTCCTCGGCGAGGCGATAGGTGATGACGTCGTCGATGACTCCGCCGTCCTCGGTGAGCAGCAACGAATACTTGGCGCGTCCCACCGACATGGCGGACATCCTCCCGGCCAGCGCGTTGTCGAGCGCCTCGGCGGCCTGGGGGCCGCGCAGGTGGATCTCGCCCATGTGGCTGAGGTCGAAGAGGCCGGCGCTCTCGCGCACCGCACGGTGCTCGGCGAGATCGGAGTCGTACCGGACCGGCATGCGCCACCCCGCGAAATCCGTGAACGCCGCTCCGAGCGACTGGTGGACCGCCTCGAGGGCGGTGCTGCGCAGGTCCTGCTCGACCATGGTGCTCCTAACTCGTCCCCGGGCGACCGTGATCGTCCGCCCGCTGCCTCGCGCGAGAACGGGCCCGCGCATCGACCTGCGCGCCACGCCGCTGTGCCGCAGGCTCACCATACCGTCCGCCGGACTGCTCCGAGGCCGGTCCGGGGACTCCGGCGCTCCGTCCCGGGAGCCCGCCCGGCCGTCGCACGGCGACCGCCCCGCGGGTGCACGGCGCCGGTGGGGCGACGCGGGACCGAAGGGTCCGTTCCCGCCGACGACAGCTAGTACCGTGGGGGCGTGACGATGGAAGGCACGACCGAGTGGCCGGTACGGATCCACAGCCCCAGGCTGACGATCCGGCCGCCGGGCGACAGCGATCGCTCGGCGATGATCCGCCTCATGACCGACCCGGTCACCCGCGAGTACCTCGGCGGCACCGTGGACTACGCGTCGCGCCAGGCGCTCGAGCTGTCCCCGCTGGGCCTGACCTGGGGACGCTGGGTGCTCGCCCGTCCCGAGGACGACCTCATGATCGGCGCGATCACGCTCGACTACGACCGCGACGAGCTCGAGCTCTCCTACGCGCTGCTGCCGGAGTGGACGGGCAAGGGCTACGCCGCCGAGTCCTGCATCGCCCTGCTCGGGTGGGCGCAGGAGGCGCTCGAGGACGAGCACGTGATCGCGATCAGCCAGACCCGGAACAAGCGCAGCGTCGCCCTGCTGCGCAAGCTCGGCTTCACCGTGCGCAGGGGACTCGAGGAATTCGGCGCCCAGCAGCTGCTGCTCGAGCGCTCCCTGCGAGAACCGCTGCCCGCCTTCGAGCAGCCGCTGCAGACCTCCGCGGACCCGCCGCCGCCGACGCGGCGCTGAGACCTGGCCCGACACGGCGCTGAGACCTGGTCGGTTCAGCCGCGGTCGACGGGGCAGCTCATGCAGCGCGGCCCGCCCCGTCCGCGCCCCAGCTCGTCGCCCGCGAACTCGAGCACCTCGACCCCCTGGGCGCGCAGGTACTCGTTGGTCCAGGCCGCCCGCTCGTAGGCCACGACCTTCCCCGGCGCCAGGGCGAGCACGTTGCAGCCGTCGTCCCACTGCTCGCGCGCCGCGGCGTAGGCGTCCAGCGGCGGGGTCAGCACCCGCAGGGAGTCCACGCCGAGTCCGCGGGCCAGCACCTCGTCCATCTCGTCGGCCGCCCGGGCGCGCGAGACCAGACGGTCGGCGGGGCGCTCGATCTCGAAGGTCTCGAGGGGCTCGAGCGGGCCGAAGCGCAGCATCGACTCCTGGTCGACGACGGTGGTGACGGTGTCCAGGTGCATCATCGACCGGCGATGGGGCAGCGCGATCGCGATCACCCGTTCGACCGACCCGTCGGCCAGCAGGTCGGCGGCGAGCCGCTCGACGCCCACGGGACTGGTGCGCTCGGACATCCCCACCGCCACCACGCGCGGCGACAGCATCATCACGTCGCCGCCCTCGACGGTCGCGCTGCCCGCGCCGTCCCGACCCAGGATGCGCCGCGGGGCGGAGGACCCCGCGAACTGCGGATGGTGGCGGTAGATCATCTCCAGGTGCAGGCTCTCGCGGCGGCGCGCGGGATGGCGCATCGGGCTGACGGAGACCACGTCCCCGATCCACGCCGAGGGGTCGCGGGTGAACAGGTGATTGGGCAGGGGGTCCAGCACCAGGTGCTCCTCGCCCACGCGCTGCAGGGCGATCGAGCGCGGATGGACGCCGAGGGCGCGCAGCTCGCCGACGGTGATCCCGCCGATCAGCACCTCGACCAGCGGCTCGGGCGGCAGCTCGGCGAGCGCGCCGTGCAGGTCCTGGACGGCGATGTCGCCGAGCACCGCCGGGTCCAGGACGCGGTCCAGCAGCTGCGCGCGCAGCTCCGCCTCTCCGAGCAGGTCGGTGAGCAGGCGCGTCAGCTCGAGCACCTCGACGCCCTCGTGCTCGAGCAGGGAGCGGAACTCCCGGTGCTGCGCCTCGGCGCGGTCGCGCCAGAGCACCTCGTCGAACAGCAGCTCCTCACGGGTGTCCGGGGTGAGCCGTTCGAGCTCGGGGCCCGGGCCGTGGACGATCACGCGGCGCAGCGGCGAGATCTCGTCGTGCACCCCGGTCCGGCGCGGTGCTGCTGCTGGCATGAGGGCTCCTCGAGGGTCGACGCTGCGAGCACGCTAACAGAGCGTGCCCGGTCACAGGCCCGGAACCGGGATCCTCCCCGCGGGGCACCCCGCGTGCACGGCGCGCCTCGGGATGGCTACGCTGGCGGGGTCCCCGCACCGCACCCCCAGGAGGTCACCGTGACCGCACTGTCCATCCCCACCACGACGCTCGCCGACGGCACCGCCTTCCCGCTGATCGGCTTCGGCACCTCGAGCATGCGCGGGACCGAGGGCGCCTCCGCGATCGCCGAGGCGCTGCGCTCGGGCTACCGCCTGATCGACACCGCCGCGCAGTACGGCAACGAGGCCGCGGTCGGCCAGGGCCTGCGCGACAGCGGGGTCGACCCCGACGAGGCACTCGTGACCACCAAGATCGCCGGCGGCGATCAGGGCCGCGACGCCGCTCGCGAGGGCTACCTGGCCTCCCTGCGCCGCCTGGGCCTGGAGCGGGCGGCGCTCGTGCTCATCCACTGGCCGAACCCCTCGCGAGGCCTGGCCGTGGACACCTGGCGCACCCTGATCGACCTCAAGGAGGAGGGTCGAGCGCTGCACATCGGCGTCTCGAACTTCCGCCCCGAGCAGCTGCAGGAGCTGATCGACGCGACCGGTGTGACCCCCGAGGTCAACCAGATCCAGCTCTCCCCCGCCCTGCAGCGCCGGGACACCCTCGCCGTCCACCGCGAGCTCGGGATCGTCACCCAGGCCTGGGGCCCGCTGGGCGGGCGCGAGGGCCTGGCCGATCAGTTCGCGCTGCGCCGCGTGGCGGACAAGCACGGGGTCGACCCCTCGCGGGTGTCGCTGCGCTGGGCTGTCGACCAGGGCATCGTGGTGATCCCGAAGTCCATGAACCCCCAGCGTCAGCGGGACAACGCCACCCTGGACGGCATCCGCCTCGACGACGACGACCGCGCCCTGCTGGCCTCCCTCGATCTGGGCGAGGAGGCCGCCTGGGACTCGCGCGAGCACGAGGAGTGGTGACCGGCCCGGGGCGCTTCTCCCCCGGCCCCGAGCATCGCGAGATCGTCTTCCTCACCGGGTCCGGGCTCAGCGCCCGGACCGGGCTGGGGACGTTCCGCGGCCCGGACGGGCTGTGGGCCCTCGAACCCGAGACGGAGCAGGCGATGCACGCGGACCTGCTGCCGGGCTCGCTGCCGCAGCTGTGGAGGGTGTGGGGGCGGATGGCGCGCATCGCCGGCGAGCACGGGCCGACGCCCGGCCACCGGGCGATCGCCCGCCTCGACGCGCCCGTGATCACCCAGAACATCGACGGCCTGCACCAGGCCGCGGGCAGCGAGGTGGTCGCCGAGCTGCACGGCAGCGCCCTGTTCGCGGTCTGCCTGGACGGTCGCTGCACCTGGAGGGGGACGCTGACCCCCGGGGACGGGTCGCGGTCCGAGGACCACGCGGTCCCGGCCGACTGCCCTGCCTGCGGCGCTCCCACCCGCCCGGACGTCGTGCTGTTCGACGAGGAGCTCCCGCGCGACGCCCTCGACCTCGCGCTGCGCCTGGCCGAGAGGGCGGAGCTCTTCGTCGCCGTCGGCACCAGCGGGGTGGTCTTCCCCGCCGCGCAGCTCGCCCCGGTCGCCGCGGCGCACGGGGCGACGACGGTGCTGATCGACGTCGCCCCGCCGCCCGGGGCGCGCGCCCTGTTCGATCACGTGATCGCCGAGGACGCCCATGAGGTGCTGCCCGACTGGGAGCGCCGGATCCACCGTGTGGGCGGGACCTCGTTCCTGGATCCCTTCGTCTGACCCCCGGACGGGTTCGTGCGCCCCTCGGGCAGGCCGTCTCAGATCCAGATCGCGGGATCCATCTGCTCCTCGGGATGCGCGGCGTCAGCGCGCACCGCGGCGGGGATCCCCACCGCGGTGGCGCGGGCCGGGACGTCCTTGACCACCACGGCGTTGGCCCCGATCTGCGCGCCCTCGCCGATCGTCACCGGGCCGAGCACCCGCGCCCCGGCCCCGATCGTCACCCCCGAGCCGACCGTGGGGTGGCGCTTGACGCGCTCCATCGACCGTCCTCCGAGGGTCACGCCGTGGTAGAGCATGACGTCGTCCCCGACCTCCGCGGTCTCCCCCACCACCACGCCCATGCCGTGGTCGATGAAGAACCGTCGGCCGATGGTGGCGCCGGGGTGGATCTCCACCCCGGTCACGGAGCGCGCCCCTTGGGCGAGGACCAGCGCCGGCAGGCGGGCACCCCTCGTCCACAGCCGATGGGCGAGGCGATGGGTCCAGATCGCGTGCAGACCCGGCGAGGTCAGCAGGATCGCCAGGTCGTCGGTGGCGGCCGGGTCACGACGATGCGCCGCCGCGAGGTCCTCGCGGACCGTCGCGACGGCGTCCATCACCCGATCCAGCGGACCGGTGAGGGGACGAGTGGCCATGGGGCTCCGTTCCCGGATCAGTCCGCGTACTGCGCGTACAGCGGAGTGGAGAGGTAGCGCTCGCCGAAGGAGGGCACGACGACGACGATGGTCCTGCCCGCGAACTCCTCGCGGGAGCCGACGCGGACCGCGGCCTCGATGGCCGCGCCGGAGGAGATGCCCACCAGCAGCCCCTCGGAGCGCGCCACGGAGCGGGCGCGGTCCATGGCGGTCTCGGCGTCGATGTCGATGACCTCGTCGTAGATCTCGCGGTCCAGGATGCTGGGCACGAAGTTCGCCCCGATCCCCTGGATCTTGTGGGGCCCGGGCTGGCCGCCGTTGAGGATGGCGGACTCCTCCGGCTCGACGGCGATGATCTTCACCTCGCCCTTGCGCTCCTTGAGCACCTGGCCCACACCGCTGATGGTGCCGCCGGTGCCGATGCCGGCGACGACCGCGTCGACGGCGCCCTCGGTGTCGGTCCAGATCTCCTCGGCCGTGGTGCGCCGGTGGATCTCGACGTTGGCGGGGTTGTCGAACTGCCGCACCTGGACCGCGCCGGTCTCGGCGGCGACCTCCTCGGCCTTGTCCACGGCGCCCTTCATGCCCTTGGGGGCCTCGGTGAGGATGAGCTCGGCACCGTAGGCGCGCAGCAGCATCCGCCGCTCCTTGGACATCGACTCGGGCATCGTCAGGATCACCTTGTAGCCGCGCGAGCTGCCGATCATGGCGAGGGCGATGCCGGTGTTGCCGCTGGTGGCCTCGACGATCGTGCCGCCGGGCTGCAGCTGGCCGGAGGCCTCCGCGGCGTCGATCATGGCCACGCCGATGCGGTCCTTGACGGAGTTGGCGGGGTTGTAGAACTCGAGCTTGGCGAGGACGGTGGCCTTGACCTCGTCGCCCAGCCGGTTGAGCTTGACCAGCGGGGTACGGCCGACCAGCTCGGAGACGTTCTCGTAGACGGGCATGCTTCTCCTTGTCGTGGGGGATCCTCGTGGGGAATCCGCTCTTCGGGCGGGATCAAAGGTGCACTTGGCCCGATCATAACCGGGATGCCTGCGAGGGGGTCCAGGAACTCCCATCGACCCCCGGCGGAGGTGGGAGCCGCACCGCCCAGGAGCAGACCATCGTCGGAGGTCGTCCCGCACCCGTGCTCCGTATCGTCACCCCATGACCTTCGCCCCCTCCCCCTCTCCCCGCCACCCGTCCGCAGCGCGGTCGACGGGGAGTCCTCGTTCGGGGCTCCTCGTCCTCGGGCTCCTCGCGCTGACGGTGCTCGTGCTGACGGTGCTCGCCCCGGCCCCGGCGCTCGCGGACCCGCCGCGCTCGGTGAGCGTCCTGGACACCACCGGCTCCGTGGAGGAGCAGCCGCTCACGGAGGCCCTCGAGGAGGTGGACTTCCGCTCCGAGGTCGACCTGGTGGTGCTGGTCCTCGAGGTCACCGACTTCGGCTACTCGACCTCCGAGGACACCGCGCTGAACAGCGCCGTGCGCGACCATGCCCGGGACGAGCAGCCCGAGCTGCTCTCCGCGGACGGCCAGCACTTCGCCGACGGCACCGTGATCCTCGCGATGGATCCGGTGGGCCGCTTCCTGGGCACCTATGCCGGGGAGGACGTGAGGCTCGACGAGGACGGCTTCGCCGCGGTGCAGGAGGCCATGCGCGAGGACGCCCGGGACGAGGACTGGGAGTCGGCCCTGCTGGCGGGCGCCGAGCGGTACGCGGACCTGCTGGACCGCCCCTGGTGGCAGAGCCCGGGCGCCTACGTCGCGGGCTTCGCTGCCGTGGTCGGCGTGGTGGGGGGCGCGCTCGCCGCGCTCGGGCTGCGCGGTGCCGCACGCCGACGGGTCGACCGCGCCCTTCCCCGCTACCAGGACGTGCTCGCCCGGCGCGCGGCCACCGACGCCGCGGCCCGCAGCCTGCCGGAGGACTCGCCCTACGCGCGGGCCGCGCTCGAGGACCACGAGGAGTACAGGCGACGGATCGCGGAGGCGCAGCAGCTGCACCAGCAGCTGCCTGCCACCTCGCAGCGTCCCTGGGGCTGGGGCCTCCGCTCCCCGCAGCGTCGGATCTCCCGCGAGTTCGAGCGCACCGTCGGCGTCCTCGACGAGACCGACGACGCGATCATCGCGGCGGCCGATCTGCTGCACCGCCTCGGCGACTGGCGCCGGGCCTGGGAGCGCGAGCTGGAGCCGCTGCGCGACTCGGTGGCCCAGATCGACGAGCTGCCCGTGGACGAGGACGGGACCTCGGACGAGGAGAGGCGTGCCGCCGCGGAGCTGATCGACCTCGGCCGCGGCGTCTCCACGGAGCTCGACGAGCTCACGGCACGGCTCGAGCAGGACCGGATCGACCCCGACTCCGCGCTCGAGCGCCTCGACACCCTCACCCGGGAGCTCTCGGCGGCGGTCTCCCGGCTCCAGGGGCTGCACATCGCCGCCGTCGCGGAGGACGAGGAGGAGGCGGAGACGATGCGGGAGGCGGACCTCGACATGCCGGCGGCGGACGAGGAGTACCGCTCGCTGCGGGCGCGTCGCCAGCGCCTCGAGCACACCTCCGACGAGGCCCCGTTCTGGCACCTCAGCCCGGTGCTGTGGTACACGAGCTGGCATCACGACTCGACCTCGGCGCTCGAGTCGCACCGGACTCCGAGCTCATCCGGCACCAGCGTCTCGGGATACTCCGGCGGCGGCTTCTCCGGGGCGGGCAGCTCGAGCCGGTTCTGATCCCGCGGGCCAGGGGGACGGCCGGTCGCGGGGGCGGGCCCCGGGCCGGGCCGTGCCGGGTCAGCGGCTCAGTAGACCATCCCCATGAACTCGCGCACCGTCGCGAGCGTCGCGTCCGCCGCGGCATTGGCCCGCTCGTTGCCCGCCCGGAGCACCTCGAAGAGGTAGCCGGGATCCTGTTCCAGCTCGGCCCGGCGGGCGCGCAGCGGGGCGAGGTGCTCGTTGAGCACCTCGGCGGTGTAGATCTTCAGGGTGCCGGCGCCGCGGTCCCCGATCTCCTCGGCGATCTCCTCCGGCGCACGGCCCGCGGCCTGGGAGGCGAGGGTCAGCAGGTTCGCGACCTCGGGCCGGTTCTCGGGGTCGAAGGTGATCCGCCGGTCGGCGTCGGTCTTCGCCTTCTTGATCCTCTTGAGCGTCTCGTCGGGGTCCATCCGCAGCATGACGGTGTTGCCGCGGGACTTGCTCATCTTGTGCTCACCGTCCAGGCCCAGGATGGTGGGGGCGTCCGAGAGCAGGGCGTCGGGCTCGGGGAAGAACTCCTCGCCCCCGGCGTAGCGCTCGTTGAAGCGACGGGCGATCACCCGGGTCTGCTCGATGTGCGGCAGCTGGTC
Organism: Brachybacterium sp. AOP43-C2-M15; assembly: GCF_052446295.1. Taxonomy (NCBI): domain Bacteria; kingdom Bacillati; phylum Actinomycetota; class Actinomycetes; order Micrococcales; family Dermabacteraceae; genus Brachybacterium; species Brachybacterium sp. AOP43-C2-M15. Next base: position 132,928 of record NZ_JBQSWB010000004.1, read on the forward strand.
CTTGCCCACCGGGACCAGGTTGCCGTGGCAGAACAGGATGTCCGCCGCCTGGTGGACGGGATAGGTGAGCAGCAGCCCGCCCATCGCGGAGCGTCCCGCCGCGGCGAGCTCCGCCTTCACGGTGGGGTTGCGCTCGAGCTCCGGCTGGGTCACCAGCGACAGGAACGGCAGCATCAGCTGGTTGAGGGCGGGCACCGCCGAGTGGGTGAAGATCGTCGAGCGCTCGGGGTCGATCCCCGCCGCCAGGTAGTCGGTCAGGAGCTCGCGCACCGACCCCTTGATGTCCCCGATGACCTCGCGGTCCGTGATCACCTGGTAGTCCGCGACGATCAGCCACGTCTCCACGCCCGCGTCCTGGAGCCGGACCCGGTTGCGCAGCGAGCCGAAGTAGTGGCCGATGTGCAGGGCTCCGGTGGGGCGGTCGCCGGTCAGCATGCGCAGGCCCGAGGGGTCGGCCTCGATCTGCGACCAGATCCTGTCGCTGCGCTGCTGGGCGGTGTCGTAGCTGGTGCGGGTGTCGTTCGGTGAGGTCACCGCTCCATGCTAGCGGCCCCGTCGGGCCCGGCCGCGGTCGAACCGCGCACGATCAGCTGCGGGCGCACCACCACCTCGGTGCGGGCGGGCCGACGCGAGTCCTCGCCCCCGCCGAGCGCCGTGCGCACGGCGGCCCGGGCGATGGAGCCGACGGCCTGGCGGACGGTGGTCAGCGGGGGGTCGGTCAGCGCGGCCCAGAAGACGTCGTCGTAGCCCACCACGGAGATGTCCTGGGGCACGCGCAGGCCCTCGGAGCGGACGCCCTCCAGGGCGCCGGCGGCCATGACGTCGGAGCCGCAGACGATCGCGGTCGCACCGCGCTGGACGAGGTCGCGCGCGGCCTCGTACCCGCCCGCGTAGGAGAAGTCGGTGAAGGCGATGGGCTGCGGCCGCGGCGACCAGTCGCGGGTGACGGCCTCGAAGACCCGCACCTTCTCGCGGACGGGCCAGGTGTGCTCGTCGCCGACCGCGAGACCCACCCGCTGATGGCCGAGGTCCTGCAGGTGGGTGAGCACCGCGCGCACCGCGTGCTCGTCGTCGGTCGAGAGGTACGCGGCGTCGAGGTCCTCCTGCACGCCGTTGATGAGCACCAGCGGGACGCCCGCCGCCGTCACCTCGCGGTAGTGGTCCATCGGTGCCCGCTCCTGGGCGTGGTGGCCGGAGACCACGATGATCGCCTCCACGCCGCAGTGCAGAAAGCGCTGCAAGATCTCGCGCTCGCGCTCGACGGTGCGGGCCCGCAGAGCCACCAGGGTGGAGGCGCCGCGCTCGAACAGCTCGGCCTCGATCCGCTCCGCCCAGGCGGTGAAGACCTGGTTGTCGAGGTCCGGCACGAGCACCCCGACGAGCGGTCCGCCACCGGCCGCCGCAGGACCGACGTCGCGGCCCATCCTGCGCGCCACATCGATCACCGACCTGCGGGTGTCCTCGTTGACGCCGGCGCGCCCGTTGAGCACCCGGGAGACGGTCGCCTCACTGACGCCGGCGGCCTCGGCGATATCGATGAGTCGCTTCATCACGTTCTCCCTCCGGGGCCGGTCGGCATCGTCACCGTTGCCCGATCGTCATCTGAAAGTTCTTGCACATTCTTGCACACTCGTGGCTGTCGGCTCTACAGTGCCTCCATCAGGCATCGCCCTGGACCGGTCGACAGCGACCACGATTCAAAGGAGAAGACGTGCAGATCCGTCGTAAGAACTTCCTCGCCCTGGGAGGCGTCGCCGCCTCCCTGTCCGTGCTGGCCGCCTGCGGCGGCTCCGATGCCGGGGACGGGGGCGGCACCGGCGGCGGCGCCTCCGACGACGGCGGCGAGGGTGCCGCCGACGCGGGCTCCCGCCTCGTGATCTGGGCCGACGAGGAGAAGGCCCCGGCGCTCGAGCCCTCCGCGACGGAATGGGGCGAGCAGAACGGGGTCTCGGTCGTGGTGGAGGTCGTCCCCGGCGACGAGCTGCAGGCGAACTTCATCACCGCCAACCAGGCCGGCAACGGCCCCGACATCACCATGGGCGCCCATGACTGGATCGGCAACCTCGTGCAGAACAGCGCGATCTCGCCGGTGCAGCTGCCCTCGGACGTGGGCGACTCGATCGCCCCGATCGGCATCGAGGCCGTCACCTACGACGGGCAGACCTACGGCGTGCCCTATGCGGTCGAGACCCTCGCGCTGTACGCGAACAACGACCTCACCGACGCCCCGGAGCCCTCGAGCCTCGAGGAGCTCATCTCCGCGGCCGAGGCCGGCGGCGCCGACAACATCCTCTCGCTCCCGGTCGGAGAGTCCGGCGATCCGTACCACATGCAGCCCCTCTACTCCTCGGCCGGCGGCTACCTGTTCGGCAAGGACTCCGAGGGCGGTCTCGACCCCTCGGATCTGGGAGTGGGCGAGGAGGGCTCCCTCGCCGCGGCCGACAAGATCGCCGAGCTCGGCGAGCAGGGCGTGCTGAAGAAGGCCATCACCGGCGACAACTCGATCTCGCTGTTCGCCGAGGGGAAGTCCGCCTACCTGATCTCGGGCCCCTGGGCCCTCGCGGACGTGCGCGACTCGGGCATCGACTTCACCGTCTCCGCGATCCCCGGCTTCGAGGGCATGGAGCCGGCCGCCCCCTTCGCCGGCGTGAACTCGTTCTACGTCGCCTCCAACGCGAAGAACGCCGGCTTCGCCCAGCAGTTCATGACCGACGTCGCCAGCTCCCCCGACGTCGCCAAGGCCATGTACGAGGCCAACCCGCTGCCGCCGGTGAACCTCGAGCTGCGCGAGGAGATCGCGAGCTCCGACGAGCACGTGATGATCTTCGCCGAGGCCGCCGAGGCCGCCGACCCGATGCCGGCCATCCCCGCGATGGCCGCGATCTGGGGCCCGCTGGGCATCGCCCAGGCCAACATCGTCGGCGGAGCGGACCCGCACTCGACGATGGAGTCCGCCGGCGAGGAGATCGCCTCCGCGATCGGCTGATCGCCGCACGGCCGATCCGCCGCCGCACCGACCGCTCCTGCGCTCGGTGCGGCGGATCGGCCCCTGCCCGCCAGGCTCGGCCCGCCCGGTCCCGCGCCCCGCGCCAGAGCCCTGAGCCCTGAGCTCCGAGCCCTGAGCTACGCGCCCCGCGCCCTAAGCCCCGTGCCCCGAGCCCCTGAACCTCCGAAAGGCACAGTCGCCTCATGACCTCGACGCATGCCCCCGCGCACCGGACGCGGTCCACCTCGGTCCCCGCCGTGGTCGCCCGCATCCTGGTCCTCGGCATCACTCTCGCGGTGACGGTCTTCATCGCCCCGGTGCTGGTCTCCCAGCAGTCCTGGATGTGGCTGGCAGTGCTGCTGGTCGCCGCCGTCGGGATCTTCGCCCTCTACTCGACCCGGCGCTTCGTGCCTGCCAAGTACCTGTTCCCCGGCACGTTCCTCCTCAGCGTGTTCCTGATCCTCCCGATCGCCCTGACCCTCGGGTACTCCTTCACCAACTACGGCGACGGCACCCGCGGCACCAAGGAGCAGGCGGTCGGGTCGATCGTGGCCAACTCCGTGCAGCAGTCCCCCGACGCTCCGCGCTATGCGATGACGGTGGCGACCGCCGGCTCGGCGACCGAGGGACCCTTCGAGCTGTTCCTGGTGGACCCGAGCGACGGCACCGTCTTCCGCGGCGACGCCGAGTCGGCGCTCGAGGAGGTGCCGGGAGAAGACGTCACCGTGGTCGACGGGCGCGTCACCGAGGTCTCGGGCCTGACGGTGCTGACCGCGAACGAGGTCAACGCGGTCTACGACGAGCTGATGGAGCTCTCGGTCCCCGTGGACGACTCCACCGCCGTGCGTCCGCTGGGTGTGAACCAGGCCTTCGTGGGCAGCACCGTCCTGCAGTACGACGAGGACTCCGACACCATCACCGACACCGCCACCGGGGACGTCTACACCGTCGGGACCATCGGCGACGAGGAGTACTTCGTGGACGCCGAGGGGCAGCGGGCCTTCTCCCAGGGCTGGCTGCAGGGCGTGGGCCTGTCGAACTACGAGCGGCTGTTCACCAACTCGACCGTCGCCGGGCAGTTCGTCGGCGCCTTCGTGTGGACGCTGGTGTTCGCGGCCGGGTCGGTGCTGCTGACCTTCGCGCTCGGCTTCGCGCTCGCGCTGATCCTCAACGACCAGCGCCTGAAGGGCCGGCGGGTCTACCGCTCGGTGCTGATCATGCCGTACGCGATCCCCGGCTTCATCTCGCTGCTGGTGTGGTCGAACTTCTACAACCAGGAGTTCGGTCTCATCAACCAGATGCTCGGGCTGAACCTGAACTGGTTCGGCGACCCGACGCTCGCCAAGGCCGCTGTGCTGCTGACGAACCTGTGGATGGGCTTCCCGTACATGTTCATCGTCGCCACCGGCGCGCTGCAGGCGATCCCCGACGAGCTGACGGAGGCCTCCCGGATGGACGGCGCCTCCCGCTTCCAGATCACCTCGAGGATCGTGCTGCCGCTGCTGCTGGTGGCCGTGGCGCCGCTGCTGGTCTCGTCCTTCGCCTTCAACTTCAACAACTTCAACGCGATCGAGCTGCTCACCGAGGGCGGTCCGTTCCCCGACGGCTCCGGCCGCGGCTCCACGGACATCCTCATCTCGATGGTCTACCGCATCGCCTTCGGCGGCTCGGGCGCGGACTTCGGCTTCGCCTCCGCGGTCTCGGTGTGCCTGTTCGTCCTCACCGGCGTGCTGGCCGCCGTCCAGTTCCGATTCACCAACGTCCTCGAAGACGTCAACTGAGCTCGCGGAAGGGATCCCCATGAGCACCTCCACCGCTCCGCGCGCGACCTCCGGGCACCGCATGCCCTTCGGCCGCTGGTTCGCCGAGATCGGATGGCGGCACGTCGTCGGCGTGCTCGCCGTCGGCTTCGCCGTCTTCCCCATCCTGTTCGTGCTGTCCGCCTCGGTGAACCAGAGCGGATCGCTGTCCTCGGCCGGGCTGCTCCCCACCCGCGGGGTGACCCTGGACCACTACGCCGCGATGCTGAGCGGCCAGCGGGCGAACTTCCTGCGCTGGTACCTCAACACGATCATCGTGTGCGGTGTGGTCGCCGTCGGGCAGGTGTTCCTCTCGCTGCTGGCCGCCTACGCCTTCAGCCGCTTCCGCTTCCGCGGTCGCCGCGGCGGCATGCTCGCGGTGCTGCTGATCATGATGTTCCCCGCGATCCTCTCGATGATCGCGGTGTACACGATGATCGCGGAGCTCGGCGAGGCGGTGCCGATGCTGGGGCTGAACACCCTGGCCGGCTACGTCGCCGTGCTGATGGGCGGGGCGTTCGGCCAGGTGTGGCTGCTCAAGGGGTTCTTCGACACCATCCCGCGGTCCCTGGACGAGGCGGCGATCATCGACGGCGCCACCCACTGGCAGGCGTTCGTGAAGATCCTCGTGCCCTCGATGACCCCGATCCTGGCCACCACGCTGCTGCTCGCGCTGGTGGGATCGATGAGCGAGTTCCTGATCGGCTCGATCTTCCTCACCGACGACTCGAAGAAGACCCTCGCGGTGGGCATGTACGGCATGTTCTCCTCGGACCGCTCGAACAACCTGGGCGTCTTCGCCGCGGGGTCGGTGATGGTGATGATCCCGGTGATCATCCTGTACCAGTTCCTGCAGAGGTACATCGTGGGCGGCTCCACGGCCGGGGCCGTCAAGGGATAGGACGGGCCCCGGTCACGGATAGGATCATGGCCATGGCTCGACCCGATTCCCCGCTCCCCCGCTCCGCCCGGCCCGGCAGCGATCACGCTGCGGAACCTGCAGTGTCCGCCGCCGGCGACCCCGCCCCCGGCACCGTCGGTTTCGACCTGGTGCTGCTGGGCACCGGGCTCGGCGTGCACACCCTCGCCCGCGCCTTCCACGAGGAGTACGGCGTGGTCGCGACGGTGGTGACCAAGGTGGGCATCGAGCCGATGCGCCGTTCGGTCACCAGCGAGATGCGCGAGCTGGGCGCGGGGGCGAGCGACGAGGACCTGATCACCGCGCTGGTCGAGCTGGCCTCCGAGCGCGGGGGCGAGCGCCCCCAGCTGCTGCTGGCCAACGCCGATTCGCTGATCCAGCTCATGAGCGATCACCGCGAGGAGCTGGCCCCGCACTTCGTGATGCCGATCCTCGAGGCCGAGACCCTCGCGCGGCTGTCCGACAAGGCGGAGTTCGCCCACCTGTGCACCGAGCACGGGGTGGCCACGCCCCGCACCGAGGTCATCGACCTGGGCGAGCCGCGGGGTGAGGACTGGGAGCCACCGCGCACCGAGATCCCGTTCCCGCTGGTCATGAAGGCCGCTCGCACCGCGGACATGGCAGGGGTGCGCTTCGAGGGAAAGAAGAAGGTCTGGTTCCTCTCCGAGCCCGCGGAGCTCGAGGAGCTGGTGCGCACGATCGCCGACGCCGGGTACACCGGCCGGCTGGTCGTCCAGGAGCTGGTGCCGGGCGACGACACCGCCGAGGGCTCGATCACCGCCTACGCCGACGCCGCGGGCCGCGTCACGCTGCTGTGCTCGGCGCGGGTGCTGCTGGGCGAGCACACCCCCGATGCGCTGGGACGCCCGGCCGCGATGATCACCACCGAGTTCGGCGACGCGCTCCCCCAGGCCCGGGCGCTGCTCGAGGCCACCGGCTATCGCGGCTTCGCGAACTTCGACGTCAAGCGCGACCCCCGCGACGGGGTCTGGAAGTTCTTCGAGGTGAACCCCCGCATCGGCCGCAACAACTTCTACGTCTCCTCCGCCGGGGCGAACATCGCCCGCTTCGTGGTCGCCGACGCGATCGAGCAGCGCGAGATCGAGCCGGTCACCCGGGTCGACGAGATCCTCTACTCGCTGGTGCCGATGCCGCTGCTGATGCGCTACGTGCGCGATCCCGAGATGCGCCGCTGGGTGCGCACCGTCGCCCGACGTGGGGTGCGCAACCCGTGGTCCTATGCGGCCGACGGCGCCTGGGCCCGCCGCTACGCGCGGCTCGTGGGCCTGAACCACGTGCGCAAGTTCCTGCGCTACTACCCCAAGCCCACGGACTCGGGGTTCTGAGCGGCTCCGCGTTCCGACGGCTGCGGTGCAGGGCCCGTCCGCGACAGGGTCCCCACGGCACGATGCGCCCGGGGCGGATCCCTCACCGTCTCACCCACCGCCTCACCGGAACCCGTCGGTGAGCTCCTTGCCGCCCTCGCGCACGGTGATCCGGGCCAGCTCGGTGAGCGAGTCGACCAGGCGCGGGTCGCCGCGGTACCCGTGCTGGTCGTACGCGACCGACAGCTCGGTGCAGCCGAGCACGACCGTGCCCGCGCCCTGCGCGAGAGCCCGGTCGATGCTGGACTCGAACAGCGCGAGGTCCACCGGCCGCCCGGCCTTGACCTGCTCGTAGATGAGGCGGCTCACGTCCTCCTGGAGCTCGCGCCCCGGCGTCAGGGCGGTGCCGCCGGCGTGCTCGATCGCGTCCTGGTAGACCTGGGCGTGGATGTTGCCCTCGGTCGCGAAGACGGCCACGGGTGCGCCGTCGGCCGCCGCCACCGCGGCCCGTGCGGTCGTCTCGACGATGCTCAGCAGCGGGATCGTGACGGCGGCCTCGACCTGACGTGCGTAATGGTGGGCGGTGTTGCAGGGCAGCACCAGCAGATCCGCCCCGGCGCGCTGGAGCATGCGGGCGTCGCGCGCGATCACGGGCCCGGGATCGGGGGCGCCGGGGTCGAGGATCCCGGCGGTGCGGTCGGGGGTGGTGGAGTGCTGGGAGACCAGCAGGTCCAGGTGCTCCTGATCGCTGCCGGCGTCGGTGGCGCGGATCAGCACGTCGAGGAACACGGCGGTGGCCGCGGGGCCGAGCCCGCCGAGCACACCCACCACGGGGCCCGTCCAGTCGGCGGGGTCGAGGCGGCCTCCGACCTCCCCGCTGCCCTCCCCGCTCACGCGCGATCCTGCGCGGGGGGCGCGGCGGAGCCCGGGGACGCCTCCGCCCTCGCGGACGCCGCGCGTCGGGGCACCAGGCGGGAGAGACGGTCGCCGCCCTCGGGACGGTAGTGGCGCTGGAACTTGAGCACGAAGTTCGCCGCGGCGGCCAGGGCGTAGCCGCGCCGCTTGGCGTCGGTCTCCACGCCCGGGTAGCGCAGCGGATTGCGCACGCGTCCGGCCTTCAGCACGCGGCGCAGCTGGGCCCTCGCCTCGGGCTGGGTGGTGTAGCGGCGCACCAGCGCCGTGGGCACCACGGTGTAGAGCACCTCGGGCTGGTCCTGGACGATGCCGTCCTCGCCGACGCCGGAGCCGGGGCCCTCGGTGGGCAGGGCGTGACGGAAGTGCTCGTCGACGTACCAGGTGACGGGGTTGTGGCCGCCGGCGGTGATGTAGTAGTTCGAACGTCCCAGGCGCGGGTTGAGCTCGAAGAACTTCGTGCGGCCGTCGCGTTGGTCGTACTTGAGGTCGAAGTTCGCGTAGCCGGTCCAGCCGAGCTCGGTGCACAGGCGCTGGGCCTGGGCGACCATCTCGGGGTCCACGCCGGTGATGATCGCGGCGGGATTGCCGATCGCGCCGGGGGCGTGCTCCTCGAGCAGGGTGCGGCCCCAGGAGGCGAAGCGCACGCGGGAGTCGGCGTCGCAGTAGACGGTGAGGATGCGCATGAACTGGTCGTCGCCCGGGATGCGGTCCTGGACGATGATGGAGCTGCGGTAGCCGGCACCGCGGATCGCGCGCAGCAGCTCCCCCAGCTCCTCGCGCGAGGCGACGGTGTGGACCTTGCTCTGGCCGGGGAAGGTGACCCGCTTCCAGTCCGAGACCTCGGCGGGCTTGGCGATCACCGGGAACTCGAAGGGGATCTCGAGGTCCTCCGGGATCTCCTCGGTGCAGTCGACCACCACGGTGCCGGGGTGGTCGACGCCGAGGTCCTGGCACAGCCGGGTGAAGTTCTGCTTCTCGGTCGCGGCCGCGAAGGTGTCACGGGAGACGTAGGGCGCCAGGTAGCGGTCGTCGAGACCGATCCGGTCGCGCACCTCGATGATGGCCTTCACGGTGGAGTCCGCGGAGCCCAGCAGGAGCAGGGGACGCTCCGGATGCTCCTCGGCGATCCGCTGGAGGACGGGCGCGAGCTTCTCGGCGTCGAAGGGGTCCTCGCAGCGCACGTTGTCGATGAGGGCCGAGGTGCCCACCACCCATCCCGCGAGCCGCGAGACGACCACGGTGCGGATCCCGTACGCCTCGTGGAACGCCCGGGCCAACGAGTAGGCACCGATGTCCCCGCCGACGACGACGGGCAGGAGGTCCACGCCCTGCGTGGTCAGTGCGTTCTCAGGCATGGCCGCCAGTGTAGCGGCGCAGCGCCCGCCCACTGCGCACCCCCTCGACTCGTCGCGGGGCACCGCCTACGCTGGCGGGATGGATCACAACACGAGCGAGTCCAGCGCATCCCCCGGTCTGACCCTGCAGTCGCAGGCGACCCCCGCCGGCTCCGTCGTGGCTCCCCAGCAGCTGGTGGAGGACCTCGGCGGCGAGAACCTCTCCCCCGACCTCAGCTGGGCCGGGGCACCGGAGGGCACCCGGTCCTTCGCCATCACCTGCTACGACCCCGACGCCCCCACCGGTTCCGGCTTCTGGCACTGGATCGCCTGGGACATCCCCGCGTCGGCGACCTCGCTGCCCCTGGGGGTCCCCCGCGAGGACTCCTCGCTGAAGCAGGCGCGCAACGACTTCGGCAACGTCGGCTACGACGGCCCTCAGCCGCCGCCCGGCGCTCCTCATCGCTACCAGTTCTCGGTGCACGCCCTGCCCGTCGAGTCGCTCGGCGTCGATCCCGAGGACCCGCACATCGGCGCCCGCTTCGCGATCTTCTCCCAGCAGCTCGCCTCCGGGTCCTTCACAGCCCGTTACCAGGTGACGGGCTGATGCGCTAGGGGGAAACTCCCCGCGACCGGTCGGGCGCGCCCCGTGCCGGTCCTTCATGGCCGGTCGTAGGCTCGAAGCATGGATGCAAGGAGACCTCACGCGCCGTGGAGGACACAGGGATCAGACCCCGGTCTGATGCCTCTCCTCCGATCGGGGGACGCGCTCGCAGGAGACGGGTGCGAGGCTCGAGGAGTGAACCTCACCAGGATGCGCCCCGGTCCGCGGACCACGACGGATCAGCACCGTCCGCTGCGAGTGCTGCTGACCACCGACTGGTGGGAGCCCGTGGTCAACGGGGTGGTGGCCTCCGTCCAGACCCTGCGCCGTGAACTGATCGCGCTGGGCTGCGAGGTGCGCGTGCTGACGCTCTCCCAGGGCTTCCGCACCCGCCATGAGCCGGGCGTCTACCGCATCGGCTCGGTCTCCGCGGGCATGGTCTACGACCGCGCCCGGATCGGCATGCCCGGCAACCGTCGGATGCTGCGCGACATCCTGCGCTGGGGCCCCGACGTGATCCACTCGCAGTGCGAGTTCTCCACCTACGTCTGGGCCAAGCGGATCGCGCGCACCCTGTCGGTCCCGCTCGTGCACACGTACCACACGATCTACGAGGACTACACCCACTACTACTCCCCCAGCCGCACCGTCGGCCGGAAGGTCGTGGCCTCGTTCTCGCGCCATGCGCTCGCCGGGACCGATGCGGTGATCGTGCCCACCGCGAAGGTGTCCCGCCTGCTGTCGGAGTACGGCGTGCGCCGTCCGGTGCAGGTGATCCCCACCGGACTGGACCTGCAGAGGTTCCGCCCGGCCGCCGACGAGGCGGAGCGCGCCGACGCCCGGGCGCTGCGCGCCCGTCTCGGCATCGACCCCGGGCAGACGGTGCTGCTGTCCGTGTGCCGTCTGGCCAAGGAGAAGAACCTCGACGAGGTGCTGGACATGGTCGCCGCGGCGGACCGCCGCGACGCCGTCCTGGTGCTGGTGGGCGGGGGACCCTACCGGACCGAGCTCGAGGAGCGCGCCCGGTCCCTCGGCATCGAGGACCGGGTCCGCTTCGCCGGCGTCGTCGAGCCCTCCGAGGTACAGCGCTGGTACCGGATGGGCGATGTCTTCGTCGGCGCCTCGCTCAGCGAGACCCAGGGGCTGACGTTCATCGAGGCGCTGGCCTGCGGCCTGCCGCTGCTGTGCCGTCGCGACCCCTCGCTCTCGAGCGTGGTGGTCGAGGGACGCACGGGCTGGCAGTTCGAGGACGCCGCGCAGTTCACGGAGCACCTGAGCGCTCTGCTCGACGATCCCCGCCGGCGTGGGCAGATGGCCCGCGCTGCCGTCGAGCACGCGCGCGCCACCTGCGGTGCGGCGGAGTTCGGCCGCCGCGTGCTGGACGTGTACCAGCAGGTCCGTCGGGGACGCTCGCCGCGCATCATCGGCCGACAGGCGGTGGCCGCATGAGCACGGCGACCAGCGAGCTGCCCCTGCTGCCCTCCGCCGTCGCGGAGCCGGCACCGACGCTGAGACGGGCGGCGCGACCCGCGCCGGCCGACTCCCCGGCCCGGCCGTCGGCCGCCGCCTCGAGCGCGCACCCCCGTCGGGACCCGCTGCGGACCGCCGCCCGCCTCTCACCCCTGCTGGGGCTGCTGGTCAGCGTCGGGCTGGTGTGGTGGGGGATCGAGAGCGGGGTGCTCTCCTCGCTCGAGTCCCTGCGCGCCTACATCACGTCCCTCGGGCCCTGGGGCCCGATCGCCTTCACGGTCCTCACCATCGCCCTCGTGGTGTTCCCGGTGATCCCGGGCGGCCTGACCGTCATCGCCGCACCGGTGATGTTCGGCGCGGTCGAGGGGATAGCCCTGGCCTACGTCGCGGTGTGCATCGGGCTGCTGCTGAACTTCACGATCGGCAGACACGTGGGACTCGGCGTGCTGGAGAGGATGTTCTCGCCGCGCACGATCGACAAGTACCTCGGATGGACCCGCGGCCCGCGGTTCACCCGCACCTTCGCCGCGGTGATCACCGTGCCCATCGCTCCCGACGACCTGCTGGGCTACCTCGCCGGGACGACGAAGATGCGGTGGCGCACCTACGCCGCCATCGTCCTGCTGTGCAAGCCCTGGTCGCTGATGCTCTACGGACTCGGGGTCAGCGCCCTCCTGCTGAGAATCCTGCCCTGGTGACCACGCCCGCTCGGCGTGCACGCCTTCCCTGGTGAACGGAGCCCCGACATGCTCATGACCCCTGACTGCGCCGTCCCGGACCCCGAGGAGCGCCCCGCTCCGCGGTTCGATGGCACCCGCAGCTCCTCGGCCCCCGACAGCGCGGACCTCTCCGGCCCGTCCGCGGAGGCGCCGCTGCGCGTGCTCATGCCGCGCGGTCTCGCCGGTCTCGCCCACCAGTCCGGGATCGGAGCGGCCATCCGCCATCAGGAGGAGGCGGTCCGTGCGCTCGGGCACCAGGTGGTCACCAATCCGCTGCGGCGCTTCGACGTGGTGCACCTGAACACCCCGTTCCCCGACACCCCGCTGCTGGCGCGGTGGGCGCGGCTGCGCAGGAGGCCGGTGCTGATGTGGGCCCACTCCACCGAGGACGACTTCCGCGACTCCTTCCCCGGCTCCAACCGCCTCGCTCCCCTGTTCCGCCGCTGGATCGCGCACCTGTACCGGCGCGGGGACGCCGTGGTCACGCCGAGCGAGTACTCCAGACAGCTCGTCTCCGCGCCGAAGTACGGGATCCGCACCCCGATCAGCGTGCTCTCCAACGGCGTGGACACCGACTTCTTCCGCCCGAACCCGCAGACGCGGGCGCGGTGGAGGGAGTCCCTGGGCCTGGCCCCCGAGGCGAAGGTCGTGATCAGCGTGGGCATGCAGCTGGTGCGCAAGGGCATCCTGGACTGGGTGGAGGTCGCCCGGCGCATGCCCGAGGTCACCTTCGTCTGGTACGGGCGGACCGATCCACGGCTGCTCACGGCCGAGGTGGAGCGCGCGCTCGCGGGCGCCCCCGCCAATGCGCTCTTCCCCGGCTACGTGCGCGCGGACCAGCTGCGCGAGGCGTACTGCGCAGCGGATGCCTTCTGCTTCCTCACCAAGGAGGAGACCGAGGGGATCGTGCTGTGGGAGGCGCTGGCCTGCGAGACGCCCGCCCTGGTGCGCGGGATCCCGCTGTACCGCGCGGCGATGCCCGACGGGGTGCTGACCCATCAGGTCGAGGGCGACGGCCCCGGATTCGCCGGGCAGGTCGTCGAGAAGCTCGAGGCGCTGCTGGCCGGGGACCTCGAGGATCTCACCGCCGCGGGACGCCGGGCCGCCGAGGGCGTGGACATCGCGGAGGTTGCCCAGGACCTCGCCGAGATCTACCGTCTCGCCGGGGTGCGCTCCCGCAGCCGCGGGCTCGCCGCCGCCGACCTCAGCCGCGTCGCGTAGGGCGCCACACCACCAGCGCGCTGCCGGTGGAGCGCCGACGGGGTCGCTCCCCGCGGCGCAGGGCGCTGATCTCCCCGTCGCGGTCCGCCGAGAACACGCGCCGCTGCGCGGGGGTCATCGTGTCGAGCGTCTCGCGGACGCTCTCGAGCTGCCCCTCGAGCTCCCCCACCCGGTCCTGCAGCTCGAGGATCCGCTTGATCCCGGCGAGGTTGATGCCCTGCTCCTGGGAGAGGGTCTGGATCTCGCGCAGGCGCGCGATGTCACGGGCGCTGTAGCGGCGCCCTCGGCCGCGGGTGCGCTGCGGGATCACCAGCCCCAGCCGGTCGTACTGGCGCAGGGTCTGCGGGTGCATCCCGGACAGCTCCGCCGCCACCGAGATCACGAAGACCGGGGCGCGATCGTCGATGCGGTGCGGACTCGCCATCCTCGCGCTCCTTCCTGGGATCCGGTGGGCGACGGTCGAGGCCGATGGGCCGTCCGCCGCGGGTCAGCGGGCGGCGGACTCGGCCAGTCCCGCGCGCGGGTCCTCGTCGGCCAGCGCCTCCCGCAGGTCCTCGACCGCCTGCTTCGCCGCCCCCTCCACATGAGCGGGGACCGCGACCTGGACGGTGACGAGGAGATCGCCGGTGGCCTTCTTCGTGGTCGTCAGCCCCTTGCCGCGCACCCTCAGGGTACGTCCGGAGGGCGTGCCCGGCGGGACCTTCACCGAGACCGTGCCGCCCTCGAGCAGCGGAACGGACAGCGTGGTGCCCAGCACCGCCTCGTCGAAGGAGATCGGGACCGTCAGGCGCAGGTTCGCGCCGTCGGCGCTCCACACCGGATGGTCCTCGACGTCGAGGGTCAGCAGCAGGTCACCGGCGGGAGCCCCGCCGGGGCCGGGCCGCCCCTTGCCGCGCAAGCGGATCTTCTGCCCGTCGTGCACCCCGGCGGGGATGCGGGTGGTGAGGCTGCTGCCGTCCACGGTCAGGCGGATCTCCGTGCCCAGCGCCGCGTCGCGGAAGCTGATCCTCGTGCGGGCCGAGGTGTCCTGTCCCTTCGCGGGAGCGCCCCCGTAGTTGCCCTGGAACCCGGCCGGACCGCTGCCGCCGAAGCCGCCGCCCTGCCCGCCGAACATCTTCAGCAGGTCCTCGATGTCGGGGTTGCCGGCGCCGCCGGGGGCGCCGCCCGGCGCCGTGCGCGGACCGCCCTGGCCGCCGAACATCGAGGAGAAGATGTCCTCGAAGCCGGCCCCGCCGGGGCCGCCCTGGCCTGCGGAGAAGCGGGCGCCGCCGGAGCCCATCGCGCGGATCGCGTCGTACTGCTCGCGCTGCTCGGCGTCGTTGAGGACCGAGTACGCCTCGCCGATCTCCTTGAACTTCTCCTCCGCCGCGGGATCGTCGGGGTGACGATCGGGGTGGAACTTCCTGGCCTTGGTGCGGTAGGCCTTCTTGATCTCCTGCGCGCTCGCGTCCTTGGAGACGCCGAGGACCGCGTAGAAGTCCTTGTCGAGCCAGTCCTGTCCGGACATGTGCGTCTCCTTCCGGGAGCCTCAGGTGCTTCTGCGTGTCGTGACGGGACGGGTGCGGGGCCTGCCGACCGGCGGGCCGACGGGCCCCGCACCGCGTCATGGGGTGATGCTGACGATCAGGAGGGGCCCTTGGTGCCCACCCGGGCGGGTCGCAGGATCCGATCGTTCATCGCGTAGCCGGGCTGGACGACGAGAGAGATCGTGGCCGTCTCGACGTCCTCGGCCTCCTCGTGCATGAGCGCCTCGTGGAGCGTGGGGTCGAACGCCTCCCCCACGGCGCCGAAGCGCGTCAGGCCGTGCGAGGCGAGGACCTCCTCGAGCTTCTGCGCGATGGCGTGGAACGGGGTGCCCTCGACGATGTCGCCGTGCTGGCGGCCCAGCTCCACGTCGTCGAGCACGCCGATCAGCGAGCCGAGCACGCCCGCCACGGCCGCCTCCTTGCTCACCTGCGCCGCTCCCTCGATCCGTCGGCGCGAGTTCACGTACTCGGCCTGATCGCGCTTGAGCTGCTCGGTGAGCGCGGTGACCTGACCCTCGAGCTCGGCGACGCGACCGGCGTCGGCCGGGGCCGACGAGCCCTCGCCGCCCTCCGCGGCCTGTGCGAAGAGCTCGGCCGCCTCGGCGTCGATCGGGTCGGAGGGCGCGTCGGAGGGCTCGGAGGCCCCCTGGCCCTCGGCCGCGGGGGTGGCCCCGGAGGAACGGACGGAGCCGTCCTCCGGGTTCACCTTCCGCTTGTCGGTGAAGGAGAACCGCGGCTCACCCTCAGGGCGCTCTGCGTCGTCGGGAGTGCTCCGGTCCTCGGTCATCACTTGGTCTCCTCGTCCTCGTCCACGATCTCGGCGTCGACGACGTCCTCGTCCTCACCGGAGGACTGCTCGCCGCCCTCGGCACCGGGCGCGCCCTCGGCACCCTCGGCACCCTCGGCCTGCGCGTAGATCGCGGTGCCCACGGCCTGCAGCGCCTCGTTGAGGGCGTCGCGCTTGGCCTCGAGGTCCTCGGTCGAGGCGTCCTCCTGGGCCAGGGCGTCCTTGGCCTCCTTGATGGCGTCCTCGGCCTTGGTCCGATCCCCGTCCGAGACCTTCTCCGCGTTGTCCTTGAGCAGCTTCTCGCCCTGGTAGACGAGCTGCTCGAGGGTGTTGCGGGCGTCGGCGTTCTTGCGACGCTCCTCGTCCTCGGCGGCGTGCGCCTCGGCGTCCTTCACCATGCGGTCGATGTCCTCGTCGGACAGGGCGGACCCGCCGGTGATCTGGATGGACTGCTCGTTGCCGGTGCCGCGATCCTTCGCGGTCACGTGCACGATGCCGTTGGAGTCGATGTCGAAGGTGACCTCGACCTGCGGGATGCCGCGCGGCGCGGGGGCGATGCCGGTCAGCTCGAAGGTGCCGAGCATCTTGTTGTCCCGGGTGAACTGACGCTCGCCCTGGAACACCTGGATGGCCACGGAGGGCTGGTTGTCCTCAGCGGTGGAGAAGACCTCGGAGGTCTTGGTGGGGATGGCCGCGTTGCGCTCGATGAGCTTGGTCATCACGCCGCCCTTGGTCTCGATGCCGAGGGAGAGCGGGGTGACGTCCATGAGCAGGACGTCCTTGCGCTCGCCCTTGATGACAGCGGCCTGCAGCGCGGCGCCGACGGCGACGACCTCGTCCGGGTTCACGGACTTGTTGGGCTCCTTGCCGCCGGTGAGCTCCTTGACGACCTCGGTGACGGACGGCATGCGGGTGGAGCCGCCGACGAGGACCACGTGGTCGATGTCGGAGACGGAGATGCCCGCGTCCTTGATGACCTGGTGGAAGGGTGCCTTGGTGCGATCGAGCAGGTCCGAGGTCATGTCCTCGAACTGGGCCCGGGTGAGCTTCTCGTCGAGGTGCAGGGGACCGTTCTCGGTCATCGACAGGTACTGCAGCGAGATCGAGGTGGAGGTCGAGGAGCTGAGCTCCTTCTTGGCCTGCTCGGCGGCCTCCTTGAGGCGCTGCAGGGCGATGCGGTCCTTGCCGAGGTCCACGCCGTCCTTGTTCTTGACCTGCGTGATCAGCCAGTCGACGATCTTCTGGTCCCAGTCGTCGCCGCCGAGGCGGTTGTCGCCGGCGGTGGCCTGGACCTGGATGGTCGAGCCCTCGTCGTCCTTGCTCACCTCGAGCAGGGAGACGTCGAAGGTGCCGCCGCCGAGGTCGAAGACGAGGATCTGCTCGTCGTCCTTGCCCTTCTCGAGGCCGTAGGCGAGGGCCGCGGCGGTGGGCTCGTTGATGATGCGCAGGACGTTGAGACCGGCGATGGTGCCGGCATCCTTGGTGGCCTGGCGCTCGGAGTCCGAGAAGTAGGCCGGGACGGTGATGACCGCGTCGGTCACGGATTCGCCCAGGTAGGACTCGGCGTCCTTCTTGAGCTTGCCGAGGGTGCGCGCGGAGACCTCCTGCGCGGTGTACTTCTTGTCGTCGATCTCCTGGCTCCAGTCGGTGCCCATGTGGCGCTTGACGGAGGCGATGGTTCGGTCGACGTTGGTGACGGCCTGGCGCTTGGCCACGTCGCCGACGAGGACCTCGCCCTGCTTGGAGAAGGCGACGACCGACGGGGTGGTGCGGGAGCCCTCGGCGTTCGCGATGACCGTGGGCTGACCGCCCTCGAGGACGGCGACGGCGGAGTTGGTGGTACCGAGGTCGATTCCGACGACACGGGACATGGGTGCCTGCCTTTCTGCGGCTCGCGGCCGCAAGGTGGTTCGTGCGACGCCGCCCGATCATGGCCGGTCTCCCGGCCGCTGCTCGTGCGGCTCCGCCGGCCGCCGGGGCCGGCGGCAAGACTTGAGCTGTACGGACTCAAGTAGAGAACTCCGGATCCGTGTTGTCAATCCGAGGATCACTGAACTTGAGTACACCTCACTCAACTCTGGCCCGGCCAGGTTCATTCCCACTGGCGGACGCTGTGACGGAGGCCACGGATGTAGGTTCCGGGACACGTCGGCCAGTTCCGGGTTTCTCGGCCAGTGCGTGTCAGATTTCTCGCCGACGTGTCAGATGGCCAGATCGCCCTGCGGGTGGAAGCAAGGTGGTCCTCCTGCACTTCGCTGTCGCCGGAGACGGGGTCGCAACGACGGGGCGGGATAGGCTCGGGGGCTATGACGTCGGCGTATGTGGTCACTGGTGGCGCCCGTGGTGTGGGCCGGGCAATCGCAGAACAGTTGGTCACTCGCGGGCACGTGATCGTGGTTGACCAGGACCCTGATGCCCTCCATTGGACAAGCGAGCAGGCCGACATCGGGGCGGTGGCGGGCGACGCCGCCAACGAAGAGGTCCCCAACGATGCGGTGCAACGGGCCTCGCATGCAGGCACGCTGGTCGGATGGGTCAACAACGCCGCGATCTTCCGGGACGCCGCGATCCACAACACACCGGCTACCGAGATCGTCGATCTGATCGCCGCGAACCTTGGTCTCGCGGTAGCTGGCAGCGCGGCCGCCGTCCGGTGCTTCCTGGCCGACAAGACACAGGGCGCGATCGTCAACGTCTCCTCGCATCAGGCCCAGCGCGCCGTGCCCGGCGCCTTGCCATACGCGACTGCAAAGGCAGCGGTCGAAGGCCTGACCCGCGCACTGGCCATTGATTACGCTCCACAAGGCATCCGCGTCAACGCCGTCGCCCTCGGCTCGATCCTCACTGAGAGGTACGACGACAAACTGGATGCAGAGCTTCGTCGATTGCATCCACTGGGCCGCGTCGGCCGGGGCGAGGAAGTCGCTAAAGTTGTCGATCACCTGCTCTCGACCGACGCCAGCTTCATTACCGGCACTGTGTTGCCCGTCGACGGCGGCCGCGCCGCGCTCGGACAGGACCCCGAAGCGCGCGACGTCACGGCCCCAACAACAGCTTGACGGCATACGCGCGCCGCCTCGCTCGAGGATCGGATTGCGGAACACCGTCGGCTCAGCTGACAACGATCGCCGAGGATCTAGACAAGATACTGAGAATCCGTGAGCGTCACGAAGATTTCGCACGGCTGGTCACGGCGTCAGTCAGCTGGCAGATCGCGCGAGAACCTACAACGGATGTAGGTTCCGGGACACGTCGGCCAGTTCCGGGCTTCTCGGCCAGCGCGTGTCAGATCTCCCGCCCGCCTGTCAGACGGGCTCGATGGCCATGCGGGCCGACGAGAGGTGTTCCTCCGGTCCTGTTAGGTCGCCGACGACGTGGTCGCGACGAGGTGAGAGAGCCCGCCCGTCCTGACGAGCTGGAGCCCGAGTCTCCGGACAGCTCTCGAGCTTCCGCCGTCGCGACGGATAGCGTGACGCCATGGGGCAGAAGCTGACGAACCCAGCCGAACTGCACAAGTACGACCCCGCATGGTCGCTTCAGGCCCAGCGACGCCTCGATGAAGTGCGCGAGCGCCTGACAGATCTGCCGGGCGCTGCGGAAGCTCGCTACGACCACATCGGTTCCACTGCCGTGCCCGGACTTGCAGCGAAGCCACACCTCGATCTCCAGATCCGCATCCTGCCGTTACCCACGGACGACGCCGTGTCCGAACGGCTCGGAGATCTGGGTTACGAGCGCGCTCGAGGAGCACGCCCGGACTCCCCTGGCGTCTACCGCGACATCCCACGCGGCTCGGAGCTCGTAGACGGTGCTGTCTGGGAGAAATCGATCTTCGTGCATCGGCCCAACCGAGTCATCCTGCACGTGCGGCGCTCTGATTCACCCTGGGGACGATATGCCGTCTGGTTCCGAGACTGGCTGCGGGCACATCCCGACCAGCGCGACAGGTACGAAGCGACGAAGAGACACCTCAGCAAAAAGAACGCCGGCGAAGCCGACTACGACGACTACACCCGCGCGAAGACCGCGTTCTTCGACGAGGTCCAGGCTGAGTTCGAGCGTTGGGCACGTCGAGCCCAGGGCACCGAGGGCTGAACTGAGGACGGTCCACGAAGCTGATTCGACTCTCCCGCAGACTCTTCGTCAAGGAACTGGACAAGATGCTGAGAATCCTCAGGAGCACCACCTTCGCCGTGCAGCAGGTCAGGGCGTTGCGCCCGTGAAAGCTCTGGGGAGAAGCGAGAACGGAAAGACCTCCTTGGGACGCCGGCCTTCCTCTCGGCCGCTGCGGGGCGCGATCAGCGCCGCAGCCCGCCCGGCACGACGAAAGCGGCCTCTGCCGCCCCAGGGAGGGTGTCATGGGCTGCGCTCGGCGATCGGAGGATCGGGCGACTGAGATGGCGCTGGAGACGGTGCCGGGTCAGTTCACGTGCCCTCCCGGCCCGCACGTGCCCGCCTCCCGTGGCAGACTGCGCGGATGGACGGCGTGCGCACTCTGCTCCAGGACCAGGTCGACGCAGGGCTCCTGCCGGGAGCCGTGGCACTGCGCTCCCAGCGCGGTCACGCCCACCTGACGGCTGTCGGCGTGCAGGACCTCGAGTCCGGTATCCCGATGTCGTCGCAGACGCTGTTCCACTGGGACTCCCTCGGCAAGCCGCTGACCGCCGCCCTCGCGCTGACGTTCGTGGCCGACGGCAGCCTCGAGCTCGACTCGCCCGTGGACCGCTGGCTGCCCGAGCTGTCCGGTCAGCGCGTCCTTCTCGATCCAGGCGGCCCCCTCTCACGGACCGAGCCGGCGAATCGACCGGTCACCGTCCAGGACCTGCTCACGCTGCGCGGAGGCCTCGGATTCACCACGGACTTCGCGTGCCCGTTCACCGAGGCGCTCATGACCGAGCTCCAGGAAGGTCCCCTGCCACGCTCCCTGGACAGGGACTCGTTCCTGCGGGCGGCCGGCGGACTGCCGCTCGCGCACCAGCCCGGAGACGGCTGGACCTACAACACGGGCAGCACCCTGCTGGGGCTCCTGCTGGAGAGGGTCGGCGAGGGGACGCTGGACGTGCTCATGGCCGAACGCCTCCTCGAGCCGCTCGAGATGCAGGAGGTGCGCTGGTGGGTGCCGCCCGCGGAGGTGCCCCGATTCGCGGGCAGGTACGGCCGCACCGACGACTCCCGCGCACCCCTCCGGCTCATCGACCCTCCCGAGGGACAGCACTCCCGGCCCCCGTCGTTCCCCGACGGGGCGGGAGGGCTGATCGGCACCGCGAACGACTGGCTCACCTTCGGACAGATGCTGCTCGACGGCGGGCGGAGCCACGGACGTCAGGTGCTCCCCGAGCACCTCGTCGCCGTGCTCCTGACCAACCACCTCACCATGACCCAGCAGCGACAGGCAGGCTTCTTCCTCGCCGCCGGGGAAGGGTGGGGATTCGGCGGGAGCGTCCGCTCCGACGGAAGCTACGGCTGGACCGGGGGCGCCGGCACCTCCGCCCGGGTGCACCCCGATCGTGGTGACGTGAGCATCCTGATGACACAGGTGGCCCTCGACGGGCCCGAGGGATCCCCCGTCATCGACGAGTTCGAGGAGCTCGTCCTCCGTGACGTGGGCGGGCGTCCATAGCAGCGCGGTCCCCGGCTCGATCGTTCAGCGGACGTGCCGCATCTCGGCGAGACCGCGCTGTTCCTCGACGTGACGGGTACACTCCGCGTGGACTCCGTTGCGCTCGTGGAACCGCCGCGCCCGCGGGTTCAGCCCCGCGGCCCGCGGCTGGTGCGGCGGTCACGCACCGCGGAACCCACCCGGACACCGGGCACCGGCCTGCTCCGACGAGCTCCGCCCTCGGGCGTGCTCCTGCGCCGTCCTCCGCCGTTATTCGGTGGCGGCCGTGTCGATCCCCCTCCACCATGGGGCGCATGGATGAGCTCTCGGCGATGGGTCAGGCCGACCGTGCCGCACAGGTCAATGCCATGCATCGACCGGTCGTGATCGCCGGGGAGGTGGTCACGCGCCCGTCGTCCGCCGGCACTCCGACGGTGCACAGCTTCCTGCGGCACCTGCGGGCGAAGGGGCTGGATTGCGTGCCCGAGCCCATCGACGTCTCCGACGGGGTCGAGCGGCTCGTCTACCTGGAGGGGGAGTCCGGAGGTGACAGCTGGTATCACCAGCACACTGACGAGGGGCTCGTCTCGGCGGCGCGCCTGCTCCGGAGGATTCATGACGCCGCGCTGGACTGGGAGCCGCCCGGAGACGCCCTGTGGGGTGCACCGGCGGTTGCGGGCACCGAGCTCGTCCTCTGCCATGGCGATCCCGGACCGTGGAACTTCGTCTGGCGCGAGCACGAAGCAGTCGGCCTCCTGGATTGGGACTACCTGCATCCGGCTCCCCGGATCGATGACGTCGCCTATGCGCTGCAGTGGTTCGCGCCGACCCGGTCCGACGCCCTCGCGCTCGAGTGGCACCACTTCCCCGAGGTGCCCGACCGGAGGCACCGCATCCACACGTTCTTGGAGGCGTACGGAGACCTCCCCGACGTCGACGTCGTCGATGCGCTCATCGCACGCATGCAGTCCACCGCAGATCTCGTGCGCAGGCTGGCCGAGAGTGGACAGGAACCACAGCGCACGTGGGTCGACGACGGCGCGCTGGACCGGAGCGCGGCAGAGATCTCGTGGGTCCGGGAGCACCGGGCCCAGCTCTTCTGAGGCGCTCTCCTGAGGCGCTGTCGTCGGGCGAGTCTCCGGCCAGCGCTCCTTCGCCCTGGAGTACCTCGGACTCCGCGCCGGCGCTGCGGGACCTGGACGCATCCGTCTCGCGGTGCGCAGAGGATCGGGTCCCGCCGTATCGTGGGGTCGGGACATCGAGGAGGCGCCCCTGGGGCGACTGCAGCGGAGGAGCGACATGGAGGGAGACATGGAGGGACGAGCGCTGCAGGACGCGGCACGCTCCCGCGCGCTCGAGCTCCCCGCCGCCGCGATGACCCACCCCTTCGGGCCGGAGTACGACGTCGCGAAGGTCGTCGGCAGGATGTTCCTCCTGCTCACGGAGGTGCGGGGCACGCCAGTCGTGGTCCTCAAGGCGGACCCTCGGGACTCCGAGGCGCTGCGCCTGGCCCATTCGGACATCACCCCCGGCTACCACATGAACAAGCGCCACTGGATCACCCTCGAGCCCGGCGGCGAGCTCGAGGAGGAGTTCGTCCGCGAGCTGGTCACCGATTCCTATCTGCTGGTCGTCGAGGGTCTGCCCCGCGCGCAGCGCCCCGTGGATCCGCACACCTTCCTCGCCGCTGACAGCACGGCCGGTGACATCACGGCCGACGAGATCTCAGCCGATGACACGGACGGCCGGTGATGCAGGCCGTCCGTGCGTCGCTGGGTCAGCGGGCTTCTGACCGCCGGACCATCTCGTCGATCCAGATCGGCGCGAACGGAGAGGTGCAGTTCGGGGGCGTCGGGTAGTCCCTGAGCACGCCGAGCCGCTCCCCGATGTCCTTGGCCCGCTCCCGCAGAGCCGGGTCGTGGATCCCGATCTGGGCGAGGCATTCGTTCATCGCCCACTGCAGGCGGGGCCCGGCGTCCTGCATCGCCGCCTCGATGCGGCCCAGCAGACCGGGCAGGTCGAGGCCGTCACGGTCCTTCACCACGCGTTTGCTGGTCAGCGCCCAGCCGGCGCTGGCCACCACCGGATCGGCATCGTCGAACCAGATCCCGCGCAGCGCCTCCCGGTGCGGACTCTTCGCGACGATGTAGTTCACGAGCCAGTCGTGCACCTTGGGCGATCCCGCTGCGCGGAGCATCTCGTCGAGCTCGTGCTGCGTGTACTGCGTCGGGCGGGAGAGCAGGATCGCGAGCAGCTTCGCGGCGGAGTCCCCGGTCCTCCACAGCTCCCGGGCGAGGTCCGGATTCGTCTTCTCGCGCTTGGCGACCGCGCGGAGCCTCGTGAGGTTCACGCCATGATCATCGCCGTGCTTCTCGTTGACCGCGCGGATCTTCGGGTCCTCGAGCGCGGCCAGCTCCGCGCGCAGCGCTGTGGCCCGCTCCCGCACCTGCGCGTCCGTGGTCGCCGTCATCGCGATGACCCCTCTCCAGTTCTCGAGGAGACCAGAGTACGACGGAGCCGCGGCGGGGCGCACCGCTCCTCGACACGCCCCGCCGCGGCACCCGGATCGTCGGCCTGCATCGACCGGCGAGGACCCCGGGCCCGGGTCCGTCGCTCAGGAGACGGTCGCGCGCGGCGCCCCGATGCCCGGATCGATGCTCGGCACCTCCCCCGTGCCCGGTCGGATGTCGATGTCGAAGATGTCCAGCGGCAGGTACACCGTCGCGCAGGCGTTGGGGATGTCCACCACTCCGGAGAAGCGTCCCTCGATCGGGGCGGCGCCGAGCAGCAGGTAGGCCTGCTCCTTGGACCAGCCGAAGGTCGAGAGGTAGTCGATCGCGTGCAGGCAGGCCCGCTGGTAGGCCAGATGCGAGTCGAGATACCGCTGTTCGCCGTCGAGCGTGACCGAGGTGCCGGAGAAGGACAGCCACCGGCTGTGCTGGGGCGCGGTGTCCCCCGGCATGAAGATCGCGTTCTCGCTGACGTTGTACTTCTCCATGCCGCCGGGGATCACGTCGACGTGCACGTCGATGAAGCCGCCCATCTCGATGCCGCCGCAGAAGGTGATCTCCCCGTCGCCCTGGCTGAAGTGGAGGTCGCCCACGGAGAAGTTCGCGCCGTCCACGAACACCGGGTAGAAGATCCGGGTGCCCTTGGTGAGGTTCTTGATGTCCTGGTTGCCGCCGTTCTCCCGCGGCGGTGCGGTGCGCGCGCCCTCACCGGCCACGCGGTCGTGATCGGCCTCGGGCACGCCGCCGAGGATCGCGCCGTCGGGCTCCGGCGGCAGGGCGAGAGCGGGGACGCGGTCCGGATCGGTCGCGATCAGCGCGGCCTCGCGCGCGTTCCACCTCCCCAGCAGCTCGGGCGAGGGCGCGGTGCCCATGAGTCCGGGGTGGATCATGCCGGTGAACTCGACGCCCGGGACGTGCCGGGAGGTGGCACGGTCTCCACGGAAGTCCCAGATCGCCTTGTACGCGTCGGGGAACTCGTCGGTGAGGAAGCTGCCGCCGTTGCGCTTGGCGAAGATGCCGGTGTAGCCCCAGCCCTGGCCGGCCAAGGGTCCGGAGTCCTCCTGCGGAATGGGGCCGACGTCCAGGATGTCCACGATCAGCAGGTCCCCGGGCTTCGCTCCCTCGATGCGGAACGGACCGGAGAGGGTGTGGACGGTGTGCAGGGGTGCGGTGGCGATGTCCTCGGCGGAGTCGTCGTTCTTGATGTAGCCGTCGAACCATTCGCGGCAGTCGATGCGGAACACCTCCCCGGGCCGCACGCTCACGACCGGCGGGATCTCGGGGTGCCAGCGGTTGTGACCGAGGATCGTCTGCTCGGTGAAGGGTTTCGCGGAATCCAGCGGGAAGACGTTCGTGGGCATTGCCTCTCCTTCCACAGTGACGGTGCCGCCTGTCGGCCCCGTCGAGATCCAGGGGCCGCCTAGGGACGCGGCAGGCGGGCGTGACGCGGGTCGTGGCTGACCCGGGCCGATCGACGCGCTCCGGTGCCGGGCACGCGGTCGACGACGCCGGGGCTGTGGGCGGTCGCCTCGGTGCTGTCCAGCAGTCGGCCCGTGGGCGATCCGAGTCGGCCGAGCGCGGGGGCCGAGAGCAGGCGGGCGGCGGGAGCGCCGCAGTCGGGGCAGGTCTCCTCGCGATCCCGTGCGCTGATCGGCAGGGCCAGCTCGTAGCGGTGGGAGCCCGTGCAGCGGAACTCGTAGATCGGCATTGCACTCCTCGTCGCGTTGTCGCACGCGTCAGCAGGACTGCCAGCATAGGCCGGGCCCTTCACGGGCGCAGGCCGTTCACCGGACCGCCGACGCAGGGCGCCGGTCGGTGCGACCTCTGCCAGGCTGGGGCCATGGGCACCGCGACGGAGTACACCGGGGACGACTTCTACTGCGACGTGGCGCTGCCGGACCCGAGCGCGCTCGACGTGCTCCACGAGGACGAGCACACTCTCGCCTTCCGGCACACGCGGCCGTTCTGGGCAGTGCACGTGGTGGTGATCCCGAAGAAGCACATCTCCTCCCTCACGGCGGCCGGCCCGGCGGACGAGGTCGAGCTGAGCGCGCTGCTGCGCACGGTCCAGGAGGTCGCACGCGGGGTGGAGGCGGAGCACGGTGCCGCGGCCGTGCTCACCAACCTGGGCCGGTACCAGGACTCGAAGCATCTGCACGTGCACGTGCATTCCGGGCCCCGGCGCTGAGTCGCCGTCGAGCGCTCCGGCTCCGCGCTCGCGCACAATGGCCCCATGACCCCCAGAGATTTTCTCCCCGGCGCGCAGCGCAGTGCGCAGCTGAGCTTCTCCGACCAGCCCGCGTGGATCGTCAAGGACGAGGTCTCCGGCGGCTGGGTGCTGCAGATCGGCGGGGTCGAGCAGTCGCACGTCGACCTCGAGGATCCGACGCACGTGGTGCACGAGTACCTGCGCCGGATCGCGACCGTGCTGGACACCGTGTGGCCGCGCCGCGAACCGCTGAGGGTCGCGCACCTGGGGGCCGGTGCTCTCACCCTGGCCCGGTACGTGCAGGCCACCCGTCCCGGATCGCCGCAGGTGGTGATCGAGATCGAGCGTGAGCTGCCCACGCTCGTGACCACCGCGCTGCCTCTTCCCGAGGGGACGGAGCTGGAGGTCGTGATCGGCGATGCGCGCGAGGAGCTCGCGGCGATGGAGGGCAGGCGGTTCGAGGCGATCGTGCTGGACGTGTTCTCCGGGGAGGAGTCGCCCCCGCACCTGGCCGCGAAGGACTTCTACCTCGAGGCGTTCTCCCACCTGGAGGACGACGGGCTGCTGCTGGTCAACGTCGGTGACGATGCCGGCCAGAGGTTCCTGGCGGCCCAGGTGCGCGACCTGGAGGATGCAGCGGCGCGGGCCGGCCTGTCGGGGGTCTGGACCCTGACCCACGCCTCGCTGCTGAGTTCGCCGGCCGACGGGAACATGGTCCTGCTGGCAGGAGGCGCACTGTCCTCGAGGGAGGTCGATGCGTGGCGTCAGGCCTGGTTGACGGCCGGTCCGCACCCTGCAGCGGTGCTCGATCCGGCCGAGACGGTGGAAGCGTTCCGGGACCGGAGTTGTCCACAATCTCGATGAACCGGAGGCGCAGGAGGGCCTTTCCTGGGTAGCGTGACCGTGATCTGACGCACTCCCGGAAGGGCCACGCCATGCCCCGTCGCCTCCTCCGCGCCGCCGCAGCCGGCGCGCTCCTGCTCGGCCTCGCTGCGTGCAACGGGCCCGGCGGCGGTGCGGCGACCACTCCCCCTCCGGAGATCGACATCAGCGCACCGAGCGACGGCGGCGGTGACGGCCCCAGCGATGGCGGCGGTGATCCGAGCGACGGGGGCGGTGAGAACACCGAGGACCCGACGGCAGCCGCGCCCGACATCCCTCCGCCCGATCCCGCGGACTTCGCAGGGATGGACGAGCAGACCCCGGAAGGTGCGGAGCAGGCTTTCCGGTACTACATGGCAGTGTCTGTGTGGGCACACCAAACCGGCGACGAACAACTCGTGGCATCACTGTCGAATGAGACGTGCGAAGGTTGCACCAAGTTCAATTCGGAAATTTCAGAACTAACCGATAGGGATCTCCTATGGTCCGAGTCTGAAAGGAGTGACGTCCACCTATCCATTGAAAACTCCTCCAACTTTGAACACGAAATTCGATATATGTTCACCCTCGGACATCACTCGCGGCCTGATAACGAGTTAAGCTCTCGCGTCACAGTCGAGCAGCTCCAGTTCGACACGGTCGGAGGGATGCTTTGGGACTCGGACCGATGGATCGTCGGCGGACTTAGCGTGGAATGGGGATCCGATGTCCACTAAGATGCGAACCGCCCTCGACGCAAAACCGCTTTGGAGCATTCTCGCTTTCGCGATAATGATATTTATAGCGGCCACCTTGCCAGCCATCGCCGCACCCCAGGAGCCGAGCGTCAACGGCGTGATCGGAGATAAGTCTCTCGACACAGATACAAGCAAGCCGGTTTCACACCGTACGGCCAGCGAGCGGAATGACGTAACCTCCGATGGCGACTCAACAAGTAGCCGATCCCACAACACCCCACCCCGCTACAACTACATCTGGGCGCCCGCCTCGGAGTTCAGCGGGTGCGGCGCCGATCTGAGTGCCGGGACGTCGTGGTCCTGCACTCCGCACGCCGATTCCTGCGAGGCGGGCAACGGCAGTCGATTCGCCGGCGAAGGTGACGCACTGAGCATCGACGGCACCAGCAGCTCGTCCGCCCCCGTGGAAGGGGTGACCCAACGCGGCACCCGCGTCGACAACGAGACGGGCGAGAGCACGGACCTCGGCATCCGCTGCGCGACGCCCGGGACGCCCGCGACTCCCGCGGGCGAGGAAGCCCCGCCCGTCGTCATCATCGTGACCCAGGCAGACTTCGCACGCCTCCCCGTCAAGCCGCTGCAGGCCAACGCAGGCCCGGCCGATGGATGGCTCCCGGTCAACATGCCCAACGTGCTCCACACCGAACCCGGCACCCAGGAACTGAGCACCGAGCTGCTCGACACTCCCGTCGCCATCCGGGCCACCCCGGTCTCGTACCACTGGGACCTCGGGGACGGGAACACGGTCACCACCACCGACCCCGGCAAGCCCTACCCCTCCGAAGCGGTCTCGGCGACCTACACCCATGAGGGCTGGTACGACGTCACGCTCACCACCACCTTCTCCGGGCAGTTCTCCGTCGACGGAGGTGAATGGCAGGACATCGACGGCACCGTCGAGGTCGCCTCCGATCCGGTGCCGATCTACTCCAAGTCGCTCGAGTCCCGACTGGTGAACGGCGACGTCCCCGCCGACGAGGACGAGGATCCCTGGATGCCGGAACGCAGTCCCGAGACCGAGGGCGAACAGGATCCCCACGCCACCCACCGTGAGATCTGATCAGGCCCGCCGACCCCTCCCGCACCGCAGGTCTGTATACAGTTCACATCGACCACCCCGGCCTTAGAGGGCCTGGGCGAGCACGCCCCCAGCTTTCTGTATACACTCGGACCTATGCGAGCCAGTGAGCGTGCCTACTCGACTCTCCGCGAGGAGATCGTCGACGGCACCCTCGAGCCCGGCACGCTGCTGGGCGAGGTCGAGCAGTCCGCACGACTGGGACTGTCCCGCACCCCGCTGCGCGAAGCGCTCGCCCGCCTCGTCGCCGACGGGCTCGCCGACTCCTCCACCGGCCGCGGCGTCGTGGTCAGCGCCGTCTCCCTCGCCGACGCTCCCCAGCTGTTCGACCTCCGCATCGCCCTGGAGACCCTCGCCGCCCGACGCGCCGCCGAACGGACCACCTCGGCCGAGGGCGGGTCCGCTCTCCGCGGGCGCTTCACCGACCTCGCAGCGCGGTTCGAGCAGGCCACCTCGGAACTCTCCGCAGGGGCCGACCCCACCGACTACTACGCGCTGACCCGTGAGCTCGATGCCGCTCTCGACACCGCGAGTGGCAACTCCCACCTCGCGGAATCGCTGCGCGGACTGCGGCTCCACCTGGGCCGTCTGCGTCGGCTGGCCCGCAACTCCCCTGCCCGTCTCGCCGCCTCCGCGACCGAGCATGCGGCGATCGCCCGTGCCGTCGAGAGCGGCGATCCCGAGCTCGCCGCCGCTGCCACCGTCGTCCACCTCCGCCAGGCCCTCGCTCACCTGCAGGGCGATCCGCACCACGTCGGACGCCCGAACGGCGCCCCGCACCCGCACCGCAGGCCGCGCCCGCCCGATGCCCCGCATCCCACCGCCACGACCCCGACACCCCAGGAGAGCTCCCCATGAGAGACCACGACGTCCGCGTCCACCGCTCCGACGAGAACCTCACCCGCGACGACCAGCTGGCCTGGAAGATGGCCGAGGTCGCCGTCGACCCCATCGAGATCGAGGACGACGTCCGCGAGATGATCATCAACCGGATCATCGACAACGCCTCGGTCGCCATCGCGTCCCTGCACCGCGCCCCGATCGTCGCCGCCCGCTCCCAGGCGCTCGGCCACCAGGCCCCCGCCGGCGGCAGCGGCGCGAGCGTGATCGGCGTAGACCAGCGCAGCTCCCCCGAGTGGGCGGCCTGGGCCAACGGCGTGGCCGTGCGCGAGCTCGACTACCACGACACCTTCCTCGCCGCCGAGTACTCCCATCCCGGGGACAACATCCCTCCGATCCTCGCCGTCGCCGAGCACACCGGCCGCTCCGGCCGGGACCTGCTGCGCGGCATCGCCACCGGGTACGAGCTCCAGGTCGACCTGGTGCGTGCGATCTGCCTCCATAAGCACAAGATCGACCACGTCGCGCACCTCGGCCCGTCGGCGGCCGCCGGCATCGGCACGCTGCTGGACCTGGACGCCGAGACCGTGTTCCAGGCGATCGGCCAGGCGCTGCACACCACCACCGCGACCCGTCAGGCCCGCAAGGGCGAGATCTCCACCTGGAAGGCGCACGCCCCGGCCTTCGCCGGGAAGATGGCCGTGGAGTCCGTGGACCGTGCGATGCGCGGTCAGACCTCGCCGGTGCCGATCTACGAGGGAGAGGACGGCGTGATCGCCTGGATGCTGGACGGCCCCGACGCCCGCTACAAGGTGCCGCTGCCCACCGCGGGCGAGCCCAAGCGCGCGATCCTGGAGACCTACACCAAGGAGCACTCGGCCGAGTACCAGGCGCAGGCCTGGATCGACCTGGCGCGCAGGCTGCACCACGAGCATCCCGAGGCCGCCGACCCCGAGAACGTCGACTCGATCCTCATCCGCACCTCGCACCACACGCACTACGTGATCGGCTCCGGCGCGAACGATCCGCAGAAGTACGACCCCTCGGCCTCGCGAGAGACCCTCGACCACTCGATCCCGTACATCTTCACCGTCGCGCTGCAGGACGGCGCCTGGCACCACGTGGACTCCTACGCCCCCGAGCGCGCCGGCCGGCCGGACACGGTCGCGCTCTGGCACCGGGTCACCACCGCGGAGGATCCCGAATGGACCCGCCGCTACCACTCCCTGGACCTCGCCGAGAAGGCCTTCGGCGGCGCGGTGGTCATCACGCTGCGGGACGGCACCGTGATCGAGGACAGCATCGCCGTCGCCGACGCCCACCCGCTCGGCGCCCGGCCCTTCGCCCGCGAGCAGTACGTGGACAAGTTCCGCACCCTCGCCGACGGGCTCGTCGAGCGCGCCGAGATCGACCGCTTCCTCGAGGCCGCGGCGAACCTGGCGGACCTCCCTGCGGGCGAGCTGGGCCGGCTGAACGTCCTCGCCGCTCCCGGCACGATCGACGTCTCGGCCGGACCGACGGGACTGTTCTGATGCTGTCGTCCCCCAGAACCGCGGCGCAGAAGCGCCGGGACCTGCGCACCCTGCTCGCCCCGGGCGCCGCCCGGCCGTTCCCCGGAGCCTTCACCCCGCTCTCGGCGAAGCTCATCGAGGAGAAGGGCTTCCCCGGCGTGTACATCTCCGGAGCGGTGATCGCCAACGAGCTGGGACTGCCCGACGTCGGCCTGACCACCCTCAGCGAGGTCGCCGCGCGGGGCGCCCAGATCGCCCGCTCCACCGACCTGCCCTGCCTCATCGATGCGGACACCGGCTTCGGCGAACCGATGAACGTGGCCCGCACGATCCAGGAGTTCGAGGACGCGGGCCTCGCCGGCTGCCACATCGAGGACCAGGTCAACCCC
This sequence comes from Brachybacterium sp. AOP43-C2-M15, assembly GCF_052446295.1. NCBI lineage: Bacteria > Bacillati > Actinomycetota > Actinomycetes > Micrococcales > Dermabacteraceae > Brachybacterium > Brachybacterium sp. AOP43-C2-M15. The sequence continues at coordinate 164,288 of NZ_JBQSWB010000004.1, forward strand.
AAGCGCTGCGGCCACCTGGACGGCAAGACGATGGTGGATCTCGACACCGCCGTGCAGCGGATCCGTGCCGCCGCCGACGGCCGACGGGACGAGGACTTCCTGATCATGGCCCGCACCGACCTGCGCGCGACCGACGGGCTCGAGGCCGCGATCGAGCGGATGAGGGCACTGGTCGACGCCGGCGCCGACGCGATCTTCCCCGAGGCGCTGAAGGACCTCGGCGAGTTCGAGCGGGTGTGCGCGGCGCTGGACGTCCCGGTGCTGGCGAACATGACCGAGTTCGGGAAGTCCCGGCTGTTCACCCGGGAGCAGCTGGCCTCGGCAGGGGTGGCGATGGTGATCTACCCTGTGACCCTGCTGCGCTCCGCGATGGGCGCGGCCGAGCGGGTGCTGGAGACGATCCTCGAGACCGGCACCCAGGAGGCCCGGGTCCCCGAGATGCTCACGCGTGCACGACTGTACGAACTGGTGGACTATGAGTCCTACGACCGCTTCGACACCTCGGTCTTCGACTTCGAGGTGCCGGCCGAGCACCGCACCGACCTGACGCCGCCGTCGACGAAGGAGTGACCGATGACCACCCAGTCCACCGAGATCCGCAAGGGTCTGAACGGGGTCGTCGCCGACACGACCGCGATCTCGAAGGTCAACCCCGAGACCAACTCGCTGCTCTACCGGGGCTATCCCGTCCCCCAGCTCGCCGCGACCCAGCCGTTCGAGGCCGTCGCCCATCTGCTGTGGACCGGTGAGCTCCCGAGCGACGAGGAGCTGGCCGAGCTCGAGCGCCGCACGAGCGCCCACCGCGACCTGCGCGACGAGGTCCGCACCGCGATGGACTCGCTGCCGGTGACCTGCCATCCCATGGATGCCGTGCGCACCGCCGTCTCCGTGCTCGGGGCGCTCGACCCCGCGGCGGAGGACTCCTCCCCCGAGGCCGAGCGGGAGAAGGCCGAGCGCCTGTTCGCCCAGCTGCCCGCGGTCATCGCCTACGAGCAGCGTCGCCGTCGCGCCGGCGGCCCCACCGACCCGGTCCCGTCCCGGGAGGACCTGGACTACTCCCAGAACTTCCTGTGGATGACCTTCGGCGAGGAGGCCGCCCCCGAGGTGGTCGACGCCTTCCGCGTCTCGATGGTGCTCTACGCCGAGCACTCCTTCAACGCCTCCACCTTCACCGCCCGCGTCATCACCTCCACCCTCTCGGACATGCACTCGGCGGTCACCGGGGCGATCGGGGCCCTCAAGGGCTCCCTGCACGGCGGCGCGAACGAGGCGGTCATGCACACCTTCGAGGAGCTGGGAATCCGCCCCGACGAGTCCGAGGCCGACGCCAAGGAGCGGGCGAAGGCATGGATGGAGGACGCGCTCGCGCAGAAGAAGAAGGTGATGGGCTTCGGCCACCGCGTCTACAAGCACGGCGACTCCCGGGTCCCCACCATGAAGCAGGCGCTGGACTCGATGATCGCCCACACCGGACGCGACGAGATCCTGGGGCTCTACGACGGCCTCGAGCAGGCGATGGACGAGGCCAAGGGCATCAAGCCCAACCTCGACTATCCGGCCGGGCCCGTCTACCACCTCATGGGCTTCGACACCGAGCTGTTCACGCCCCTGTTCATCGCCGCGCGCGTCACCGGCTGGACCGCGCACGTCATGGAGCAGCGAGCGACGAACTCCCTGATCCGCCCGCTGTCGGCGTACGAGGGGCCTGCGGAGCGCCCGGTCCCGGGCGCCTGAGCCCCTGAGCCCCTGAGCGCCTGCGCGCCTGAGCGCCTGCGCGCCTGAGCGCCTGAGCGCCTGAGCGCCGACCACGCGACTGCGGTGCGCAGGGCCGCCCCTGTGTGCGGTGCGACCCGCCTCAGGCCTCCGGCATGTCCGGCAGCGCCGCGGAGGCGCTGCGGATGTGCTCGGCGGTGCGCCGTCGAGCCTCCTCCGGCTGCCCGCTCGAGATCGCCTCGAGGATCCCGCGGTGCTGGGCACGGAGGCTCTGCACCATCGTCTCCCAGTCGGTGACCTTGGTGAAGGCGGCGAGGATCGGCACCCGCAGGGAGCCGCGGATCGCCCCGGTCATGTCCGAGAAGAGGCTGTTCCCGCCGGCGCGCGCGATCGCGACATGGAAGGCCGTGTCCGCGTCGTTGAACGCCTCGCGGCTCACCTCGGGATCGTCCATCACCGCGAGCAGCCGCTCCAGCTCGGCGAGCGCGTCGGCGTCGGCGCGCTCCGCGGCGAGCGCGGCGCTGGCCTGCTCGAGCATGATCCTCGCCTCGACGACCTCCTGGATGCGGAAGTTCGACAGCGCGACGTGCAGGCGCAGGAAGCGCTCGAGGGCGGCGCTCGGCAGCGCGGCGACGAAGGTCCCCGCGCCGCGCCCGGAGCCGACGTCCGAGCGCAGCACCCCGTGGCCCTCGAGGACGCGGATCGCCTCGCGGACGCCCGCCCGGCTGACCTGGAGGCGCGCGGCGAGCTCCCGCTCGGGGGGCAGGAGGTCGCCGACGGTCAGGGTGCCGCTCATGATCTGGTCCTCGATCGCGTCGATGACCAGCTCGTGCGTGCTGGCGCGGGTGACCGGGCGCCAGGCGGCGTCGGCGCACGCGGCTCTTACGCTCAGCGGTCCGACCTCATCTGCGTTCGGGGTGTCGACCATCGCCCTGTTGTAGCACAGCGGCGTTCGGGAGCCATGAGAGGACCCGGCACGCATCCTGGAGTGCTCGCGGCGGCGTCGGATCGTGCTGGGGATGGGGTCTTGCCGTCACCGACCGCTCCGGGTACGATCCCCTATGTGGTCTGACCACAGGACGGTAAACCATTCGTCTCCTCGCCGACACACGAGGCACGACATCGACGGCGATGCAGTGCAGCACCGCGGCTGATGCGTGTCGGAGGTCCCCATGTACACACCCGATCTCGCCCCTCTGGCAGACAGTCTCGCTCTGTCGTCGCTGGTCGCCGTCCTTCCCCTGCTCACGATCTTCCTCACCCTCGGGGTGCTGCGATGGAAGGCGCACTGGGCCGGCCTGTCCGCGCTCGCCGTCGCGATCCTCGTGGCCCTGCTCGCCTACGGCATGCCGGCCGACCTCGTCGGCCTCTCGGCGACCCAGGGCTTCGCCTTCGGGCTGTTCCCGATCATCTGGATCGTCCTCAACGCGATCTGGCTCTACGAGCTGACCGTGCGCAGCGGCCGCTTCGAGGACCTGCGCCGCGTGATCGACGCGATCTCCGACGACCCGCGCGTGCAGGCGATCATCATCGCGTTCTGCTTCGGCGGGCTGCTCGAGGCCCTGGCCGGCTTCGGCGCACCCGTCGCCATCACGGGCGTGATGCTGATGGCGATCGGGTTCACCGCGATGCGGGCCGCGACCGTCGTGCTCATCGCCAACACCGCACCGGTGGCCTTCGGCGCGATCGCCATCCCGATCATCACCGCGGGCAACCTCACCGGGATCGACTACCAGCACATCGGGGCGATCATCGGCCACCAGACCCCGTTCCTGGCCGCCTTCGTGCCGCTGTTCCTGGTCTTCCTGGTGGACGGCCGGCGCGGGGTGCGCCAGCTGTGGCCGCTCGCCCTTCTGGTGGGCCTCGTCTTCGCGGTCAGCCAGTACGTCTCCTCCAACTTCCTCTCGGTCGAGCTCACCGACATCATCGCCTCGCTGGCCGGCCTCGCCGCCGCCGTGATCATGCTCCAGGTGTGGAAGCCCGTGGGCGGCGCGGACGCGCTGGAGAACATGGAGCGCGAGCGCGAGCACGAGAAGACCGAGGCCCCGGATGCCGGCCCCGGCGCCGCGGCGCTGGCCACGACCACGGCGATCCGCACCGAGTCCCGCCTCACCCCGAGCCGGGTGTTCATGGCCCTGTTCCCCTACCTGCTGGTGATCGTGATCTTCTCGGTCTCGAAGCTGTGGATGCCGCTGAACGACCTTCTGGCCTCCACCGACGTGGAGATCCCCTGGCCGGGCCTGGACGGGAACGTCCACAACGCGGCCGGCGAGATCGCCACCAGCACCGTGTACTCCTTCCAGTGGCTCTCCTCCCCCGGCACGCTGCTGCTGATCACCGGGGCGATCGTCGCCGCCGTCTACCGGCTGTCCCCCCGGGCCGCGGTGGAGGTCTACGTCGCCAACGTGGTCAAGATGCGCTTCTCGATCCTCACCGTCGCCTCGGTCCTCGCCCTCGCCTACGTGATGAACCAGTCCGGGCAGACCATCACCATCGGCACCTGGATCGCCGGCGCCGGCGCGGCCTTCGCCTTCCTCTCCCCGATCCTCGGCTGGCTGGGCACGGCGGTCACCGGCTCGGACACGAGCGCGAACGCCCTGTTCGCGACCCTGCAGCAGACCGCCGCCGAGGAGGCGGGACTGGACCCGGCCCTGCTGGTCGCGGCGAACACCTCCGGCGGCGTGGTCGGCAAGATGATCAGCCCGCAGAACCTCGCCATCGCCGCCACCGCGGTGGGCCTGGTCGGCAAGGAGTCGGCCATCTTCCGCAAGGTCATCTGGTGGAGCCTCGGCATGCTCGTGGCCCTGTGCCTGCTCATCGGCCTCCAGTCCGGCGTCCTGTCCTGGATGGTCCCCGTGCAGTGACCCGACCGCCCCTCCGCCCGCCGCGCCGACTCCCGCACCCGCACCCGCACCCGCACCCGCACCCGCACCCGCACGACTCTGCTCTCGAAGGAAGGCCCCCATGGTCCAGCGACAGATCCCCCGCCCGGCCGAGATCCTCGACCTCATGAAGTTCAAGCCGATCGACCTCGACGGCACGCGCCGTCGGCTCTCCTCGGCGCTCACCATCGACGACCTGCGATCGATCGCCAGGCGTCGCACCCCCGCCGCGGCCTTCGACTACACCGACGGCGCCGCCGAGGGCGAGATCTCGATGGACCGCTCCGTGGAGGCCTTCGAGGACATCGAGTTCCACCCCTCGATCCTGCACGACGTCTCCTCGGTGGACACCACGGCGCAGATCCTCGGCGGCAGCTCCGCCCAGCCCTTCGGCATCGCACCCACCGGTTTCACCCGGCTGATGCAGACCGAGGGCGAGATCGCTGGTGCCTCCGCCGCGGGCGCGGCAGGAATCCCCTTCACCCTCTCGACCCTGGGCACCACCTCGATCGAGGACGTCCGCGCGGCGAACCCGCTGGGACGCAACTGGTTCCAGCTCTACGTGATGAAGCAGCGCGAGACCTCCTACGGCCTGGTCGAACGGGCGGCGCAGGCCGGCTACGACACGCTGTTCTTCACGGTGGACACCCCCGTGGCCGGGGCGCGCCTGCGCGACTCCCGCAACGGCTTCTCCATCCCGCCCCAGCTGAGCCTCGGCACCGTGATCAACGCGATCCCCCGCCCCTGGTGGTGGTGGGACTTCCTGACCACCGCGAAGCTCGAGTTCGCCTCCCTGTCCCAGACCGGCGGCACCGTCGGCGAACTGCTCGACTCCGCGATGGACCCGTCGATCGACTTCGAGGACCTCGCCGAGATCCGGCGCATGTGGCCCGGGAAGTTCGCGGTCAAGGGCGTCCAGACGCTCGAGGACGCGAAGAAGCTCGCGGACCTCGGGGTCGACGCGATCGTGCTGTCCAACCACGGCGGCCGACAGCTCGACCGCGCCCCGGTGCCCTTCCACCTGCTGCCCGAGGTGGCCCGCGAGGTGGGCGGGGACATGGAGATCATCCTGGACACCGGGATCCGCAGCGGCGCCGACATCGTCGCCTCGATCGCGCGCGGCGCGGACTTCACGCTGATCGGCCGCGCCTACCTCTACGGCCTCATGGCCGGGGGCCGGCAGGGCGTGGACCGCACCATCGACATCCTCTCCGACCAGGTGGAGCGCACCATGAAGCTGCTGCAGGTCCCGACCCTGCAGGATCTCGGCCCCGAGCACGTCACGCAGCTCAGCCGGGTGCGCCGCCTCGACGAGGAGTCCCGCCGCCGCGTGCTGTGAGCCGGGGCCTCGGCGCGTCCGTGTACATCGGCGGTGGAGGGTCCTAGGGTCGGGGCATGGACGCCGACGCCACCAGCACCGCCCCGGACACAGCACCGGACACCTCCCAGGACGCATCTCGAGGCACAGCCCGGGACACCGCGCCCGACATCAAGCCGCGCAGCCGCCAGGTCACCGACGGGCTGGGCGCGACGGTCTCGCGCGGCATGCTGCGCGCGGTGGGCATGGGCGACGCGGACTGGGACAAGCCGCAGATCGGCATCGCCAGCTCCTGGAACGAGATCACCCCCTGCAACCTGTCCCTGGACCGGCTCGCGCAGGCGGCGAAGGAGGGCGTCCACTCCGGCGGCGGATACCCGCTGCAGTTCGGCACCATCTCCGTCTCCGACGGCATCTCCATGGGGCACGACGGCATGCACTACTCGCTCGTCTCCCGCGACCTGATCGCCGACAGCGTCGAGACGGTGATGAGCGCCGAGCGGCTCGACGGGTCGGTGCTGCTGGCCGGCTGCGACAAGTCCCTGCCGGGGATGCTGATGGCCGCGGCGCGGCTGGATCTGGCCAGCGTGTTCGTCTACGCCGGCACGATCATGCCGGGGCGGGTCTCGCTCTCCACCGGCGAGGAGAAGGACGTGACCATCATCGACGGCTTCGAGGCCGTCGGCGCCTGCGCCCGCGGGCTGATGAGCCGGGAGGACGTCGGCCGCATCGAGCGCTCCATCTGCCCGGGCGAGGGCGCCTGCGGCGGCTACTACACCGCCAACACCATGTCGACCGTGGCCGAGGCCATCGGGATGTCGATCCCCGGCTCCGCCACTCCCCCGTCGGCCGATCGCCGCCGCGACGCGGACGCCCGCCGCGCGGGCGAGGCGGTGGTCGGCATGCTCCGCCAGGGCATCACCAGCCACGACATCATGACCAAGGCCGCCTTCGAGAACGCGATCGCGGTGGTCCAGGCCTTCGGCGGATCGACCAACGCGGTGCTGCACCTGCTGGCCATCGCGCACGAGGCGGACGTCGACCTCGCCCTGGACGACTTCGCCCGCATCGGCGCGAAGGTCCCCCACCTCGCGGACCTCAAGCCCTACGGCCGCTACGTGATGAACGACGTCGACCACGTGGGCGGCATCCAGGTGGTGATGAAGACGCTGCTGGACGAGGGGCTGCTGGACGGCGACTGCCTCACCGTCACCGGGAGCACGATCGCCGAGAACCTCGAGGTGCTCGCGCCGCGTCCGGCCGACGGCACCGTGCTGCGCCCGGCCTCCGCGCCGATCGCCCCGACCGGCGGGATCACCATCCTGCACGGCTCGCTCGCGCCGGACGGCGCGGTGGTGAAGTCCGCGGGCTTCGAGTCCGACGACTTCGAGGGCACCGCCCGCGTCTTCGAGCGCGAGCAGCAGGCCCTGGACGCCCTGAACGACGGCACCATCACCCACGGCGACGTGGTGGTCATCCGCTACGAGGGCCCCAAGGGCGGGCCCGGCATGCGCGAGATGCTCGCGATCACCGGCGCGATCAAGGGCGCCGGTCTGGGCAAGGACGTGCTGCTGATGACGGACGGGCGCTTCTCCGGCGGCACCACCGGGCTGTGCGTCGGGCACATCGCCCCCGAGGCCGTGGACGGCGGCCCGATCGCCGTCGTGCGGGACGGGGACCGGATCCGCCTGGACGTGAGCACCGGGGCGCTCGACCTGCTCGTGGACGAGGAGGAGCTGGCCGCCCGCTGGGAGGGCTGGGAGCCGCTGCCGCCGAAGTTCACCAAGGGCGTGCTGGGCAAGTACGTGCAGCTGGTGAAGTCCGCCTCGACCGGCGCGATCCTCGGGGACTGAGGGCTCAGCGCATCTCTCCTGCGCAGGGCGTCACGGTTCCGCGGGCGCCGTCGACGTGCACCTCGGTGCCCTCGACGAGATGCTCGAGGGCTCCGGGCACGGCGAGCACCGCGGGGATCCCGACCTCCCGGGCCACGATCGCGGCGTGGGAGAGCGCCCCGCCGGTCTCCGTGACCACCGCCGCGACCACCCCGAACAGCGGGGTCCAGGCCGGGTCCGTGGCGCGGGCGACCAGGATGTCCCCGGGGTGCACGCGGGAGAAGTCCGCCGTCGAGCGCACGTGGCGGACGCTGCCCGTCGCGGCGCCGCCGCTCGCCGCGATCCCGGTCAGGCGGGCAAGGGGCCCCTGCTCCGCGACCGGCTCCGCGACCGGCTCCTCGACGGGCTCCTCGGCGGGGGCGGTCGGAAGGCTCGCGGTGACGGGCCGGGCCTGCAGGAGGTGCAGTCGGTCGGCCACCAGCGACCATTCGAGGTCGATGGGGAGTCCGAGATGCGCCTCCACCTCGCGGCCCAGCCCGTCGATCCGGAGCACCTGCTCGCGGGTGAGCACCGCCCGCTCCTGCAGCTCGACGGGAAGATCCTCGTGCCGGACGCCGTTCCCGCGACGCACGGACCGGCTCCGGGCGGTGCCTCGACGATGCGCGCGGATCCCGTCCCCCTCGAGCCACCATGCCTCCGGCGTGATCTGCCCGCTCACGTGCCCTTCGCCGAGACCGTGGACCGCCTCGAGCATCCGGACGCCACCGGTGAAGAGCACCCCGGAGGCATCGGCGTCGACGAAGCTCTGGACGAGCACCGCCATGCCTCCCGCGGCGGGGGCCCCGCCCCGGTAGGCGAGGGCTCGCGCGGAGAACCAGGAGGCCCAGCAGCGCAGCACCGCCGCTTCGACGGCCTGGGGCCCGCTCACGCCGAGGACGCTGTCGTGCTGCCCGGCGAAGGAGGTGCTCGCTCCGTCCTCGTCGGTCGCGGAGGAGCGCACGGCGACGGGTGCGTCCACACCACCCGGCAGGTCCGCGAGCGCACGGGCGAGCACGCCGCGCAGCGCAGGATCGGGTCGGAGCTCCGGTACCCGCCGGCTGCCGTCCTCCTCCGAGGTCTGCGAGGGTGCGACCCCGCCCTCGAGGGCTCGGGCGAAGAGCGAGGAGGGCACCACGAATCCCGGCGGAACGGGGAACCCGTCACGGGCCAGTCGGCCGAGGCTCGACGCCTTCCCACCCGCCTCCCGTGCGGAGGCCTCCTCCAGGGGCGGCAGCCTCATGGGCGCTGATCGACCAGGTGGGAGCGGTCGTTCACGCGGAGCACCGACGGCGGCTCGCCGAGGCTGTGGACGATCGTGGTCAGCGCCGTGTTCTCGATCCGGCCGAGCGACATCCAGCTCGCAGGCGGCGCGCCGAGCGCCTCGCGCACCAGCCAGGCGACCTGGAAGGCATGGGTGACGAGGAGCTCGTGCGTGGGCCGGTCCCCGATCCGGGGCGGCGTCGAGAACCGTGCCCCGAGGCGCTCGGCGAGACGCCTGCCCTGCGCCGCCTCCTCCTCGTCGTAGCCGTCGAAGAAGGCGGCGGTGCGTGCGCCGGCCGTGGACGTGTCGGGGACGAACGGCACGGCGTCGATCAGCTCCTCCGCCTCGTCGACGAGCAGGCCGGGCAGCTGCTCGGCGATCTCGGAGGCGCTGTCGACGGCCCGCGGCAGGGGCGAGTGCCAGATCGCGTCCAGGGGCACCGGGGCGAGACGGCGGCCCAACAGCCGGCACTGCTCGCGGCCCTCCTCGGTGAGTACGCCGAGCGCGTCCGCCGCGCCGTGCCGGACGATGTGCAGGGTTCGGGTGGTCAACTCAGCGCTCCTCGATCGTGTTCTCGGGCCCGGCCGGGTGCTGGAACCCCCGTGCGCGGCCGAGCGTCGAGAGCAGGTCCTGGTGCAGCTCGGCCCAGACCACGTGGCAGGAGGGGATCCCGATCCCGGCGATCCAGCGCGACTCGCCGGACCGGGCGCGCTCCAGGGCGATCCTGTACTGGGAGGGATAGCGCCCGAACCGCGGCAGCAGCTCCATGAGCGGACGGAGCAGCTCGCGCAGCGCGCCGCCGAGCTCGTCCAGCGTCTCGAGCAGCTCGGCGGGCGGTGCGGCGTCCCCCGTCGTGGAGCGCCCGGCGCTCAGCGCCCCGTCGGCCAGCTGCCAGTGCGAGAGGGCACCGACCAGCGAGGCGTTGATCCCGGCCTCGAAGGAGTCGAGCACCTCGGCCGCGATCTCACGGGCCCCTGCGGACGACAGCTCCGCGGCCAGCAGCTCGGCGAGGCGAAGGCGTCCGGACTCCGTGAGCACGACTCCCCCGCCGAGGCCGAGGTCCAGGTCCTCCACCTCCCCCGCGCTCGCGCCCCGGCCCAGCTCCCGTCCGACCACGGCCTCGGGCAGCAGCGTGCGGTCCAGGACCTGCTCGGTCGTGGCCACTCCCGACAGCCGCACCGCCAGGAGCACGAGCAGCGAGGGCTCGGAGCGGTGCGCGCTCATGCCCGGGGGTCCGCCTGCGACGCCTCGGACGGGGATCCGGCGCCGGCTCGGCGACTGCGCTGCTGCGCGGCCTGGGCGGAGCGCAGGCCGAGGTCCTCGGCGATCTGCGCCCAGGTCAGACCCTCGGCACGGGCGGTGAGCAGCAAGGCCGCCTCGAGGCTGTCGAGGTCCGAGCGCGCGGAGTCCAGCAGCCTCAACGCGGCGCGCAGCTCACCGACCCCAGCGGCGCCGTCGCGTCGCCCGGCCCGATCCACGGCGAAGCGCAGCAGGGTCGAGTCCTCAGGTGGGGCGTCGGGGTGCTGCCAGGGCATGTGCGGCAGGGCATCGGCGCCGGCCGTGCGCAGGGTGCGGCGGGCCTCGGTCCGGGGGTCGTCGGAGTGCATGTGCCCAGACTCTGACATCAACACATTGTTGTCAACACCTTGTTGACTACTGCGGCGAGAGCCGACGGAGGATCGGGGTCCGATGCGCGGCGGGATCGTCCGGACCGGTCCTCTCACGGGACCGCTCAGGGATCGTCCACGGGACCGCTCAGGGGTCCGGGAGCACCCCCCGGAGCGCCTCGAGCACCTCCGGGGCGGCGCCATCGGCCGCGATCCTGCGGGCGTGCGGACGCTGCGCGAGCATCCCCTCGATCGCGCGGATCAGCGCCGGGGCGTCCTCCGGGCGGACATGACGGTCGTTCGCCGCCTGCTCGGGACGATCGGGCCGTTCCCGTCGACCGGCGAGCCGGGTGCGCAGCGTGCGCTCGTCGAGCACCAGCACCGCGTCGACGAAGCGTGCTCCGTGCTCGGCGGCCAGCTGCTCGAGCTCCTCGAGGAACTCCGTCCTGGCGAGGTACTGCCCGATCACGACGTCGAAGCCGTCGGCCAGCTGCCGCCCCGCCATCGCGAGGGCGAGTCGGCGGGCCTGCCGCCCCGAGGCGGTGAGGTCCTCCTCCCAGCCGCCGAGGGAGTGCTTGATCCCGTCGATGTCGAGCGAGAGCGCGCCGGGACGCTCCGCGGCCAGCAGCGCGGCGAGGGTCGACTTGCCGCTTCCCGGGGCCCCGTTGAGCAGCAGGAGGGTCGGGGCCGAGCGGGCGGGCGCGGAGCGGGAGGGGCCGGGGGCGGCGGGGCGCATCTCAGGGCTCCGAGACCAGCAGCACGAGCGATCCCTCGTACCGGGGCAGGGTGCGCAGCTCGCCGTGGGCGGCATCCCAGCTGCCGTCGAGCAGGTCGGCGGCGAGGCGGCGCGTGAAGCGGTCGATGACGTCCGGGGCGACGAGGCTCCACGCCGAGCAGGCCAGCTGCGCCTCCGCGTCCAGCAGGGCCTCGGGTCGTCCGTAGTAGGCCTCGGTGAAGCCGTCGGTGCACCCCTGGGGGATGCGCACGGTGCTCGTGGCGATCCGGCCCCCGAGCCCCTCGGCGAGGTCCTCGAGGCGGGGGTAGCGGAGGGCCTCGGTCGCGAGCACCTCGGGGGCGTACTCGGCGACCCAGAACTCCTCGACGCGCCGCGGGTCGCAGGTGAGGACCACGACGGGCCCGCGGGTCACCCGTCGCAGCTCGCCCAGCCCGGCGGCGAGTTCCTGCCACTGGTGGACGCTGAAGGTGGTCATCGCCGCGTCGAAGGACCCGTCGGCGAAGGGCAGCGCCTCGGCGGTGGCGTCCACGGCCTCGGGCAGGTGCCCGGGACGCTGTGCGCGCATCGCCGCCGAGGGCTCCACCGCGGTGACCTGACTGCCGGCGGGCTCGTAGGAGCCGGCGCCCGCGCCGACGTTCAGCACGGTGCGCGCCGCGCCGAGGGCCTGCGTGATCACGGCGGCGATCCTCGGGTCCGGGCGTCGATATCGCGAGTACGCGGAGCCGATGGTCCCGTAGTCCGCGTCTCCCGCGCTACCGTCCTGCGTGCGTCGCCCCATGGTTCCCAGCGTAGTCACGGCGAGCAACGGTCGGGTCGGGGCGCAGTCAGGGCGGGGCGCAGTCGGGTTCGTGCGCAGTCGGGTTCGAGCGCCGGTCAGTCAGGCCCGGTGCCGCGTCGCCCGCGGGCGGCGGGCGTGCAGCGCGGCGTGTGGTCTCGCGCCGGGATCGTGTCGCGCCCGGCGCCCGACGATCTCGAATCCGGCCCGTTCCAGGAGGGCCTCCATCCGTGCGCTCGGCCAGAACCGGGCGGTGGCCACGGCATGCTCGAAGCTCTCCTCGCGGGGCCCGTCGAAGAAACCGAGCAGCAGGCGACCCCCGGGCCGCAGCGCCCGGTGCAGATCCTCGAGCACGGCCGGGACCTGTCGGGGTTCGAGGTGGATCAGCGAGTACCACACGAGGAGGCCGCCCCAGCCCTCCACCCGGTGCGGGAGCTCCTCGAAGGAGCCGAGGCCGTAGGGGACTCCGGGATGGGCGCGCCGGGCGATCTCCACGAAGGCCGGGACCGGATCCGCCCCGTGGGCGTCGTGCCCGAGCGAGGCGAGATGGGCGGTCCAATGCCCGGGTCCGCAGCCCAGGTCGAGCAGCGGCCCCTCCACCTCCGACGCCCAGGTCTCGATGCACTCCCGGTCCTGGGGAGCCATCGTCTCGAGCGAGCCGAGAAGATCGGCGTACTCCCGGGCTCGGGCGGAGTAGGCCTCGATCGCGCTCATGGCCGTCATCGTAGGCGCAGCGCCGCGATCCCCTTCCCGTCCCGCGTTGGATCCCCCTCGCGCCGCGAATCCCCTCGCGCCGGCGGCAGCGTCGCGACTACGGTGTCGCGATGGACCTCGAGCAGGAGCACCCGCTGAGCGGAGGGAACGCGACCGAGGGCGTGGTGCGCCTCGGGGACACCGTGCGCAAGCCGTGGGAGCCGACCACGCCCGCCGTGCACGAGCTGATGCGCACGGTGGCCGCGGCGGGGATCGACGTGCCCGAACCCCGGGGTCGGGACGAGCGGGGACGGCAGGTGCTGGAGTTCGTCCCCGGCTCGCTCGCCCTCGACGGCCCGCCGCTACCCCTCGAGCAGCTCGCGGACGTCGGCGCCCTGATCCGTCGCATCCACGACGCGTGCGAGGGATTCCGCCCCTCGACCCCGGCGCCGTGGGAGCCGCTGCTGCCCGTCCCGGGCGGAGGGGCCGACCTGATCTGCCACGGGGACCTGACGCCGTGGAACCTGATCCTCGGCGAGCGGCGGGTGTTCATCGACTGGGACGGAACGGGCCCGAGCACCCGACTGTGGGATCTCGCGTACTCGGCGCAGGCCTTCTGCGTGAACGACGTCGGTGCCGTCCCGGAGGAGGCGGCCGCGCGACTTGCGGCCCTGGTCGACGGTTACGCGGCGAGCCCCGCCCTGCGTGCCGAGTTACCCGCGGCGATGTCGGCGCGCGCCGAGGCGATGTGGCGGATGCTCCGCGACGCGCACCGCGAGGGTCGCGAGCCTTGGGGGTCGATGTTCGTGACCGGCCACGGCGAGCACTGGCGCGGCGTCGCCGAGTACGTCGAGCGGCACCGGGAGGTCTGGGTGGAGGCGCTGACGGAATAGGTGATCGCCGGCACCAAAAGCACGGCCAGGGCAGCACCGGATCTGCGCTCCGCTGTCGGAGGGCTGTGATCGCCTGGATCAATGGACTCAGCAGCCTGGACGGAGAACGAGACCTCGCCTTCGGAGTCTCGACGCAAAGGTCGACGGCGCCGGGAGACTTATCCGGCACCACCTGGCCGCTCGTCGCTGTGGGCCCTGTTGCCCGGAGTACTTTTCTGGGTACTCATCGGTCCGATTATCCATCTCTGGCTGCTTCCCCAGTTCTTCCCACACTTCACGCGAAACCCGGCAACCATCGGGTGGATCCCTGAGCCGCTGGCAGCTCTGGGGATCGGCTTGGCGCTCGTCGGAACGCTCGGCGCTTTCATCGGGACTCGACCTTGGCCGGAGAGCGACGAGGCTTATCGGCTCTCCTCCTCAGTGCTCGTTGTCCTCTTTCTGCTGAGCATCGGAAGCTCTTGCGTCGCCGCGGACCTGGCATTCTCACGGCTCCTGGGTCCGGAGCCGGACTTGATGACTCCCGTTCTGGCGTTCGGAGCGACGTACGTGACGATCTTCTTCGCGACTTCGCAGACTTTGCTCTGGGGTGACCTCCGCCGTCTCCACCTGCAGCGACGGATCTACGCCGTGGAGCGATTGCGGTCGGCTCTCGAACGTGGCTATACCGACGATGACGCTAGGCATCCACCCACCGCTGGCACTCTTGGCGCCGTCACAGCGGTAAGCCTCTGGTCCGCCGGTCCGGCGATCATCCTCACGTGGGCCGTGCTCGCCCAACCGTGGCCAGTAGGAACCTCCATCCTCCTCATCGTCCTCCCGAGCGGAGCGACAGCTCTCACCGTGTTCATCGCCCGCCATCTCCTCATCACGCTGGCTGAGACTCCGGCCGCTGGCGCGCTGTCGATGAAGACGATCTGTTTCCTCGCCACCTGCCTCCTCTCCTTGTACATGTTGGTTCCTGGTGTCGCCGTGGGGTTGGGAATTGGTGGCTTCTCCGGCTGGATGTGCCTCCTCGCCATCGCGGTTCACTCACTGCTCCATGGGTTCACGTCCTTCCGTGCCATCTCGGAGCGGAGGTGGGCGATGTCTCTCACGGGAACGTACCGTGTCGCCGTCGCGCGCAATGCCCGTGCACGGAAGAAGCTCGCTGCTCAGAAGATCCGGCTCGAAGGGGAGCTTCAGCGCGAAGAAGCCGACGCGACACGTGCCGATTGACCGGGCCGTGGCAGGAAGGACTTGTGCCGTGAGTCCGCTCATCCTCGACACCACAACGTCTGGACCCGACCGTTGTCGCAGGGCGTTCCGCGCTGAGCCCTGCACGCCGCCGCTGCATTGTCACACCCCGTTCTTAGTCTCGAGCCATGGCTTCCTCGGGTTCGATCCTCTCGCACCCCGCCTCGGGCAGCACCGCGCTGGTCGAGCGGGAGGCGATCCGCGCCCTCCTGCTCGAGCACCGTCCCGAGCTGGATCGTCGGCTCGTCGTCGGACCCAGCGGCGCCCTGGTGATCCCGCTGACCGCTGGGCGCAGCATCGAGATCGGCCGGATGCGTCGGCGCGGCGAGGCGCGCTGGGTGGTGGTGACCCCGTCGGCCGACGGGGCGGTCCTGCGCGAGCCGCGCACCCTGCGCGCCGTGGCCCGCACGGCGCTGGGAGCACTCGACGGGGTCACCGGGCGGCGCTGAGACCTCTCGACGGGCCCCACGGGGAGGAGTCGGGAGCGAGGAGCTCAGGGCCGACGGGCGGCGATCAGACCGGCTCCGGCGCGAAGAGGTCGGCGAGCAGGCGCACCTGGGCATGGAGGATCTGCGGGCCGACGGCGACCGCATCGGGGCCGAGCTGCCCGAAGACGTGTGCGCTGATCATGCCGACCAGGCCGGACCAGGCCGTGAGGGCGGTGAACTCGGTGCGCGCCGAGGCGTCGATCCCGAACTGCTCGAGGTGGCTCTCCAGCAGTGCGGTGACCTCCGGCGCGAGGGCGGTGCCGGGAGCGCGCCCCACCGAGGTCTCCCCCGTCGTCCCGTCCTGGGACGCCCTCCCACCCTGCGTCTCCGCCGTCCTCTCGGCTGCGGCGTCGGCGGCGATGACGAGCACCGCGCGCATCACCCGGGTGCCGGCGTCGTTGGTGGTCTCGGCCGGGGCCGCGTACCCGCGCACGGGCGTGCCGTACAGGAGCGTCCACCGCTCGGGGTGCGCGATCGCCCAGGCGCACATCGCGTCGCCGAGGGCCAGGAAGCGCGCGCGGGGATCGCCCCCATGCGCCGACCCCGCCTCGGCGACGGCGGTGTCCACCGCCTCGGCCACGTCCTCGAAGGCGTCGACGAGGAGCAGGGTGAGCAGCTCGTCCCGGCTCGCGACGTAGCGGTAGATCGCGGAGGAGACCATGCCGAGCCCTCGCGCGATCTCGCGGACGCTGAGCTCCGCCGCGCCCCGCTCGCGCAGCTGGGCGTTGCCGAGCTCGATGATGCGCGCCATCGTCTTCTCCCTCGCGGCGGCGCGCGGGCCCTTCGGCACCGCCGGGGACGCGACGGCAGGGCGGGAGGGGGCGGCGCGGGAGGGGGCGGGGTCAGGCACCTCATGAGCGGGCATGCCCCCATCCTCGCACACACTGAGAGCAGTGCTCTTGACTCCGGACCGAGAGCGGTGTTCACTGTTGTCCTCATTCAGAGAGCAGTGCTCACATCCTGGAGGTCCTCATGCATCACCTGGTCATCGGAGAAGGACAGATCGGCCGCGAGATCATCGCCCGGGCCCTGGAGGACGGCGACACGGTCACCGTGCTCCGTCGCAGCGAGGGCGACCCCGCCCCTGGAGTCCGACGGGTCCGCGGGGACGTGCTCGACCCCGACGCCCTCGCCGCAGCGCTCGAGGGCGCCGACGCCGTGCAGGCCTGTTTCCACGCCCCCTACGACGCCCGGGTGTGGGCACGGGACCTTCCGCCGCGAGAGCTCGCCGTGCTCGACGCCGCCGCAGCTCGCGACATCCCCGTCGTCCTCCCGGAGTCGATGTACGGCTTTCAGGGAGGTTCCCGCGACCTGCGCGAGGGCGCTGCCCCCTCACCCCTGGACGCGAAGGGCGAGGTGCGCATCGCACTCCTCGAGCAGCGACGTGCCCATGCCGCACGCACCCTCAGCATCATCGCCGCGGACCTCGTGGGGCCGACGACCATGGGCACCGGCGCATCGGTCGCCTGCGCGATGGTGATCGAGCCGATCCTCGCCGGCCGACGACCGGTCCTGTTCGGCGCGCCGGACGTCCCCCACACGCTCACCTTCGTGCCAGATCTGGCCCGGGCGATGCTCCACGCCGCCCGCCACGCCGACCGGCTCACGGCGCCCGACGACGGGGACGCCGTCCTGCACGCCCCGTCGGCCCCGGCGCGCACCCAGCGGGAGCTGATGACCGCCGCGTCGGAGATGCTGGACCGTGCGGACCGTCGGCCGTGGCGGATCCCCCGCTGGTCGGTCCGCGCGCTGAGCGGCGTGAGCACCTTCGCGCGCGAGCTGGCCGGGATCTCCGAGCTCTGGTACGCGCCGTGCGTGCTGCACCCGGGGGTCCTCACCACCGAGGAGGGGCTCGCGGCGACGCCGTGGGAGGAGGCGCTGCGCCGCACCGCCGACCTCCCCATCGCACCGGTCAGCACCTCGGAGTGCGCCGCCCCCTGACCGTCGGGACTGCTAGGTTCGCGACCATGAGCGACAGCGAGCAGCCCACCGACCGCACCGCCGAGCGCGAGCCGGGCGCCCCCGGCGTCTCCCGCCACCTCGACGTCGTCATCGAGCGCCCCTGGCGCGAGGTCTACGAGTACGCGAGCGATCCGCGGAACCTGCCGCGCTGGGCCGGGGGCCTCGCCGGCAGCGAGGTGCAGCGGGAGGTCTCGCAGTGGTCGATGAACTCGCCGATGGGGCGGGTGCTGGTCAGCTTCGTCCCCGAGAACGTCTACGGGGTCATGGACCACACGGTCACGCTCCCCACCGGCGAGTCCGTGCTGAATCCGCTGCGGGTGATGCCGCTCGAGGAGGGGCGCTGCGAGGTGGTGTTTACCCTGCGCCGAGGTGCCATGAGCGAGGAGGAGTTCGCCGAGGACGCCGCCGCCGTCGCCGAGGACCTCGCGACGCTCAAGGAGATCTGCGAGCGGACCTGAGGACGCCGGGCCGACCCGCCCGACCTCGGGCTCTTTATGTACCCTTGCGGTTACGTACACAGCCGGGTACATTCGGGTCATGGATGCGGTGCTGCAGGCCCTGGCCGACGGGAATCGACGCACGGTGCTGGAGATCCTCCGGGATCATCCGGCGACCGTCGGCGAGCTCGCCGAGGCGCTCCCCATCGCCCGGCCGGGGGTGTCACGCCACCTGCGGGTGCTGCGGGACGCCGGACTGGTCGAGGTCGAGCAGGACGCCCAGCGCCGGATCTACAGCCTGCGCCCCGCGCCGCTGGCCGAGCTGGACGAGTGGCTCGGGACGTATCGCGCGCTCTGGGAGCACCGGCTCGACGCTCTCCACACCGAGATCGCCCGAGGGAAGAAGGCACGGAGATGACCATCATCGGCAGCATGCGTCGGATCGACGACACCCGAGGCGCCGTACGGGTCGAGGACCTCTACGACACCGACATCGAGGACCTGTGGCGCGCCTGCACCGAGCCCGAGCGCCTCGCGCGCTGGATCGGCGAGGTCTCGGGCGATCTGCGCCCCGGCGGGATCGTCCGGTCCTCCTGGACCAGCGGCTGGTCGGGCCCGGCGCGGATCGACGCCTGCGAGCCGCCCCGTCACCTCCGACTCACCTCGGACCCCGGGACCGACGGGGAGACGCAGATCGAGGCGTGGCTCACCCAGGAGGGCGAGCGGACCAGGCTGGTGGTCGAGGAGCGCGGCCTTCCCGTGGCCGAGCTGCCCACCCACGGGGCGGGCTGGCAGGCACACCTCGAGGACCTCGCGCGCTCCCTCGTCGGCCTCCCGTCCCTCTGGGAGGACCGCTGGAACGAGCTGATCTCCGCCTACCAGGACGCGGACGTGGCGTGATGTCGACAGCCATCACGCTCGACGCCGTCACCGTGAACGCGCCGGACGCTCTCGCCCTGGCCAGGTTCTACGCCGAGATCACCGGCGGCACCGCACGGGGTGACGCCCGCTTCGCGACCGTCCGGACCCCCGGCACCGAGATCGGGTTCCAGCAGGTGGACCAGTTCCGGCCGCCGAGCTGGCCGTCCGGCGACCCTCCGATGCAGATCCACCTCGACTTCCTCGTCGACGACCTGACCGCCGCGGAGCCGCGGGTGCTGGCGGCGGGAGCGACCCGATACGCCGCCCAGCCGAACGCCGACCACTGCCTGGTCTACGCCGATCCCGTCGGCCACCCCTTCTGCCTCACCCTGTGGGACGGCGCCCGGGCGCTCGCCGAGGCGGATGGCAGCGACGTGAGCAGCACCGGCGTCGGGCCAGCCCGACAATGATCCACCCGGTGACAGGATGGGGCGCGCGAGCATCCATCGCCAGAGTGGAGTCATGACCACGATGCCCCTGCCCGACGCCCTCGACGCCCCTCCCTCCCCCACGGCACCGTCGCCACCGTCCGAGCGCTGGTCCGTCGGCCGCTGGGCCGCTCGCATCGGCCGCTTCCTCGCCTACGGATTCCTCGCCCTGGTGCTGGGAGCCATCGGATTCTCCCTCGTCCTCGGCCTGCTCTCCGCCGGTGCCTCCACCGTGATCGTCTGGGTGGGCCTGCCGATCCTGATGCTCGCAGTGCTCGTGGCCCGCGGCTTCGCGATGGCCGAGCGCGCGGTGCAGTCCTCGTTCCTCGGCACCGACCTGCCGACCCCCGCGCCGGTGCGCGCCCCCGCCGGCGCCGGTCGGACCCGCCGCCTGCTCACCCCGCTGACCGATCCCCAGAACTGGCTCGACTCGCTGTGGGTGCTGGTCAACTTCCTGCTCTCGCTGATCACCTTCCCGCTGGCCCTGGCCTGGACCGTCGGCGCGTTCGCCACCCTCGGAGGACCGATCGCCACCCTGGTCCTGGACAACGTGCTCCCCTCGTCGTCGAACGACGGCCTCGGCACGCTGCTGGGGGTCCCCGAGCCGTTCACGCTCCCGGCGGAGATGGCCATGCAGTTCGGCGTGGGCCTGCTGTTCCTGCTCACGCTCGGGCCGGTGGTGCGCGGCCTGACCGCGCTGCACCAGGGCGTCGCCCGCGGTCTGCTGAGCTCGCGGCATCAGGAGCAGCAGCGCCTGGTGCGCACCGAGCAGTCCCGCGCCGCGGGCCGCTCCGCGGAATCCGCCGCCCTGCGCCGGCTCGAGCGCGATCTGCACGACGGTCCGCAGCAGCGCCTGGTGCGCGCCTCGATGGACCTCGCCCGCGTGGAGGCGCTCGCGGCCAGGGACCCCGAGAAGGCCCAGACCGTGCTGCGCGAGACCCGCGAGCAGCTGGGACTCACCCTGGACGATCTGCGACGGCTCTCCCGGGGCATCGCCCCGCCGATCCTGGTGGACCGCGGCCTCGCCGCCGCGCTCACCGAGCTCGCGGCGATCTCCCCGCTGCCCACCGCTGTCGAGTGCCCGGAGCTGGACCTCCCCGAGCACGTCGAGATCGGCATCTACTACGTCGTCTCCGAGGCGCTGACCAATGCCGCCAAGCATTCGGGGGCCGGCCGCGTCCTGGTGGAGGTCGCGAGGGTCGGGGATGATGCACGGGTGAGGATCGAGGACGACGGGCGCGGCGGCGCCGAGGTGCGCACCGGAGGCGGTCTCGCCGGGCTCGCGGGCCGCGTCGCCTCCCTCGAGGGCCGCTTCACGGTCACCTCTCCCGCCGAGGCGGGAACCCGCGTGGAGGCGGTGATCCCGTGCGCGTCCTGATCGCGGACGACTCCGCACTGATCCGCGAGGGCCTGCGCCTGGTGCTCGAGGAGGCGGAGCACGAGGTGGTGGGCACGGCCTCGACCGGCACCGAGCTGGTGGTGCGGGCGCTCGAGCTGCGACCGGACCTGGTGATCTCCGACATCCGCATGCCGCCCAGCCACACCGACGAGGGGCTGCGCGCGGCGCAGGAGATCCGCCGGGAGTGGCCGGAGGCGCCGATCGTGCTGCTCAGCCAGTACGTGGTGGTCGGCTATGCGACCGAGCTGATCGAGTCCGGCGAGCACGCCACGGGGTACCTGCTGAAGGACCGGGTGTTCGACATCCGCGCCTTCCTCGAATCCATCGAGCGGGTGGCGGCCGGCGGCGTCGCGATCGACCCGGACGTGGTGGGCCAGGTGATCGCCTCGCGCCGACGCACCCCGCTGGACGAGCTGACCCCGCGCGAGCGGGAGGTGCTCGAGCTGATGGGCGAAGGACTGACCAATGCCGGCATCTCGCAGCGGCTGTTCATCAGCGGCGGCGCGGTGGAGAAGCACACCCAGCGGCTGTTCGCGAAGCTGGGGCTCAGCGAGAGCGCGAGCGTGCACCGCCGGGTGACGGCGGTGCTGACGCTGCTGGGGCGCTGAGCTCGCCGGAGCGCCGACGGGGCGGCGACACCGGGACCGTTCCTCCCCGGGATGACTTCTCCACAATTCTTCAGGACGCTCTTGACGTACTATCCGGTCGCCGTTCGCGTGATCGTCGCGGAGATTCCTCTCGATATCACGCCCAGGCCCACCCCGCGCCGCCCCTGCGACGGCGGGCGACCCGCGGCTCAGGCGGAGCCTCCTTCCGCGCGACCAGCCAGATCCTCACACTCTCGAGTCGTGCGGACACCGTCGCCGACGGAGCGCGCCGTCCGCGACCGCTCCTCCACCGAGCCCCCTTCTCCACATTCTCGTCCACAGCCGAGGAGTTATCCACCGCCCGAGGGCGAGGGTGGTGGTCGCAATCGAATCTCCGTACGATCGCGGCATGGATTCGATGACGCCGCGCGACGACGGGGCCCGGCCCGACGAGGCCTCCCCGCGCCGGGACGATGGCGGGCGCGGGGAGGCCGCCTCGCGCTCGACGGATGTCCTCGACGCCGTCGCCGCCCGTCTCACGGCGGTCGAGGCGAGCGACGGGGCGCGCACCGTGCTCGCGCAGATCGTCTCCGCCACGCTCGTCGCCTTCACCCGCACGAGCTCCGTGCGCGACTCCCTCCCGGACACCGCCCCGGACTCCCCCGCGGAGGCGCTCGCCGTGCTCGGCGGGCTCGATCACCTCCGCTCCTCCCTCGCCGCGGTCGGCGCAGCGTGGCAGGTCGCCGCGGAGGAGCGGATCCGACGGGAGGACCAGGCGCGCGGGTTCCCCGCCGCCGAGCAGGGACGCGGAGCGAATCAGGAGATCGCCCTGGCTCGGCGCGTGTCGCCGGCCGCGTCCTCCTTCTCCCTCGCCGCCGCCCGACGGCTGGTCCAGCAGATGCCCGGCACCGTCGACGGCCTCTGGGAGGGGTCCGTCACCGAGGCGCAGGCCACCACCGTGGCCGCAGCGCTGCGCGGCGCCTCCCCCGCCACCTGCACGCGCGTCGACGAGATGATCCGGGAGAGTCCCGGGACCCTGCAGGGCAAGGGCCACAGACGACTGCGCTCGGACATCGAGCAGATGGTCCAGAGGCTCGAGCCCGAGACCTCCCGCGAGAGGGCCGAACGGGCGGCGCGGGAGCGCCACGTCACGATGACGCCGCTGGCCAACGGGATGGCCCGGGTCACCGCCGTGCTCCGGGGCATCGACGCCGTGGGCATGATGACGTCCCTGAACTCGCGTGCGGAGTCCCTGCGTGCGGCCGGGGAGAAGACCTCCGTGCCCGCGCTCGAGGCGGATCTGCTGGTCGATGCCATCCTGCACCGGGCCGAGGGGTCCGACGAGGCTCCCTCCCGGCCCCGACCGACCCCCGGCCTCGACGTCGGCATCATCGTGACCGACACGGCGCTGCTGGGACGACAGGACGAGGATCAGAGCGCGCAGCTCGAGGGCTACGGATCGATCCCGGCGCACATCGTCACGGACACACTGCTCGGGCGTCCGCCCGGGCATCTCCGGCACACGGTGCCCGAGCATCCTGACGACGAGGTCACAGCGTTCTACCGGCGCGTGTACTCGGAACCGCGCACGTGCGATCTGATCGCGATGGAGTCGCAGGCCAGGGCATTCCCCGCCGGGTTGGCCAGGATCCTGCGGTGGCGCGACACCACCTGCCGCACCCCGTGGTGCAACGCGAAGATCCGGCAGGCGGACCATGTGGTCCCGTCACATCGCGGCGGCCCCACCAGCTACGCGAACGGCCAAGGGCTGTGCGTGCGCTGCAACCTGCTCAAGGAGCACGGGTCCTGGGTGATCGCACCGCTCGACGGCGCCGGTCTGGACATCGCCGGGTTCGATGCGACTCCGGCGGACCCGACGGAGGCGGAGGACGCGGCGGACGCGGATCGCGCGGAGGATGCGGAGGACGTCACGGAGGCCACGGGCTCCTCGGACACCACAGGCTCCTCGGACACCACGGGCTCCTCGGACCCCCGGAACGCCTCGGCCATCACCAGCGGTGCCGACGCTCTGGACGCACCGGCCGCTGGCGAGCGCGCCGCGTCCCCGCAGTCACCACCAGCCGCCTGGTTCTGGATCAGCCCTCACGGTGCGCAGGGGATCTCGACCACGCCGCCGCTGCACCTCCCGGCGACGACGGGGCCGCAGGAGCGACGACCGGACCCAGTCGCTCCGCCCGTCACAGACGGTCCGCACGACGCAGACGGTCCGCACGACGCAGACACGGCCCTCGACGCGGACGGTCCGCCCGACGGGGATCCGCCGCCGATCCCGTCGGACCCGCCGCCGCCGGCACCGCCGTCCTCGCCGCCAGCCCCACCGTTCCGGCCGCCCACGTAGAGTCCCGCCCACATGGCGTCCCGCCCGCATAGAGTCGGAGCACGCTTCTCGACCACGGAGTGCATCCATGCCCCCTGCCCTCACGATCCGCGTCCTCGGTGCCGGTGTGTCCGGGCTCGCCGCCGCCGGCCTCCTGGCCGCCGACGGGCATCACGTCGACCTGATCGACGAGCGCTTCGACGTCCCGGCCGTCGGGACCGCTCTCGGGCTGTTCCGCTCCGCGCAGCGGGTCCTGGAGCGTCTCGGGGTCCTGGATGCCGTGCGCGCGGCCGCCGCAGCCCCGCAGAAGGGCACGCTCCGCACGGCCGACGGCAGAGTGCTCGCCACCGTGCCCGCCGGGGACGTCCTCCTCATCGCCCGTTCGGACCTGGTGCGAATCCTGCAGGATGCTCTGCCGCGCTCCGTGATCACGCACCGCCGTCGAATCGAGGACGTCCGCCCCCTGCGCGCGGGCGCCGATCTCCTCGTCGGCGCCGACGGCGTCCACTCGCTGACGCGGCGCTCGGGCTGGCCCGGTCGGCCCCGTGCCCGCGACCATGGCGCCACCGTGCTGCGCGGCACCGCGGAGGTGCCTCCGCCCGAGATCTCCGAGACGTGGGGCCGCGGCTGGCTGTTCGGCATCACCCCACTGGCCGGGGAGCGCACCAACTGGTTCGCCGGCATCCCCGTGCACCGCACCGTGTCCCGTGCCGAGGACCTCGCGCATCTGCGTCACGTGGTGGGCGGGCATCGGGACGAGATCGACACCGTCCTCGCCGCAGCCACTCCGGAGCGCACCCTCGTGCACGGCATCCACACGGTCCCGCCGCTGATCCCGGTGCGAGAGGACGTGGTGCTGCTGGGCGACGCCGCACATGCGATGGCGCCGAACCTGGGCCACGGCGCGAACACCGCGCTGCAGGACGCCGACGCCCTGGCCGCGGCGCTCCGTGAGGCGCCGTGCTCCGTGGGCCGAGCGCTGACCCTCTTCGCACAGCGGCGCACGCTCCCGGGACAGGGATGGCGGGTGGCCTCCGGGATGGTGGCGGCCATCGCGATGACCAGCGATCACGCCGCGCTGAGGGACCGCACGCTCGGCGGGGTCAGGTGGCCGGGAAGGGCCGGAAGGGCCGGGGACCTCGGAATGCTCGACCGTTCCGCATGAGCCCCGTCCGCAGGGCGTCCAGGAGCACCTGCCGCGGGTGCAGAAGCACCTGCCGACGGTGCACGAGGGTCTGCAGAGAGTGAGGCGGCGCCCGCGGAGGGCGGCCGCCGGGGCCGGATCAGCGCAGCTTGCGCGCGAGGGTCGTGATGACGTGCCAGTGCTTCTTGTCGGCCAGGAAGCGCCCGTCCTCGTCGCGGATCGACCGGTCGACGACCTGGAACCCGGAGAACATCGCATCGATCTCCTCGAGCGGCAGGGTCGCGACGTCCGCGCGCTCCGCCCAGGAGTCATTGGTCCCGAAGAAGTCCACCGCCATGACGCCGCCGCGCGGGAGCGCCGCCACCAGCTTCCGCCAGACCTCCGGCAGTGCCGAAGGACCCAGCAGGCCCAGCGTGTAGGTCGAGTACACGATCTGCGCGGAAGGGAACACGGGAACGTCCGCGATGTCGGTGTGATGGAAGTGCACCGAGCCGGTCATCCGCTCGTTCTCGACGAGGCGGGCGGCGAGGGTGTCGTCGCTGTCGTAGGCATGGACGGTCCAACCGCGCCGCGCGAACTGGAGCGAATCGGCCCCGGCCCCGGCGCCGAGATCGAGCACGGTGCCCGGTTGACGGTCGCCACCGGCCGCGGCGATCGCCTTGGCCACCAGTCGGCGGGCAGGACGGCCCGCAGCGTGGGCGTTCAGTGCAGCCCAATCAACTTTCTCCGCCGTCTCCATGCTTGTCAGGCTCCATGATGCTGATGCCCGTTTCAACTTCCCGTGACGCAGGCCGCGTGAAGTTTCGTCACGGGCGAACACAGGAGGGCGATCCATCGCATCCCCGCACCGCCGTGGGGCCTCCCGCGAACTGACGGGCGTACCCCGGGCGCAGGAAGGGGACCCGCCCGCGCATCGGCCCGGCCTAGGATGGCGGGCATGTCGGCCACCTCGTTGCGCATCGCCGCGATCTCCCTGCACACCTCCCCGCTCGAGGAGCCCGGCGGCGCCGATGCCGGGGGGATGAACGTGGTCGTGCTCGAGCAGGCCCTCGCGCTCGCCCGGCTCGGCCACCGCGTGGATCTGTTCACCCGGCGCAGCGACCCCTCCGCCCCGGACGTCGTCGAGGTCGCCGACGGCGTGCGACTCCTCCACCTGGACGCGGGCCCCGCCGAGCCTCTCGCCAAGAGCGCGATGGACCGGACGATCGCTCCCTTCCGCCGCGCGCTGCACGAGATCCTCGCCGGCGCGGCGAACAGCGACGGCTGGGACCTGATCCACTCCCACCACTGGTTCAGCGGCGTCGCGGCCCTGCCTCTGGCGCGCGAGCTCGGCATCCCTCACCTGCAGTCCTTCCATTCCGTCGCCGCGCCCGAGGGGTCCGGGACCCTCGATGCGGGCGAGCCCGCCGAGTCCGAGGGACGCATCCCCGGCGAGCAGTTCGCCGCCACCGGCTCCGATCTCGTCATCGCCGTCTCCGAGGCCGAGGCCCGGACCGTCGGCGAGCGCTACGGCGTGCCCGGGTCCCGGCTGGCGGTGGTGCGTCCCGGGGTGGACATCGAGCGCTTCCGTCCCTGCGACGACGTCTCCGCACGGCGCCTTCGACCGACGGTGCTGTTCACGGCGCGCCTGCAGCCCCTCAAGGGTCCCGACCTCGCTCTCGAGGTGCTCGCCCACCTGGACCCGGCCCTCGAGGCGCGTCTGGTGCTCGCCGGCGGGGTCTCCCAGGACTTCGAGGACTACCTCGAGCATCTGCGGGCGCTGGCCCGGGAGCTCGGCGTCGAGGATCGCGTCGACTTCGTCGGCTCGCTGGACCGCGACCAGCTCGCCGAGGAGATGCGCTGCGCCGGCGCGCTGCTGCTGACCAGCTGGTCGGAGACCTTCGGTCTCGTCGCCCTCGAAGCCCAGGCCAGCGGCACCCCGGTGATCGCCTGGCGCTGCGCGGGCGGGGTGCAGGAGGCCGTCGCCCCCGACGGTCTGGTCCTCGAGTCGCGCGACCCCGACGTCTGGGCCGAGGCCCTGCAGGCCCTGCTCGGCGACGCCGACGGGTACGACGCCGCGGTGCGATCCGCCCGCGAGTTCGCCGCGACCCGCACCTGGGACGCCGCCGCCGACGCTCTGGCCGCCCAGTACGAGCGCCTGCTCGTGCACCGCACCTCGCCCGGAGGGACCGCATGAGCTCCGGTCCCCGAGATCCCTGGGAGCTGCTCGGGACGGCACGGACCGTCCTGGCCGTCCACGCCCACCCGGACGACGAATCGCTCTCCACCGGGGCCCTGCTCGCCTCGCTGTCCGCCGCCGGCACCCGTGTGGTGCTGGTGACCGCGACCCGGGGCGAGGAGGGCGAGGTGGTGCCCGGCGCCGTCTCCCCCGAGGACCCCAGACCGCTCGAGGCGGTCCGGGAGACGGAGATCGACGCCGCGACCCGCACGCTCGGGATCGCCGAGCGGCACTGGCTCGGCACCGCGCCCGCTCTCGCGCCCGACGCCGCTCCGCGTCGCTACCGCGACTCCGGGATGCGGTGGGTGCGCGAGGGCCTCGCCGGCCCGTCCGACACCGCCGGTCCGGACAGCTTCTCCCACCGCCCCCTGGACCAGGCCGTCGCGGATCTGTCGGCGCTCATCGGGCAGCTCCGGCCCGACGCCGTGATCGGGTACGACGACGAGGGGACCTACGGGCACCCCGACCACGTCCGCGCCCACCACGTGACCGCTCAGGCCTGCGCCCGCACCGGCACGCCCCTGCTCGAGGTCGCGAGCACCCCGGACGGCGGGGCCGACGGCGCCGTCTCCTCCTTCCGGTGGCGCGAGCATCCCGGCACCGCCGAGACCGTGCGGCGGGCCGTCGACTCCTACCGCACCCAGCTCACCGTCGTCGGCCCGGTCCCCGGGGGCATCGCGATCCGCCACGTGGGCGGGCAGGACGACGTCGTCGCGCTGCGCACGGGGCTGCGTCTGCGCGGCTGAGCGGTCGGGAGGGGAACCCGGGGCGCCCGGGAAGGGGGCCCGGGCCGCTCGGTGAGGGGACCCGGTGCTCAGAGAGAGACGTCCAGCAGGGTCGGGCGGTGGTCGGAGGCCCCGGCCAGCCGTTCCTCCTCGACCCGTGCGGTGCCGTGCACGGCGCGCGCCTGCCGCACCCGCACTCCGTCGGTGACCAGGATCGCGTCGATCCGGCGGGTGGGTGCCGCGGCGGGGAAGGTGTGCTGGTCCGTCCCCGCGGGATCGGCGAGCAGGGGAGCCAGGAAGCGCCGCGCGGCACCGTCGGCCGTCTCGTTGAGGTCCCCGCCGACGATGACCGGCGCCCCGGCCCCGCGCACCAGCGCCGCCAGGTGCTCGGCATGATGCATCCGGTTGTCCTCCTGCAGCGCCAGATGGGTCGAGGAGACCACCACCGCGCCGCCGCCGGGCACCGACAGCCGCACCGCGGCGACGCCGCGGGGGTAGGTCGAGCTCAGGTCCGAGACCGTCTGCGCGACGGGATGGACCCCGCGACGGATCACCTGCGCGGCGATCTCGTCGGTGGCGAGGATCGCCAGACCGCGCCCGCCGGCCCCGCCCACCAGGATCCGACGATCGATACGACGCGCGAACCAGCGCAGCCGCGCCGACGGGAGCACGAAGCGGGGCGCCTCCTGGATCAGCAGCACATCGGGCCGCAGGTCCTCCACCGTCTCGATCAGCGCCCGCAGGTCCCCGCGCAGCTCCCACAGGTTCCAGGCCAGGATCCGCAGATCCCAGGCCTCCCGGGGGAGGGTCTCCGGGGAGGACGTCATGCGGCTCCGTCCTCGCCGGACTCGTCGACCATCGGCTCGATCACGCGCTCGACCAGCCCCCACAGCTCGTCGACCTCGTAGCCGGGCCAGCCGAACAGCGCGCGCCGCCACTCCGGCGGCACCGCCTTGGGACCCAGCGCGGCCCCGGTCAGCGCACCGACGATGCAGGCGACGGTGTCCGTGTCGTAGCCGGCGCGGACCGCCGCCTCGAGCACCGCGACCATCGCCTCGCGCTGCGCGAACTTCCCCTCCGGGATCGGCCCCATGCCGACGATCGCCGCCCAGGCGGCCTGGAAGGCCCCGACCACCCAGCCGTTGCGGCGGAACCGGACCGGGGACGACTCCTCGGCCTCCTCGATCCACTCGCCCCACGCCGCACGGCGCCCCTCGGGCAGCCGCGGCAGACCCACCCTCACGTCCATCTCCCCGGTGAGGACCGCGTGCCGCACGGCCAGCCCCCACAGCGTGCAGGCCTCGAGGGTCTCCGGATGCACGTGTGTCAGGCGGCACACCGCCTCGATCCCCTCGACCGCGTCGTCCTCCGAGGACAGCAGATAGGGCAGCACCGAGGCGTGCACGCGCCCCAGCGACCCGTTGCCGGCGGAGGCCGGCAGCTCCTCGTGAGCGGCCTCCGCGGCCCGACGGAAGTCCGCCGCCCGGGGCGCGTAATGACCGCTCTCACGGGCGAGGTCCGCCGCGGTGCGCACCACCTGCGAGGTCAGCGTCCCGATGTCCGGGGTGCCCAGCGACCAGGAGTACCACTCACGCGCGATGTGGTCCTGTGCCGTCTCGATCCGCAGGTCATGACCGTCGGACGCCGCGAGCGAGGCCTCCAGCACCACGATCGCCATCGACGTCTCGTCGGTCCACTCCCCCGGCTGCCAGTCCAGGATCCCGCCGCCGATCATCTCGACCTCCTCGGAGTCCACCACCGGGGGCTGGAACTCGTAGGGAGCGCCCAGGGCGTCGCCCGCGGCGGCCGCCACCACCGCGCCGACGGCGCGCTGGCGCTGGGCAGCGGACAGGCCCGCGCCGCCGGTCTTCCTCGCATCCGTCCTCACGAACCCATCGTTCCACACCGCCGGTGGCGGACCGCACGGCGTCTCGCCCCCGCTACCCTGGTGGGGACCCAGAAGGAGCTCCATGACCGACACCCCCGCAGCGGCCGGGCCGCACTGTGACGACCCCCACGACCACACCGGACACGACCATCCCCCCACCGGTGCGGATCTGGTCCGGGACCTCGTCAAGGGGCTGTCGATCCAAGCGCTGCTGATCCCTGCGCTCGCGGTGGTGCTGCTGATCGCGATCCTGCCCTTCGCGCCCGTGAGCCCCGTCCCGCTGCTGCTGGGCATCGGTCTGGGCGCCGCGCAGCTGGCCTCGCTGGTCGCCACCAGCCTCTTCGTGGCCCGCACCCGCACCCAGCTGGCCGTCAACCCGGGACTGCTGGCCGTGCGCAGCGTGGTCGACGAGCTGCTGCGCGTGGCGGCGGTGCTGCTGGCGGTGCTGCTGTGGCCCGCGGACATCCGGGCCGAGCTCGGCGTCTGGGTGGGCGCGGGCTGCGCCCTGGTGTGGCTCATCCTCGCCACCGCCCAGACCGTCACTACCCGGCAGCGCATCGCCCGCCCCGGCGACTGGTCCACGGAGGCGATCTCGACCCTGCTCGCGCAGCGCGTCGGGGCGCGCTCCACCGTGATCATGCGCCTGCTCGACGTGGCGGGCACCGCGATGTTCCAGGTCGGCGCGACGATCCTGGTGATCCTCTCGCCCGTGCTCGTGATCGGCACGATCGTGCTCTCGATCGGCGTCGGCCTGTCGACCCTCGTGCTGCACCGCCGCCCGCCCGCCGATCGCGCCCGCAGCCCCTGGGCCTACGCCCCCGTCGGCCTCGGGCTGCTGGCCCTCGCGCTGGCCTCCTTCGGGCTGCTCGCCCTCTGACCCGCGTCCGCCGGACGCCGCCCTCGACCACCCCACCTCACCGCAGGAGCCGATGATGACCACTGCCCCCGCCGCCCGCCGTTCGGGCCTCTCCCTCGACCAGGTCGACGACGCCGTCCGGATCCAGGACGACCTCTTCGGACACGTCAACGGGCGCTGGCTGCGCGAGCACGAGATGCCCGCGGACCGCTCGAGCGACGGTGCCTTCCACGCCCTGCGCGACCTCTCGGAGGACCAGGTGCGCGAGATCGTCGAGGAGGCCGCGGCCGACGTCGAGCGCGCCGACCCCGCCGGGGAGCAGGTCCCCACCAGCGACCACGCCCGGGTGGGCGCGCTGTACCGGATGTTCATGGACACCGACGCGATCGAGCGGGCGGGGCTCGGGGTCCTCGAGGACCTGCTGGGCACCATCACCGCCGCCGCCGATCTCGAGGCGATCACGCGCACCATGGCCGCCCCCGACTCCGGGGCCTCCGCGCTGCTGTCCTACGTGTGGACCGATGACCACGACTCCACGAGCTACCAGGTCAAGATCCACCAGGGCGGGCTGGGCCTGCCCGACGAGTCCTACTACCGCGAGGACCGCTACGCCGAGATCCGCGAGGCCTACACGGCGCACCTGGCGAACCTCGCCCGCCTCGCCGAGCTGCCCGGCCGCGAGGGCCTGGTCGCCGGGTCCCCGGAGGACCTCGCCGGCGCCGTGATGGTCTTCGAGACCCGTCTGGCCGCCTGCCACGTGGACGTGGTCCGCCTGCGCGACCGTGAGAAGTCCTCCAACCCGATGGACGCCGCCCAGCGCCGCGAGCTCGCCCCGTCCTTCCCCTGGGAGGCCTTCGTCGAGGGCACCGAGGCGCCCAGCGCCGCCTTCGAGGTCGTCTCGGTGGGCCAGCCCGAGTTCGTCTCCGCGGCCGCCGAGCTGCTGGCCGGCGAGGACCTCGACGTGCTGCGCAGCTGGCTGGCCGTGCACGCGGTCGCCGCCTACGCCCCCTACGGCCCCGCCGCCCTGGTCGAGGAGGACTTCGCCTTCTCCGGCCGGATCCTCTCCGGCGCCGAGCAGCTGCGGGAGCGCTGGAAGCGCGCCGTCGCCTTCGTCGAGGGCGTCGTCGGCTTCGCCGTCGGCCGGGAGTACGTCTCCCGCCACTTCCCCGCCGCCCACAAGGAGCGGATGACCGAACTGGTCGACGCCCTGCTGGACGCCTACCGCGACTCCATCGAGACGCTGCCCTGGATGACCCCGGCCACCCGGCAGAAGGCGCTCGCGAAGCTCGCGAGGTTCACCCCGAAGATCGGCTACCCCGAGAAGTGGCGGGAGTACGACGGACTGGAGATCGTGCCCGGCGACCTCGTCGCCACCGCCCGCGCCTCGCGCCGCTTCGACGCGGCCTACGAGTACGCGAAGGTGGGCGGCCCGATCGACGAGACCGAGTGGCACATGACCCCGCAGACGGTCAACGCCTACTACAACCCTGGCCGCAACGAGATCGTCTTCCCGGCCGCGATCCTGCAGCCCCCGTTCTTCGACGCCGAGGCGGACGACGCCGTGAACTTCGGCGGGATCGGCGCCGTCATCGGCCACGAGGTGGGGCACGGCTTCGACGACCAGGGCTCCAAGTACGACGGCGACGGCAACCTGATCTCCTGGTGGACGCCGGAGGACCGGGAGGCCTTCGACGGCCGGGCGGCGCAGCTCATCGCCCAGTACTCCGAGCTGTCCCCGCGCGAGCTCGACGACACTCATCGCGTCAACGGGGCTCTGACCATCGGCGAGAACATCGGCGACCTGGGCGGGCTCTCGATCGCGGTCAAGGCGTATCTGTCCCGCAGGGACGCCGAGGAGGTCGCCGCCGAGCTCGACGGCCTCGACGGCCTGCAGCGCGTCTTCTGGTCCTGGGCGACCGTGTGGCGGGGCCGGAACCGCACCCAGGAGGCGATCCGACGCCTGGCCGTGGACCCCCACGCCCCGATGGAGTTCCGCTGCAACTCCGTGGTGGGCCACCTCGAGGAGTTCCACACCGCCTTCGACGTGACCGAGGGCGATGCCATGTACCGCGCCCCCGAGGAGCGGGTGGCGATCTGGTGAGACCGGACCCGCCGTTCTACGTGGGCCGCACCCGGCCCACCTCCGTCGGCTGGACCCGCATCGGGGTGACGCTCCTGTGCGGCGCGGTGCTCGCCGTGCTCATGGCCCAGCGCTCCTCGACGCCGGTGGTGCTGCTGGTGGTGGTGCTCTTCCTCGCCCTGTCGCTGTGGACCTGGATGGGCCAGGCCACCCGCTTCATCGTCGACGAGCACGGGATCACGGTGAGCCTCGGCGGATTCCTGCCGCGCCGGCCGTGGCCGGTCGAGAACTTCCGCACCGTGCAGCTGCGCGAGATGCCGTCCTCGACGGTGGGCGTGACCCTCGGCGGCTACGGCTGGCGGCGAGGGAAGGCGATCACGTCGCGGCCCGAGGAGCTCACCCCCGTCGGCCGCCGGAAGATCTTCACCGTCGCCGGGACCCAGCAGCCCTACCGGATGCTGGTCACCCGCCCCGGTACGCTGGTCGAGATCATCGGCCGCGACGCCCCGCACTACATCCTCTCCCCCGAGGATCCGCAGGCGACCGCGGAGGCGGTGGACCAGGCGATCCGGGCGCGCCGCTGAGCGCGGCGCCGTCCCTCGTCCGGGCACGCTAGACTGGGCGATCGTCATCCACTGACAGGGGAGCACCTCCGGGTGCTGAGAGTGCGCACACGAGCGCAGACCCTCGAACCTGATCCGGCTCGCACCGGCGTAGGGAGTCGGGATATCCGCGCGGCACCACCGGTGGCGCACGCCCCTTCCACTCATGGGAGGAGAAGTGATGACCCGCTATCGCACCGTGGACCTGCTGGTGACCGTCCTGATCGGAGCGGCCTTCGGCGTCGCGTTCCTGGGCTACGGCCAGCTGTACACGCTGATCGGCCCGCTCACCGCGGCCTTCAAGCCCGCCGAGGGGCTGCTGGCAGGGATCTGGTTCCTGCCGGCGATGCTCGCCGCCCTCATCGTGCGCAAGCCCGGCGCCGCCCTGCTCGCGGAGATGATCGCCGCGGTGCTCTCGATGCTGCTGGGCAGCCAGTGGGGCTGGGGCACCGCGATCTCCGGGCTGATGCAGGGCGGCGGCGTGGAGCTCGCCTTCCTGCTCACCCGCTACCGCCGCTTCACCCTGCCGGTGGCCGTGCTGGGCGGCGTGCTCGCCGCGCTGCTCGAATGGGGCTGGGAGAAGTTCGCCTACTACCAGGAGATGAGCTGGGCCTTCTCCGGCGCCATGCTCGGCTTCTTCGTGCTCTCCGGGGTGCTGCTGTGCGGCGTGCTGGGCTGGGCGGCCACCCGCGCCCTGGTCGCCACCGGGGCGGTGGACTCCCTCGCCGCCGGCCGGGAGCACTCCCGGGCCGCGGCCGTCTGAGCGGAGGGAAGAGGATCACCCCGCCGAGCGCCCCGACCGCCGCGGGTCTGCGCCTGGACGGCCTGCGGTGGCGCCCCCTCTCGCGCCGCGAGCCGACCATCGCGGGCCTCGACCTCGAGATCCCGCACGGCCAGCGGGTGCTGCTCGCCGGGGCCAGCGGCAGCGGCAAGTCGACCGTGCTGCGCGCCCTGGCCGGCCTGCTCGACGAGGAGGACGGCGAGGGCGCGGGCCTGCTCCCGCCGCCGCAGCGGCCCGGCGAGCGCGGACTGCTGCTGCAGAACCCCGCGCACGCCCTGGTCGCCGCGACCATCGCGAGGGACACCGCCTTCGGACCCGAGAACGCCGGCCTGGAGCGCCCCGAGATCCGCGCCCGGGCGGAGGCGGCCCTCGACGCGGCGCAGGTGCGGATCGATCCCTCCCGCGCACCGCTGGACGCCTCCGGGGGCCAGCAGCAGCGAGTCGCGCTGGCCGGCGCGCTCGCCCTGGACCCCGAGCTGCTGCTGCTCGACGAGCCCACCAGCATGCTCGATGCCGACACCGCCGCGCTGGTGCGCGAGGCGGTGCTGTCCGCCTGCGCTCGGTCGGGCTCCACCCTGGTGGTCGCCGAGCACCGCCTGGAGCCCTGGATCCCCCACATGGACCGGCTGGTGGTGCTCGGCGCGCAGGCGGAGGTGCTCGCCGACGGCGCGCCGGGGACCGTCCTGCACGAGCAGGAGACGCTGCTGCGGCAGGCGGGGGTGCTGGGGGCTGGGCCTCGGGGTGCGGGGCCGCTGGGCGCGGGGCCGCCGACGGCGGGACCGGAGCGGGGACGGGCGGCGGGGGCCCCGGTCCTCGCCTCCCTCGAGGGCGTCACCGTGCCGGGACGCGGGCTGCGCGAGCCCCTGGACCTCGAGGCGCGGACCGGGCGGCTCACCGTGCTCACCGGCCCCAGCGGCGCCGGGAAGACGACGCTGCTGCGCACCCTGCTCGACCCGGGCGAGCCGGCCACCGGCACCGTCACCCGGCCGGAGCCCGCTCGGATCGCGTTCGTCCCCCAGGACCCCGAGCACTCCTTCGTCGCCGGGACCGCGGGCGAGGAGATGCTCGCCTCCCCGTGGGCCGAGGATCCCCGACTCGCGGAGGAGCTGCTCGAGCGGGCCGGTCTCGCGGCCCTGCGCGGCGCACCTCCGCACCGCCTCTCGGGCGGGGAGCAGCGTCGGCTCGCGATCGCCGCGGCCCTGGCCCAGTCCCCCGCGCTGCTGGTCCTGGACGAGCCCACCGTCGGCCTGGACGCCCGCCGCCGCGGCGCGGTGGTCGACCTGCTCGCCGAGGCGTCCTCCCGCGGCTGCGCGGTCCTCGTCGCCACCCATGATCCCGAGCTGATCGGGATCGCCGACCACCGCACCGAGCTGCCGGCCCCGGACCCCGCCGGCCCTCCTCCCCCGCCACGTCGCAGGATCCCCGCCGACGCCCTGAACCCGCTGACCCGCTGCCTGATCGGGATCCTCGCCGCGATCGGCTCCTTCGCCGTCGAGTCCTGGCAGGGCGGACTGCTCGCGCTGGCGCCGACGCTGCTGCTGGCCCCGCTCGCGGTGCGCACGCCGCGCGGCGCGCTGCTGCGCCTGGTGCCGATCCTGCTCTCCGCCGCGGGACTGGCCTGGACCACCGCCCTGCTCGGCGACGCGCCCTCCCTCTCCGGCGAGGCCTGGCTGGTGGGGCTCAAGGAGGCCTCCCGCATCACCGCGTTCGTCGCCCCGGGGGTGCTCGCGCTC
Source organism: Brachybacterium sp. AOP43-C2-M15 (assembly GCF_052446295.1). Lineage (NCBI taxonomy): Bacteria > Bacillati > Actinomycetota > Actinomycetes > Micrococcales > Dermabacteraceae > Brachybacterium > Brachybacterium sp. AOP43-C2-M15. The sequence goes on from NZ_JBQSWB010000004.1 coordinate 199,857, forward strand.
GGCAGCGTCGAGGCGACGCCGCTCGGGGACGCCCTCGGGCAGCGACTGCGGCTGCCGGCGCGCCCGGTCGCCGCCTCCGTGGTGGCGCTGGTGCGGGTGGGTCACCTGGGCCGTCAATGGGAGACGATCCTGCGCACCCGGATCCGTCGCGGCCTGGGCACCGCCCGCTCCCCGCGCCTGCTCGCCGGCGCCACCCTCGCCCTGCTGGTGGACACCCTGCGCGGTGCGGAGCAGCAGGCGCTCGCCATGGACTCGCGCGGCTTCGCGACCGCCGCGGGACGCACCTGGGCCGAGCCCAGCCGGTTCCGCCGGGCGGACCTGTGGGGGCTGGGGATCGCGCTGGTCCTGCTCCTCTGGCCCGCGCTCGCCGGGCTCGCCGTGGCATGAGCGCTGTGGCACGAGCGCTGCGGCACGAGCGCCCGGCCCGGGTCTCGTATCCTGGCCCGGTGAACGACACCGCTGACCCCACAGAGCCCTCCGACGCCTCCGAGGACGAGGCCGTCCTCGCCCTCGCCGGCTCGATGCTGGACGCCGCCCGCCAGGGCGACGCCGCCGCGCTGCTGCCGCTGCTGGACCAGGGCGCCCCGGCGAACCTGCGCGACGGGGCAGGCAGCTCCCCGCTCATGCTCGCCGCCTACCACGGCCACGCCGACCTGGTGCGCGAGCTCGCCGCTCGCGGCGCCGACGTCGACCTCATGAACGATCGCGGGCAGACCCCGCTCGCCGGCGTCGCCTTCAAGGGCTTCGCCGACGTCGCCTCCGTGCTGCTGGAGGCCGGGGCGGACCCGGACCTCGGCGCGCCGAGCGCCCGGGAGACCGCGCGCTACTTCGAGCGTGCGGAGATCCTCGCGCTGATCGAGGCGCGTCAGGCCTGAGCCGCTCGGGCGCGGGACGGTCGCAGCACCATCGCCACGTGCTCGATGCCGGCCTCCCAGAACACCTCGCTGACGGTCTCGAAGCCCATCGAGGCGTACCACGGCTCGAGATACGCCTGCGCATCGATGTGCACCTCCGCCCCCGGGGAGAGCTCCTGGGCGTGCGCGAGCGCGGCGAGCATGAGCCGGCGCCCCGCGCCCTCACGTCGACGATCGGAGCGCACGGCGACCCGACCGATCCGCACCGTGCCGTCGGCCTCCTCGAAGAGGCGCAGGTGCGCGACGGGCTCGCCGGCGAGACGGGCCCGCTCGGCGAGCGGGCCCGGTGCCTCGAGCCACATCACGGTGGTGGTGGGGTCGAGCTCGCGACCGTCGAGGTCGGCGTCGGTGGCGCGCTGCTCGAGGGTGAACACGTCCTGACGGAGCATCGCGAGCAGGTACACCGTGCGCGGGTCGAGGTCGGTGAGCAGGCCCTGGCGCAGCACGAGACGGGCGGAGGAAGGATCGGGCATGGGCAGAAGACTACTGCCGCCGGGCCCCGACCATCGCGGTGACGGCCTCGCGCCAGTGCCCGGCCATCACCGGGCCGCCGTGTCCCTCCTCCTCGACCATGATCAGCTCGCTGCCGGGCCAGGCGCGGTGCAGCTCCCAGGCGGTGAGCGCGGGGCCGGAGACGTCGCGCCGGCCGTGGATCAGCACGCCCGGGACGTCGTGCAGGCGGGCCATGCCGCCCAGCAGACCGCTGCCGGGCGCGGCGCCCCAGGGCACCGCCCAGTCGGCGACGAAGCCGTCGTGCGCCCAGTAATGGGTGGCGAGTCGGACGAAGCCCCGCGCGTGCGCGTCGACCTCCGCGTCCTCGGGCACCGCATGCGCCCGGGCCGGTCCGCCGGCGCCGATCGCGATGTGCGCGTCCTCCCAGCGCATCCAGGCGCGCACGGCGTCGTCGACGAGCTCGGGGTCCTCGCCGGTGACCATCCGCCGATAGGCCTCGACCAGGCGCAGGCGCTGCGGCGAGCGGTCGCGGCGGTCGAAGCCGCCGCGGGCCTCGGCGAAGGCGGCGAACTCGTCCCAGGCCTCGGGGTACAGGGCGCCGACGCCCTCGGTGATCCAGTCGACCTCGCGCCGGGACGTGGAGGTGACGGCGAAGAGCACGACGCCGAGGACCCGCTCGGGATGGGCCTGCGCGTAGGCGAGCGCGAGGGTGCTGCCCCACGAGACGCCCTGCACGATCCAGGCCTCGACGCCGAGGTGCTCGCGCAGGGCCTCGAGGTCGGCGATCAGGTGCGCGGTGGTCTGCGCGGAGAGGTCGACGGGGCCGGGGAGGCCCGCGGACGGCCGCGAGCGTCCGGCGCCGCGCTGGGACAGGCCGATGATGCGGGCACGGTCCGCGGGCGCGTTCCGGCGATGGCCGGGAGTGAGCCGGCCGCCCGGTCCGCCGTGGAGGTAGAGGGTGGGCACGCCGCCCGGGGCGCCGGCCTCGTCCCAGTGGATCGCGTGCCCGTCGGGGACCTCGAGGACCCCCTCGGCCGTCGTCGGCGGCGGGGCCAGGGTCGGGGTCGGGGTCGGGGTCGGGGCCGGGGACGGGACCGGGGCCGGGGACGGGATCGACTCACTCATGGGCCCCATCCTCCTCGGTGAGCTGCTCGCGCAGCCCCTGCAGAGCGATCTCGTCGTCCTCGGTGCCGGTGTGCGGGGCGTGGAACCAGCGCATGTACTCCTCCACCTCGCTGAGCATCCACTCGAGCTCGAACAGCTCGATCATCGCGGGATCCGCGCCGCACGAGAGCTGGACGTGCGCGGGCAGGGCGGAGAGATCGCGCTCGGCGGGGGCCGCGGCGAGCGTCTCCCAGTCCACGAGGAGCAGCTCGCCGTCCTCGGCGAGCATCTGGTTGGCGTGATGGGGCTCCCCATGGGTGGGGACCCGGCGATGGGCGCGGATGCTCTCGAGAGCGACGAGCTCCCGGTAGCGACGATCGACCTCCCGGATCCGCGGCGCCGCGGAGCGGAGCAGCGCGCGGGCCTCCTCCCCCAGCGGTCCCGCGGTCCAGGCCGTCCCCGTGCGCACCTCGAGCCGGTCCGGGAGCTCAGGACCGACGCGCGGCGCCCACGGCCGGAGCACCTCCGGCGCGCGGGCCGCGTGCAGAGCGTCGAGCAGGGCACGCACCCGATCGAGGTGCTCGCCGCGCGCGGCCTCGGACGCGGACGGCGTGCGCCCTTCCCGCCAGGGGGTCACGCTCAGCAGGGCGTCGCCGAGCCGGATCGTCACGCGCCCCTCGTCGTCGGCGCACGGGGAGAGGACACCGGGGACCCCTGCGGCCCGGAGCTCGCGCGCCGCGAGGTAGGCCCGTGCGAAGCTCTCGGCCGAGCGGGTGGGCGAGGGCTGATCGAGCGTCGCGAACAGCACCGGCCGGTCGGCGTCGTCGATCCGCCAGTGGTGCGCGCCGAAGCCGAGCGGCAGGTGGATCGCCTGCTCCGCCTCCCGCAGCCAGGTCCGGCGCACCGCCTCCAGGACCTGGGCGGCGGTCGGGGTCCCCGGGGCGGTGCGCATGCGCTCAGACCGCCGCTGCGCGGGGGCCGGGCTCGAGCGCCCAGGGAGCGGCCGGATGCTCGCGGGTCCACGCCGCGCGGCGGCTGCGGACGCTCTGGCAGCGCGGGCACCAGAACACGGTGCGCCCGGCGAGGTCCGCGCTGCACACGACGGTGCCGCACAGCCGGCAGGGCAGGGTCTGGCGGTGGTAGACGTAGAACGACTCCTCGCGGGGCACCACGGACGGGTCCTCGTCACCGTTCTGACGGGTGCCGCGGGAGCGCTCGACGAGGCGGGCCTCGATCGCGCGGTGCTCGGGCTGGGTGGTGACGATCCTGCCGGTGCGGGCGCCGTAGGCCATCAGCGCGACCAGGTCCTCCCACATCCCCTCGCACATCCCGGCCGAGAGGTCCCGGCCCGGCACGGAGGGGTCCAGCCGGGCGCGGAACAGCAGCTCGGCCCGGTAGATGTTCCCGATCCCCGCGACGACCTTCTGGTTCATCAGCAGCGCACCGATGGTGGTGCGGGAGCGGCGCACCGCCTCGACGAAGCGTCGCCGCTCCCGGCCGTCGGGGTCGGGGCGCAGCGGGTCCGGGCCCAGGCGGTCCAGGACCGCCCGCCGCCCGTCCGCGTCGAGCACCTCGCAGGCGGTGGGGCCGGTGAGGTCCGCGATCCCGCGGTGGCCGGCGATGCGCAGGCGCACCGTGGGCCGCGGCACCAGGCGGCGCCAGTCGGCGGTGCCCACCGCGTCCGCAGCGCCCGATCCGTCGGCGTCGAGCCCCTCCTCCTGCTCCCCGATGCGCAGCCTCGGCGCACCGATCGCGTGCGCGTCGGAGAATCCCGGATCCCCCGCGAAGGTCCAGGAGCCGTACAGCCCCAGATGCACGTGCACGAAGCGCACGGCCGAGGAGCCGCGGTCGACGTCCCTCGCGGGAGCGACGGACAGGAACAGGTGCTTGCCGACGGCCTCGGCGCCGAGCAGGACCATGCCGTCCAGCTGCGCTGCCTCGGAGAACCGGCCCTGCGGGCTCGAGGTGCGCACGCGCTGCCCGCCGAAGGCCCTGTCGAAGGCCGCGGCGAGGCGGTGGACGGTGTGCCCCTCGGGCATTACCGGTCGTCGGAGGCGGGGACGCCCGTCGCAGAGTCCGCAGAGCCCGCAGCGTCCGCAGGCTCCTCGTAGCCGCCGGTGCGCTCGTACCGGCCCACCAGGTCGATCCGGCGCTGGTGGCGCTCCTCGCCGGAGAAGGGCTCGGCGAGGAACAGGTCGATCAGCGCCTCGAGCTCCTCCTCGGAGTGCTGACGGGCGCCGACGGAGATGATGTTCGCGTCGTTGTGCTCGCGGGCCAGGCGCGCGGTGTCCTCGTTCCACACCAGCGCCGCGCGCACGCCGGCGACCTTGTTCGCCGCGATCTGCTCGCCGTTGCCGGAGCCGCCGATCACGATGCCCAGCGACGCGCGGTCCGCGACGACGGCTTCGCCGACGTCGGTGCAGAACGGCGGATAGTCGTCGATGGCGTCGTACTCGTGGGCGCCGTGGTCGGTGACCTCGTGCCCCTTGTTCCGGAGCACCGTCACCAGACGGTTCTTGAGCTCGAAGCCGGCGTGGTCGGTGCCGATGTGGACGCGCATGTCAGGGGATCTCTCTGGGTGGGGGACGGTGGCCGGGGCGCAGCGGGCTCAGCGGAGGTCGACGCCGCCGGTGCGGGAGCGCTTGACCTCGTAGAAGCCCTCGACGGTGGAGAGGGTCCGCAGAGCGTCCAGCAGCTTCCCGGCCTCCTCGCCGCGGGGAGCGGGCGAGATGACGGGACCGAAGTAGGCGATTCCCTCGCCGAAGGAGATCACGGGGGTGCCGACCTCGTCGCCCACCAGGGAGATGGCCCGCTCGTGGGAGGCGCGCAGGGCGGTGTCGACCGCGTCGCCGGGGACGTGGTCGTAGGACTCGATCAGCCCGGCCGGCAGCTCGGCATCGGCCAGGGCCTGCTCGGCGACCCGGCGGCGGTCGCCCTTGTCGTCGCCGACGTGGTAGCGCTCGCCCCAGGCGGTGTACCAGCGGGAGAACGCGTCCTCGCCCTCGGCCTCGAGGATCGCGACCGAGAGACGGGCGGCGCCCCAGGCGTCGTCGAGAGAGCGACGGTAGTCGGGGTCCAGGTCCCGGCCCTCGTTGAGGACCGCGAGCGACATCACCGAGAAGCGGGGCGTGATCTCGCGGACCTCCGCGGCGTGGCCCAGCCAGCGGCTGGTCATCCAGGCGAAGGGGCAGGCAGGATCGACGAACAGCTCGACGGTGGGCTCACTCATGGGATCTCCTCGGGTCGACGGGTGATGCCGCCATTCTGTCATCGGCGGCCGCCCCGCGCGGGACCGCCCACCGATCGAGCGCGGGGGTGACCGGGGCGACACCCCCGTGGCACCAAAAAACATTGCGCTGCGCTGTGCGGACGGGTTGGATCGGTCGAGTGCTCGACTCCCGCTCCGCGACTCCCGCTGCTCCCCCGGCGCCCTCGGCCTCCGCGCCCGGGGTGATGCGCTCGATCGTCCGGGGACACCGACGGATGCTCGCGGTGGTGCTGCCGCTGGCGACCCTCTCCGAGGGCGTCGAGCTGCTGATGCCGATCGTGCTCGGGCTGATCATCGATCACGGGATCCTCGCCGGCGACCTGCGCCTGACCGTGCTCGGCGCCCTGGGCCTGATCGCGATGCGGGTGCTCGGCGTGCTGCTGTGGGCGTGGACCTTCGTGCAGTCGCAGAAGGCCTGCATGTACGAGCGGCACCGGCTGCGCGTGGGGCTGACCGGCGCGGTGCTCGATCCGCGCTCCCGCTCGGTCCAGCGCCCGGCCGGTGAGGTGCTCTCGATCGCGACCTCGGACGCCGACAAGGCCTCCGACGTGATGGACCTGCTCCCCTGGGTCGTGCCCTCGGGCATCGCGGTGCTCGCGGCCGCCGGCTACCTGGCGGCGATGGACCTGTGGCTGGGGCTCGCGATGCTCCTCGGGATCGCGGTCATGGTGCTCGTGATCCGGGTGATCACCCCGACCCTCTCGGCCCGTTACGACGACCAGCAGTCGCAGGCCGCCGAGGCCGCCGCGACCGCCACCGATCTGGTGCACGGACTGCGCGTCCTGCAGGGCTTGGGCGTGCAGAGCCGGGCCCGGACCACCTACCGCCGGCGCTCCCGCATCGCCCTGGACGCGGCGCTGGTCAACGCCCGCTACTCGGGCATCTCCTCCGGGCTGACCACCCTGGTCACCGGCACGATGCTGGCCGCCGTGGTGGTCCTGGCCGCTCTGCGCACCCTCGACGGCGCGCTCTCGATCGGCGTGCTGATCGCCGTGGTGGGCGTGGCCCGGTACGTGATGGGCATGCTGCAGGGCCTGTCCGGGGCGCCGGTGTGGTGGGCGAGCCTGTCCACCTCCGCGCGTCGGGTCCGCGACCTGTACACCGACCTGGGCCGCACGGTCGACGACCCCGAGCTGCGCCTGGACGTCCTCTCGAGCCGCCGCGACGAGCGCGGCAACGGTGCCTCCGCAGAGACGGGCGGACGTCCCGGCGGAGGCGGCCGGGGCGCGTCGGGCCGTCGGGGCGCCGCGGGCGGCCTGCACCTGCCGCAGCTGTCGGTGGCCGACGGGGAGGTCGTGGCGCTCGCGTGCACCGACGTCCGCGACGCGGACGAGGTCGTCGACGCGGTCAGCGGAAGGGTCGACGCCGGCGCGCGCGTGGGCGGGACGCCGGTGACCCCGCAGGAGCGGCTCGGTCTGCGCGCCGATCTGCTCGTCGAACCGCATGTGGTGGATCTCTTCGACGGCACCCTGCGCGAGCAGCTCGCGACCCGCGCCCCCGAGGGCGGCGACGACCGGGCGGATGCCGACTGGGCCGATCGGGCACTGCACGCCGCGGGGGCCGAGGACCTGCTGCGGATCCTGCCCGAGGGCTACGACACCCGGATCCTGGACCGCGGCGCGAACCTCTCGGGCGGGCAGCGCCAGCGCATCGCCCTGGCCCGTGCCGTGGCCGCGGACGCCCCCGTGCTGGTGCTGCACGACCCGACCACCGCGGTGGACGCGGTGACCGAGCAGAACATCGCCGAGGCCCTGGTCGCCGCGCGGCGCCGCACCGACCGGGCGACCCTCCTGGTCACCCGGGCACCGGCGCTGCTGCAGGCCGCCGACAGGGTGGTCTTCATGCACGACGGCCAGGTCCGGTCCGAGGGCACGCACACCGAGCTGATGAGCATCGAGGAGTACCAGGAGGTGGTGCGGCGATGAGCGACATCGACTGGAAGCGGCCGCTCTCCGAGGTCCTCGGCGACGACGCGACCGCGCGCCGTCAGCTCGCCGAGCACGCGCAGGTGCTGCCGATCGCCGATGCCCGCACCTCCCTGCGGTTCATGGGGGCCCGTCTGCGGGAGCACTGGGCCTGGTCCCTGCTGACCCTGGTGACGACGACCGGCGGCGCCGTCGCCGCGGCCGTGCTGCCGCGCCTGATCGGCTCCGCGGTGGACGTGGTCGCGGACGGCGGACCGACCTCGCAGGTCTGGGTGCTCGGCGCCCAGATCCTGGGTGTCGGCGTCGTCCAGGCGCTGCTGATGGCGCTGGGCTGGTGGATGATCTCGGCGCTCGGGCAGCGGATCCTCGCCGGGATGCGCGAGGACGTGATCGACCGGGCGCTGGACCTGCCCACGCAGACCATGGAGCGCACCGGCATCGGCGACGCCCTCTCGCGCGTCGCCGACGACGTGGACGTCGCCGCCCGCGCCGTGAACAACCTGGTGCCGAACCTGATCCAGCTGGGCTTCCTGGTCCTCATCACCCTGATCGGCATGGCGACGCTCTCGCCCTGGCTGCTGCTGATGGTCGTGATCATCGTGCCGATGTACGTGCTCGCGGCCGTCTGGTACCTGCGGCGCACCGGCCCCATCTACCGCCGGGAGCGGATCGCGATGGGCGCGCGCGCACAGGGTCTGCTCTCGGCGATCCACGGCATCCCCACCGTGCACGCCTATGGGATCGAACGCCGCGAGACCCGCCACGTGGGGGTGCTCTCGGAGACCGCCGCCCTGCTGAACATGCGGGTGATGTACCTGGTCAGCCGCCTGGTGATCGGGCTGAACCTGCCGGAGAACCTGGCGCTCGCGATGGTCCTGGTGCTCGGCTTCGTGATGGTGCAGGTGGGCGGTGCCCCGGTCGGTCTGGTCACCGCCGCGGCCGTCTACCTGGTGACCCTGTTCTGGCCGATGATGGCCGTGATCTTCAACCTCGACGAGGTGCAGTCGGCGCTCGCGAGCCTCGCCCGGATGGTCGGTGTGATCTCCTCGATCGATCCCGCCGTCTCGCCCGGCACCGAGCGCCCCGCGGACGCCTCGATCCGGATCGAGCAGGTCTCCCACGCCTATGGCGAGGACGCGGACGGCCAGGAGCGGATCGTGCTGCGTCCGATCGATCTCGAGATCGCGCCGGGCGAGGTGGTGTCGCTGGTGGGTGCCTCGGGAGCGGGCAAGTCGACCCTGGCCGCGATCATGGCCGGCACCCTGGTGCCGCGTCACGGCCGGGTGCTGCACGGCGGTGCGGACCTCGCCGCCGCCGATCTCGAGGCGGTGCGCGCGCACGCCTCGATCGTCAGCCAGGACGTGCACGTCTTCCGCGGCACCCTGCGGGAGGATCTGCAGCTGGCGGCGCCGCAGGCGGACGACGAGGAGCTGCGGGCGGCGCTGTGCCGGGTCGACGCCCTCGCGTGGGTCGAGCGCCTCCCCCACGGCCTGGACACCGAGGTGGGCGAGAAGGGCGCACGGCTCACGGCCGAGCAGTCCCAGCAGCTGGCGCTGGCCCGGATCGCGCTGCAGGATCCCGCGGTCCTGATCCTCGACGAGGCCACCGCCGACGAGGGCTCCTCCGGCGCCCGGGTGCTCGAGCGGGCCGCGCTCGAGGTGGCTCGCGGCCGCACCACGATCGTGGTCGCCCACCGTCTCTCGCAGGCGATGGTCGCCGACCGGATCCTGGTGATGGCCGACGGCGCCGTGGTCGAGCAGGGGACGCACGACGAGCTGGTCGCCCTCGGCGGCACCTACGCCCACCTCTGGGAGGCGTGGACCGGCTAGCGGCGGCGGAGGCGGAGGACGAGGACGCCGGCGGCGCCGGTGACCAGGCCCGCCAGGGTCAGCGCCCCGGCACCCGCCAGCATCACCAGGCGCCCCGCCGAGGTGCCGATGCCGAGGGACGCGAGGAGGCCGCGGTCCACGCCCGTCTCGCCGAGCTCGAGCACCGTCCCCTCGGGATCGTCCTCGGCGATCTCCCCGTCGAGCTCGAGGGTGAGCACCACGGTGACGGGGGCGTCGCCCGCGGTCTCCGAGGCCCTGTCCCGCTGCAGCCGCTGGACGGTGACGGTGTGGGTGCCCGGCAGCCAGGCGCTCGCGACGGAGTCGAGGTCCGAGCTGCGGTTGCCGCGGTCCACGGGCGCGGTCATGCCGCCCCCGGCCACCCGGTCGCTGCCGTTCATCCGCCAGCTGCCCCCGCCCACGGTCACCTGTCCGCGCACGGCGTCGGCGACGCGCAGCGAGAGCTCGCCCGCGTCCTCGTGCGTCGAGGTCTCCTCGACCCTCCAGCGCAGCCGCTGGCCCTCCCTCACCTCGATCCGCACGGCCGCGACCTCCCCGGGCACCAGCTCGAGCACCACGGAGCCGGGCTCGACCTCGGGTGCCGTCGCGAAGGAGCGTCCCGCCTCGAACGGCTCGTCGTGCTCGGGCGCGACAGGGGCCGCGCCGTCGTCCTCGACCGCCTCGGTCACCGCGGGCGATCCGCCCCCGATCCCGGCCGGCTCGATCGCGACCTGCAGCTCGACGGGGAGCGGCGCGTCGGCGAGCCGGGTCCCGGCGCGGCCGACCACCAGGAACAGCTCGTCGCCCGCGCATCCGTCCCAGCTCATGGTCCCTGACACGGCGGTCGAGGTGATCGGCCCGTCGCCGGACTGCCACTCCCCGACGTCGTCGGTGCCGCGGTCCTCGCACTCGTCCCCGGCCGCGGTGACGAAGGTGATGCTCAGCCGCAGGTCCTCGGGCTCCGGCGGCACGCCGTCGGGGTAGGGCGGGGCGGCGACGGTCGCGGCGGCGTGCACCCGCTGCCCGTTCCCGACCGCGATCCGGTAGTACTTCACGGTCCCGAGGGTCTGGTCCTCGCTCCTGGCCCCCTGGGCGAAGGTGTCGCGGTGGATGCCGGGGAGGACGAGGGGCGCCTGGGCCTGGGAGGCGCCTCCCGTGACCTCCGGCCCCGTGGCCCGGTAGGCGTGCTCCGGGACGGAGGGCTCCTCGCCCGGATCGGCGTGCGCGACCGGCGCCGTCCCCCATGCCGCGAGCGCGACCAGGAGCACGACCACGAGCGAGAGCACGGGCGGGACGACGGGCGGGACCACGGGCGCCGCGGGAGGCGAGCCGTGCGCTCCGCGGTCTCGCACCGTGCGGGTCATGCGCGCTCCTGGGGGTCGGGAGAGGTCGGCGGGCCGGGGCACCGGGTGCCCTAGCATGACGTCCATCATGTCCGATCTCATCGCCGGCCGCATCGAGCTGCTCGATCCCCTCGCCCGAGGCGCCTCGGGGTCGCTGTGGCGCGCGATCGACCGGCGGTACGGGGCGGTGTGCGCCGCCAAGGTGATGCGCCAGCGCGACGGCGCGGAGGTGCTGCGCTTCGTGCGCGAGCAGACCGTCGGCTCCGCCCAGGGCCTCGGCGCGCATCCGCACCTGCTCCCGCCCTACACCTGGGTGGCGGAGGACGACACCATCGTGCTGGTGATGCCGCTCGTGCACGGCGGCACCCTGGCCGGTGCGGTCGCCGACCACGGCGCCCTGGCCCCCTCGCTGGTGGCCCAGCTGCTGCGCCAGCTGCTCGACGCCCTGGCGGCGATGCACGAGACGCACTGGGTCCATCGCGACGTCAAGCCCGCGAACCTGCTGCTGGACGCCACCGGACCGGGCGCCCCGCGCCTGCTGCTGGCCGACTTCGGCATCGCCCTGCACGAGACCGACGTGCGCCTGACCGAGACCGGCTTCGTGCACGGCACTCCGGGCTTCGTGGCACCGGAGATCCTCGAGGGACACGGGACCTCCGCCGCCCAGGACGTGTGGGCGGCGGCGGCCTGCGCGGTCGAGGCGCTCTCCCCTCCCGCGCCGCGCGAGCGACGCACGCCCGCTGAGCTGCCGGCGCTCCTGCGCGACGCGCTCGCGGGGAGCCCGGATCCCGCGGCCCGGCCGCTCGGCGAGCTGCTGGCGGCGATGCTCGACATCGATCCGAGCGGACGGCCCTCCGCCGTGCAGGCCAGGGACCGGATCCCGCGGCCGAGCACGCCGGCGGCGGCATGGTCCCGCACCGCGGACGGCGCGCCCTTCGCGGTCCCCGACCGCCTCGTCGCCCCCGAGGGCATCGAGGTCCTCGGCACCCTGCCGGAGGTCCCGCTGGACGGCCCGGACTCCCTCGCCGGGCTCTCCCCCGGCCTCCACGAGCGGCTGTCGGCTCTCTCGCGCTCGGCCGGCTCTCCCCCGGGCGCCTCCGCGGCGTCGGCACCGCCGGCGGCCTCCCCGGATCCCCCGCGGACCACCACGGAGCGGTTCGTGGACGATCCGACCCGTCGGAGCCCGGTGGCGCAGCTCGTGCCGCCGCAGCACCCCGGTCCGCAGCACCCCGCACCGCAGCACCAAGCGCCGCAGCCCCGGGGCCGGGGGCGCGGCACCTGGATCGGATGGCTGCTGCTGGGGATCTCGCTGCTCTGTCTGCTGGGCGCCGGAGCGCTCGCCTGGACGGCGCTGTCGTGACCGTCGGCGGCGCGGACGGCGTCCTCCCTCACTCGCCGGGGCGCACCAGCCCGGACTCGTAGGCCGCGACCACCAGCTGGGTGCGATCGCGCAGGGACAGCTTGCCGAGGATCCGCGAGACATGGGTCTTGACCGTCTGCTCCGCCATCACCAGCTGCGCGGCGATCTCCCGGTTCGCGAGGCCCCGTGCGACCAGCCGCAGCACCTCCAGCTCCCGTTCGGTGAGCACGGCGAGGCTCGCATCCGCCCCCGCTGCCCGTTCGGGTCGCGCCACGAAGTCGGCGATCAGCGCCCGGGTCACCCGCGGCGCCAGCAGCGATTCGCCGTCGGCGACCACCCGCACCGCCCGGACCAGATCCTCCGGTGTGGAATCCTTGAGCAGGAACCCGCTCGCCCCGGCCCTCAGCGCCGCGAACACGTACTCGTCCGCATCGAAGGTGGTGAGCATGATGATCCTCGGCGGAGTCCCCGGCATCCCGAGCACCTCACGGGTCGCGTCGAGCCCTCCGACCCGCGGCATCCGGATGTCCATCAGCACCACGTCCGGACGGGTTCGCTCGACCACCTCGGTGATGCCCGCCCCGTCGTCGGCCGTGCCCACCACCTCGATCCCCTCCTGGGCGTCGAGCAGCGCCGCGAAGCCCCCGCGGATCATCGACTGGTCGTCGACGACCAGCACCCGGATGTCGTCGTGCGCGGCGGAGTCCATGTCCCCACGGTATTCCCTCGCCGCGCCCCTCCCGGAGCCCCGCCATGTTCCTGGTCCCTGATCGGCGCAGCCTGCGGCGGCTGGGCCCCGACCTGGCACTGCTGCTGACCGGGCTTCCCCTCACCCTGCTCGCGGTGGCGGTGCTGCTGCCGCTGGCCGCGATCTCGACCGGCCTGGCCGTCCTCTGGGTCGGGGTGCTGCTGTTCCCGCTGACGCTCACCCTCGCCTCCGGCTTCGCGCACTGGGACCGGGCCCGCCTGCGGCGCTGGGGGATGGAGATCGCCGACCCGCGATACCGGCCGACGGGGGCCGGCGCCCGAGGGCTGCTGCGTCGCACCACCGATGCGCGGCGCTGGCTGGACCTCGGCTTCGAGGGGCTGATCGCCCTGCCCGTCCGCGTGCTCACCGCGACGACGGCCCTGGCCTGGGGTCTCGGCGCCCTGGCCGGGCTCACCTCACCGGTGTGGGGCCGCCTGCTGCCCCCGCAGCTGCGGGAGATCCCCGGGCAGTGGGCGCTCGCACTGGTCGCGGGCCTCCTCCTCGCCCTGACCCTGCCCGCGATGGTGCATCTGCTGGCCCGCCTCGACGCGATCCTCACCGCTCCCCTGCTGGGCGGCGCGGAGTCCGACCCCCGTCTCCCCGCCTGGCCGGGCAGCGGGGCCTCACGGCTGCCCACCTCCTCGGACGCCCGACTGCGCGAGGCCGCGTGGACCTGGATGACGATCGCCTTCCTCGCCTTCGTGCTGGTGGTCGTGGCCTGGCCGGTGACCGTCGAGGTCTACGACGTCCATCCCGCCACCGCGATGGTCGTGACCACGGCAGGGGGCGCCGCCGCGCTGCTGGGAGCACGGTGGCCGTGGGCGGGGCTCGCCCTCTCGGCGGTCTCGGCCCTCGCGATGATGCTCGTGACCGCTCCCGCGCAGGCGGAGGCGCCCTGGCCGTGGCCGGTGACGGCACTGCTCGCCCAGTGCCTCACCCTCTCCGTCCTCGCCGTGCTCCACCGCTGGTACTGGGTCCTGTCGGCCTGGTCCGCCGGCGCCGTCCTCACCCTGGCCGCACTGGTGGTGACCGATCCCGCCACCATGGCCGGCGGCACCCTGCGGGCGGTGACGACCAACGGCGTGGTGCTGGTGGCGATCAGCGGCGGCGTCGTGCTGCTGGGGCTCACCGCGCGCCAGTGGATCCTGGTGCGCGGCCAGGTGGAGCGCGCGCAGACCGTGAGCGCCGAGGAGATGCGGCGACGGCGCGAGCTCGAGGAGCGCGGCCGCATCGCCCGCGAGCTGCACGACGTGGTCGCGCACTCCATGTCCGTCATCACCGTGCAGGCGGGCACCGCGAGGTTCCGCCTGCAGCACCTGGACGAGGCCACCGTGAGCGAGTTCGAGGACATCGCCGCCTCCTCCCGGCAGGCGCTGGGCGAGATGCGCTCGCTGCTCGCGATCCTGCGCACCGACGACTCCCTCGCGGAGGTGCCGATGCCGGGGCTGGGGGACGTCGAGGAGCTGGTGGTGTCCTCCCGCAGCGCGGGCGCGGCGATCACCGCCGAGCTCGAGGACGTCCCCGCCCCGCCGACGGTCGGGCTCACCGGCTACCGCGTGGTGCAGGAGGGGCTCAGCAACGCCCTGCGCCACGCCCGCGGGGCGGCGATCGAGGTGCGGGTCCTCGCCCGGGCCGGCGTCCTGCTGATCAGCGTCCTGAACGGGCCCCCTCCGCCCTCGGCCGCTCCGCAGGAGCGGATCCCGGGTGCCGGGCTGGGGCTGGCCGGGACCCGCGAGCGCGTCGGCGCCCTCGGCGGCACCGTCGAGAACGGTCCGACGCCGGGCGGCGGATACGCGCTGCGGGTGCGGATCCCGCTGGCGGGACCCCTACCCGGGTAGGGGGTCGAGGTTCGCTCCGGCGGGGGACGCGCGGAGCGGCTCCCGGGCATAGCGTCGGGACCATGACCACCACTGTCGAGCCCGCCGCGCCCCCGTACCGCGCCGCCGCGCACACCCGCGACTACTTCGAGCTCTCCCGTCGGGTCAAGGAGGCGGGCCTGATGGGCCGCAACGTGCGCTCCTATATGGTGCGCACCGCGGTGCTCGCCGCCGCGCTCCTCGGCGCCTTCGCCCTGCTGCTCACCCTCGGCGGCACCTGGTGGCAGCTCGCCGTGGCCGCCCTGTTCGGGATCCTGTTCACCCAGGCCGCGTTCCTGGGCCACGACGCCGCGCACCAGCAGGTGTTCTCCAACGGCCGCCGCAACGAATGGTTCTCCCGCATCGTCGGGAGCTTCGTGGTGGGACTGAGCATCGCCTGGTGGAACCGCAAGCACAACAAGCACCACGCCCACCCCAACACGATCGGCCGCGACGGCGACATCGCCGGCGGCGTGCTCGTGTTCGTGCCCGGCGACCAGGAGGGTCGCACCGGGTTCATGGGCTGGCTCGCCCGGCACCAGGGCTATGCCTTCATCCCGCTGCTGAGCCTGTTCGCCTTCGTGCTCCACTACGAGGCGATCTCCTCGCTCCTGCGCCAGGATCGGGTCAAGCACCGCGCCCTCGAACTGACCCTGGTGCTGGTGCGCATCCTCGGATTCCCCGCCCTCGTGCTGATCACGCTCGGACCCGGCCTCGGCGCCGCCTTCCTCGCCGTGCAGTTCGCGGTCTTCGGCATCACCATGGGCGGCTCCTTCGCCCCCAACCACAAGGGCATGGCGCTGATCCCGAAGGACCTCGAGGTCGACTTCCTGCGCCGACAGGTGCTCACCAGCCGCAACATCACCGGCGGCCGCCTGATGAATATCGCGATGGGCGGGCTGGACCTCCAGATCGAGCACCACCTGTTCCCGCGGATGCCCTCGGCGAACCTGCGCAAGGTGCAGCCGATCGTCAAGGAGTTCTGCGCCGAGCGCGGCATCACCTACACCGAGACGGACCTGGTCTCCTCCTACCGGGTCATCATCCGCTACCTGAACCGGGTGGGGCTCGGATACGCGGATCCCATGGACTGCCCGCTGGCCTCGCAGCTGCGCGGAGCCCCGCTCAGCGCCTGAGACCGGGACGCCGCCGGACGACGGCGCGCCGCGCACCCCGCGCTGAGCGAGGCGGTATGGTCGGCCCATACGCCTACCCCTTCACGGGCAGTGCAGCCCCGGCCCGGTGGCCGGTCGGTACGGGGCGTCCGTGGAGGCCGATCCGGCCGGGATCACCTCATGTCTTCCACCCCGCACTGGTCGCCCGGCGACCAGGTGACCTGGACCTACTACACACCTCAGCACCCCACCCGCACCGTCCGCCCCGGCACCGTCGTGCTGGACGACGACCGCGGGGTGGTGGTCTGGATCGCGCCCGGCACAGAGGTGCTGCTGCCCGTGCTGGAGTCCGGGGCGGCGCTGCGCCGGGCCGGCGACGAGGGCATGTTCACGGCGCCGCGGGTCCAGTCCAAGCAGCTGTGGACCGGCAACGGCATCCTCATGATCGGCCTGCCGGGACGTCCCTACTCGATCTGGCTGTTCTACAAGGACGACGGCTCGCTGGGCTGCTACTACGTGAACCTCGAGACGCCGTTCGAGCGCACCGAGGAGGGCGTGCGCACCCGCGACCTGGTGCTCGACCTGGTGGTGCTGCCGCGCCGCGACTGGCACTACAAGGACGAGGACGAGCTCGAGGGCGCCGAGCGCACCGGGTACTTCACCGGCGAGGAGATCGAGGGGATCCGCGCGGCGGGACGCGAGGCGGAGCAGCACATCGCCGACTGGTCCTACCCCTTCTCCGCCGGCTACGAGTACTTCTTCCCGGACCCGAAGTGGCCCCTGCCCCGACTGCCCGAGCACTACACCTGGGACCTGGACCTCACCCGCCGCTGAGGCGCGTCCCGCCGCCCGCGGCCCACGGGCTCAGGAGAGCTGCTGCGTGAAGATCCTCGAGAAGCGGGACCGCACGGCGAGGAGCTCCTCGTAGGTCCCCGACTCGATGATCCGCCCCTGCTCGAGGACGTGGATGCGGTCCATGCCGCGCAAGGTCCAGGCCCGGTGCGAGACGACCACGGTGATGTGCTCCGCCGCCGTCTCGCGCAGATGGGCGAAGACCTCCTGCTCCGCCTCCGCGTCGATGGCCGAGGTCGGCTCGTCGAGGATCCGGAGGCCGGCCCCGCGCAGATGGATGCGGGCCAGCGCGATCCGCTGCCACTGCCCGCCCGAGAGGCCGACGCCGCCGAACTGCGGACCCAGCATCGTCCCCAGCCCGTGCGGGAGGGCGCGCACCAGGTCACCGGCGCGCGCGGCGTCCAGCGCGGCCCAGATCTCCTCCTCGCCCACGTCGGTGCGCGGCGTGCCGAGCGCGACCGCGTCCCGCACGCTCATCTCGTACCGTCCGAACTCCTGGGTGACCAGGCCGATGCGGCCGAAGCGCTCGGCGGCGGTGAGCTCGGAGGCATCGGCGCCGTCCAGCAGCACCTCGCCCGACTCCGGGAGGACGATGCCCATCACGGCGTTGACCAGCGACGTCTTGCCCGCCCCGTTGACGCCGACCAGGGCGATCATCTCCCCGCGCTCGGCGCGGAGGCTCGCACCGTCCAGGGCGCGGGCGTCGGCGCCGGGATAGCGGACGCTCACCCCGCGCACCTCGAGGCGCTCGATGGCCGGGACCACCCGCTGGACCTCGGACTCCCCGGGCAGCGCCTCGACCTCGCGGAAGCGGGCGATGAGAGGACCGGCGGAGATCACGTCGCCGATGGCGAAGCCGGCGCCGCGCGTGGCCTGCAGCCCGGCGATGACGCCGAGCACCCCGGCGCTCAGGCCCGCGGCGCCGCCGCCCGCGGCGAGCACCGCGATCAGGGCGCCGCCGAGGAGGACGGCGGTGACCGCTCCCCCGAGCAGGTCGCCGCGCAGCAGGAGGGCGTACAGCCGGTCCTGGACGCCCGACATCCGGGCGTGGGCGGCGGTCGCGTCCCGGGCGACCCTGGGCCCGGTCCCCAGTGTCGCCAGCTCGGTGCCGGTGCGGGCGACGACGAGCTGGTCGAGCAGGTAGCGGAACCGGGCGCCGTACGCCGCCGCCTCCTCGAAGCGGCGGTCCTGGACCCCGGCCGACCACGCGAAGATCACCAGGTTCGGCACCAGCGCCGCGACCACCAGGACGGCGGCGAGCGCGGAGTAGGGCAGGATCGCGCCGCCCAGGGCGAGCGCGGCCAGCAGGGAGGAGAGCGCCCCGACCACCGCGCCGGGGCTGCGGGAGAGGGCGAAGGTGCTGGTGCGGACCCCGTCCAGGAGCGCGTGGACCCGCGGATCGCTGACCCGTCCCGGAGGCAGAGCGGCGGCCGCCTCGGCCAAGCGGGAGTTCAGGGCGAGCATGAGCCGCAGGGAGATCCGCTGGCCCACGAGGTTCTCGGCGCTGGTGAGGATCTGGCCCAGACCCACCAGCGTCGTGAGCAGCAGAAGCGGGAGCAGCGCCGCACGGGCCCCCTCGTGCTCGGCGGCGCCGACCAGCCAGGCCACGGCACGCACCTGCGCGGCGGGCACCAGCGCGAGCACGAGCGCGGTGAGGGCGGTGAGCAGGAACCAGGCCGGGCAGCGGCGCACCGCGAGCGCGAGGGACCAGCGCACGCCCGCGAGCACCCGTCGGACGCCGACGGTGCGCGCAGGATCGGCGTCGTCGCTCCCGGCAGGCATGCGAGCACCCTACCGAGCAGGCACCTCCGCGGCCCGGGAATATCGGACCGGCTCGGGGGTTCGGCACGGCGCCGGGCCGGACGGTGGCAGGATGGAGCGCATGGCATCCGAGAACCTCACTCGGGACGAAGCCCGCAGCCGCGCCTCGTTCCTCCGCACCGACTCCTACGACATCCGCCTGGACCTCACCACCGACGAGCGGACGTTCCTCACCGAGACCACGATCCGCTTCTCCTCCTCCTCCGCCGTGGAGACCTTCCTCGACCTCATCGCGCAGGAGGTGACCGAGATCGAGCTCAACGGCGAGCTGCTCCCCGATCCTGCCTCCCGCTTCGACGGGGCGCGCGTGCGCCTCCCCGCCCTCGTCGAGGGCCCGAACACGGTGCGGGTGCTGGCCACCGGCCGCTACATGAACACCGGGGAGGGCCTGCACCGCTTCGTGGACCCGGTCGACGACGAGGTGTACCTCTACACGCAGTTCGAGGTCTCCGACGCCCGGCGCATGTTCGCCTGCTTCGAGCAGCCCGACCTCAAGGCGACCTTCGCCCTGACCGTCACCGCCCCCGCCCACTGGCGGGTCATCTCCAACGCCCCCACCCCGGAGCCGTCGGCCGCTGCGGAGGGAACGGCGACCTGGACCTTCGAGCCCACCGAGCGGATCTCCACCTACCTGGTCGCGCTGATCGCCGGCAACTACCAGGGCGGCACCGGCGAGGTCACCACGCGCGACGGACGCACCCTCGACATGGGCGTGTTCGCGCGCGCCTCGCTCGCCGAGCACGTCGACGCCCAGAACGTCATCGACGTGACGAAGGCCGGGATCGACTTCTACGAGCAGGCCTTCGACCAGGACTTCCCGTTCCGCAAGTACGACCAGGTGTTCGTGCCGGAGTACAACATGGGGGCGATGGAGAACCCCGGGGCGATCACCTACGTGGAGGCGTACGTGTTCCGCTCGGACGTCTCCGACGCGATCCGCGAGCGCCGCGACCTCACGATCCTCCACGAGCTCGCCCACATGTGGTTCGGGGACCTGGTGACCATGCGCTGGTGGGACGACCTGTGGCTCAACGAGTCCTTCGCCGAGTACGCCTCCACCCTCGCCAGCGCCGAGGCCACCGGCTGGACGGACTCCTGGACCACCTTCGCGCTGTCCGAGAAGGGCTGGGCCTACCAGCAGGACCAGCTCCCCTCGACCCATCCCGTCGTCGCGGACATGGTCGACCTCGAGGCGGTCGAGACCAACTTCGACGGCATCACCTACGCCAAGGGCGCCTCGGTGCTGCGCCAGCTGGTGGCCTACGTGGGGCGCGAGGAGTTCTTCGCCGGAGTGCGTGCGTACTTCGCGAAGCACGCCTGGGGGAACACCGAGCTGAGCGACCTGCTGGCCGAGCTCGAGGCCACCAGCGGCCGCGACCTGAGCTCCTGGGCGCAGCTGTGGCTGCAGCAGGCCGGGGTCACCACCCTGCACCCCGTCATCGAGCGCGACGGGGACGGCACGGTGACGAGCTTCGCGATCGCACAGACCGCCCCGCAGGAGCACCGCACCCTGCGCCCCCACCGGCTGCAGGTGGGCGGGTTCTCGCTGCGGGACGGCACCCTGGTGCGCACCGAGTCCGTCGAGCTCGACGTCGACGGAGAGCTCACCGAGGTGCCGGAGCTGGCCGGGAAGCGCGCCGATCTGTGGCTGCTCAACGACGGCGACCTCGCCTACACCAAGGTGCGCCTGGACGAGCAGTCACTCGCCGTGGCGATGGAGCACCTGCGCGACCTCGACGACTCCCTGGCCCGCACCCTGCTGTGGTCCGCGGCCTGGGACATGGTGCGCGACGGAGAGCTGCCCAGCCGCCGCTACCAGCAGCTGCTGCTCGCGAACCTCACCGGGGAGAGCTCCTCCTCGGTGGTGCGCACCCTGCTGCAGCAGCTGGAGACGGTCGCCGGGCCCTACGCGGCTGTCGACCAGCGCGCGCTGCGCACCGAGCAGGCGGCCGACGCGGTCTGGGCGCTCGCGGAGGCGGCCGAGGCGGGCTCCGACGCGCAGCTGCAGTTCGTGGAGAGCTTCGCGCGTCTGTCCCGCTCCGAGGAGCACCGCCACACCCTCGAGGGGCTGCTGGGCGGCAGCATCGCCCTCCCGGGCCGCGAGATCGACACGGAGCTGCGCTGGAAGCTCGTCATCTCCCTGGCCGTGCTCGGCGGGATCGACGCCGCCGGCATCGACGAGCAGCTGGCGGCCGATGACACCCAGTCCGGTCGCAAGCACGCGCTGACCGCCCGCGCCGCGCTGCCCACCGAGGTCGCCAAGGCCAAGGCCTGGCGGCGCACGATGGAGAAGGACACCCTCGCCAACGAGTCGATCACCGCCGTGGTCCAGGGCTTCCGTCGGGTGGTGGACGAGGACCTGCTCGCCCCGTACCGCCAGCGGTACTTCGACGCCATCGCGCAGGTGTGGCAGGAGCGCTCGAACGAGATCGCGACCCGCCTGGTCGGCGGCTACTTCCCTCACTCCTACGGCGGACAGGGCGTGCTGGACGCGGCCGACGCCTGGCTCGCGGACGCCGAGGAGGCCCCCTTCGGGCTGCGGCGCATCGTCATCGAGGGCCGGGACACGGTCGCCCGGCAGGAGCGCGTCCGCGCCGCGGACATCGGCTGACGGGACTCCGGGCGCCGGGGAGCCGCTCGGAGCTGCCCGGTGCTGCCCGGGGCGGGCTCGGGACGGTGACCGACCTCGCCCCCGGCCGCCCCGGACTTTCGCGCCCGCGGGCATTATCGTCGAGAGCATGTTGGACGACCCCCTGGATCCCGGACGCGTGCTGTCCGCGCCGACCACCGACGACGCCCTGTCCCTGATGGACCAGCTGCTGCGCTGGCTGGCCACCAGCGGGATCAAGATCGTCATCATCGTGGTCGCCGCGAGCCTGGTGAGCCTGCTGGCGGGGTGGCTGCTGCGCCGCTTCTTCCGCACCATGGCCCAGTCCGGGTCGAAGATCTCGAGCGTCACCGGCACCGTCATCAAGCGGGACCCGCGGTCCCAGAAGGCCGCCCAGGCACGTCGGGAGCAGCGCGCCAGCACGCTGTCGAACGTGGCCCGCAACATCGCGCACGTGATGATCTGGTCGGTCGCCTCGGTGATGATCCTCTCCGAGATCGGCGTGAACGTCGCCCCGGTGATCGCGAGCCTCGGCGTGGTGGGCCTGGCCGCCGGCATCGGCGCGCAGACCATCATCAAGGACGTGGTCGCCGGCGTGGTGATGCTGTTCGAGGACATCGTCGCGGTCGGCGACTGGGTGGACCTCGAGTTCGCCGAGGGCACCGTCGAGTCGATCAACCTGCGCGCCACCCAGGTGCGCGGGGTCGACGGCGTCCTGTGGACCGTGCGCAACGGCGAGATCGTGCGCGTGGGCAACTACGCGCGCGGCTTCTCCAACGCGGTGGTGGTGCTCGACATCGACGCCGACGCCGACGACGAGCTCGTCACCCAGGTCGTCGAGACGGTCTCCGCCGAGATCGTCGAGGACCCCGAGTGGAGCCCCCTGATCCTCGGCGGCGCCGCGATCACCGGCATCCTCGACGTCGACGGGAACCGCTATCAGCGGCGCGTGACGGTGCAGACCGTGCCCGGCCAGCAGTGGGGCGTCGAGCGCGAGCTGCGTGCCCGGATCCGCCGCGGTTTCGCCGCCTCCGACATCGCCTTCGCGATGCCCCGCTTCGTCGAGAGCGGGGCGAAGTGACCGAGCAGATCAGCTTCTACGAGGCCGTCGGCGGCCACGAGACCTTCGAGCGCCTGGTGGACCGCTTCTACGAGGGCGTGGCCGAGGACCCGCTGCTGCGGCCGATGTACCCCGAGGAGGACCTCACCGGGGCCAAGCACCGGCTGCGCACCTTCCTCGAGCAGTTCTGGGGCGGCCCGAAGACCTACGGCGAGGAGCGCGGTCATCCGCGCCTGCGGATCCGCCACGCTCCCTTCCCGGTCTCCCCCTCGGCCCGGGACGCGTGGCTGCGCCACATGCGCGCGGCGGTCGACTCCCTGGAGCTGCCGCCCCTGCACGAGCAGACGCTGTGGGACTATTTCGAGCGGGCCGCGAGCTCTTTGGTGAACACGGCCGACGGCGGGGAGGCCCCGGCCGCCGGGGCGGAGGTGCCGGACCGGCTGAGCTGAACCGGGCACCGCGCTGCCGGGGCGTCGCTCCCCCGGTGCCCTCAGTCGCGGAAGCGCAGCGGCTCTCCCGCGAACGGCTCGAGCTCCTCCCTGGTCCGCGCCTCGAGGCGCACGGGTGCGCCGGAGTCCGCGTCGACCAGCACCACCACGGTGCGCGCACGCGCGTACGGCGCGGCGCCCTCGGGATCGTCGCGGGTGAGCACCAGGTAGTCGACGCTCAGGCTCGCCCCGCCGATCCGGGACAGCCACAGCCGGACCACCACGCCGTCCCGCCGGTGCCCGAGCGGCCGGGCGTACTCGATCCGCTGCGAGGCGATGACGGTGCTCAGCGCGGCGCCGGCACCGCTGACGGGCAGCGCCGCGGGCGGCTGCGGTGCTCCGAGCGCGACCTGCTCGGCGGGCGGCTGCCAGAAGGCGGCGATGCGCGCCTCCTCGAGCAGGCGCACCACCGCCGCGTTGTTCACATGGCCGTAGGCGTCCAGGTCGGTCCACCTCACCGGGACGGTGATGTCGATCGGCTGCGGGGCGGAAGAGTTCATGGCTCTCATCGTAGGCCCCATGACCAGTACGATCGTCTCCATGACCTTCCCGCGCACCGACCCGTCGGAGATCGCCGCCGGCCTCGTGGATCTGCTGGATCTGACCGAGACCGCTCCCTTCGGCGAGTTCTCCACGCCCGCCACCGTCGCCGCCTACCAGGGCGAGTCCTCCCCGCAGCCCGGCGGGCACGTCTTCGGCGGCCAGGTGATGGGCCAGGCCGTGATGGCGGTGGGGCGCACCGTCTCCCCCGAGCGCCGCATCCATTCGATGTACTCCTACTTCCTCGCTCCCGGGGACCCCGCGCACCCGATCCGCTTCCAGGTGGACTCCCTGCGGGACGGCGGCTCGTTCTCGGTCCGGCGCGTGCTGGCCACCCAGCCGGGGGTCGAGGCCGACGAGGAGGAGCGCACCATCCTGGCGATGACCGCCTCCTTCCAGGAGGTGCAGGACGGACTCGAGCACTCCGAGAGCGCCCCCGAGGCCCCGGCCCCCGAAGGTCTGCCCACCACGGCCGAGGTGCTCACGGGCATCGACCATCCGATCGCGCACTACTGGTCCACCCAGCGCCCGATCGACATCCGCCACGTCACCGATCCGATCTACCTGCGCCCCGACCCCGCCTCCGACACCGCGGACACGCAGATGGTGTGGATGCGCACCCTGGCCCCCGTCGGCGCGGAGCCGCTGCTGCACGACGCGATCCTCGCCTTCGCGAGCGACTACACCCCCTTCGAGCCGATCCTGCGCCGGCAGGGACTGAGCTGGATGACGCCGGGGCTGAAGATGGCGACCATCGACCATGCGATCTGGTGGCACAAGCACGTGCGCGCGGACGAGTGGCTGCTGTACGTGCAGCGCTCCCCCTCGGCCTCCGGCGGGCGGGGCGTCACGCACGGTCAGGTCTTCGACCGCGGCGGCGACCTGGTCGCGACCGTCACCCAGGAGGGGATGATCCGGGCGCGGCCCGCCGATCGCTGAACGCGGCGACGATCTGCCGCGCCACGGCCTCCGGGCGCTCGGCGTCCATGATCGCCCGCACCACCGCCATGCCGGCGACCCCGGTGGTCGCGAGCGCCGGGGCGTCCGCCGCGGTGAGGCCGCCGATCGCCACCACCGGCAGGCGTGTCTCGTCGACCAGGCGCGCGCTGCCCTCGAGGCCCAGCGGCTCGCGGCCGGAGTCCTTGGTCGGGGTGGGGCGGAAAGGGCCCGCCCCGATGTAGTCGAGCAGGTCGTGGAGGCGCTCCGCCGCGCGGACGGTGGCGAGCGTGCCGGTGGTCATGCCGATGATCGCGTCGTCGCCCAGCAGGGCGCGGGCATCGGGGACCGGGAGGTCCTCCTGGCCCAGGTGCACGCCGTGGACCTCCACCCCGCGGCGGCGGGCGGCCCAGGCCACGTCGACGCGGTCGTCCACCACCACGCGGGTCGCGGGCCGGGCCGCATGGACGGCGTCCGCGACGGCGCAGGCGAGCTCCAGCAGCTCCGGGGTCGAGGCGTCCTTGGCCCGCACCTGGATCATGCCGGCCCCGCCGGCGGCGGCCGCGGCGGCGGCCTCGACCGTGCGGCGTCCGGTGCCCGAGGTCACCAGGTAGCAGCGCAGGTCCAGGCTCATCGTGCCTCCGCCCTGTCCGGGTGGCGCGCCGGTGCCGCGGCGCCGAGCCGCAGCGCCTGGTCGAAGAACTCGAGCTCGTGGCGGCAGGCCAGCAGATAGGCGCGCAGCGCCGCGGCGCGCACCCGCGGCGAGGCGGCCTCGAGCTCGCGCTCGACCTGCGCGAGCGCCTCCTGCGTGGCGGTGACGAAGCCGGGATCGCGGTAGGTGTCGAGCCAGTCGGCGTAGGGGTGGTCCGGTGGGACGGCGGGCAGCGCGGCTCCCGCCTGCGCGTAGAGCCAGTAGCAGGGAAGCACCGCGGCCGCGCCGACGGCGAGGTCCTCCCCGAGCGCCGCGGCCAGCAGGAAGTCGGTGTAGGCGCTCGTCACCGGGGAGGGCTCGGTCCCTGCCCCGGCCTCGTCCCCGTCCCCGAGACGGCTGCGGTGCAGCTCCGACTCGACGGTCAGGCAGTCCGTGGCCCCGCGGGACCAGAGCTCCTGGGCCGCGGGGTCGCTCGACCTGGCGGCCAGCGCGGCGAGCGAGCGCGAGTACCGGCGCAGGTAGTGGGCGTCCTGGTCGAGGTAGAAGGCGAACTCCAGCTCGTCCAGGCTGCCGTCGACCAGGGCCCGCACGAACTCGGAGCCGGCGATCGCGCGGGCGGTGTCCTCCCCCGCCGCCCACAGCGCGGCGGTCCAGGGCCCGGCGGGCGGGACGGCGGAGCGGACCGGCTCCGTCCCCGGGGCCTCGCGCCCCGGCGCCGCGGGGACGTCCTGCACGGTGCCGAGAACCGCGGGCAGGTGGGCCGGGACCAGCCACGGCGTGGACTCCCCGGCGCTCTGCAGACGGCGCGCGCGGTGGAAATGGTCGACCGGTCCGTGGCCGGTCCCCACCCGCAGCGCCTCGCCGTGGGCGATCGCCTCGTGGAGCCATCGGGTCGACCAGGCCAGCGCCTCCTCCGGTCCGTCCCCGGCCGCCAGCCGGGTCGCGAGCGCCGAGGAGAGGGAGCAGCCCGTGCCGTGGGTGCTGGTCGCCTCGAGCCGGGTCGAGCGGACGGGGTGCACGGTCCCGTCGGGACGCACCCAGCTGTTGGTGACCCGGCGGGAGCGGAGGTGGCCCGTCTTGACCACGACGGCGACCCCGGTCTCCGCGGACCATCGGCTCGCCTGGGCGAGAGCCTCCTGCTCGTCGGCGGCGGGCTCGCGGCCGGTCAGCCGGGCGAGCTCCTCAATGTTGGGGGTGACGACGTCCGCGCGGCGGCAGAAGTCGATCATCGCCTCCTCGGCCTCGGGCTCCAGCAGGCTGTCCCCGCTGGTCGCGACCATCACCGGGTCGACGACCAGGAGCGGTGGCGGGGTCCCGTCGAGCCAGGCCGCGACGGTGCGGATGATCTCCGCGGTGGCCAGCATGCCCGTCTTGACGGCATCGATGCGCACGTCCTCGCCGACGGCCCGGAGCTGCTCGGTGAGGAAGGACGCGGGCGGGACGTGGATCTCCCGGACCCCACGGGTGTTCTGGGCCACCAGCGCGGTGACCGCGCTCATGCCGTAGCCGCCCGCCGCGGCGATGGACTTCAGGTCCGCGGCGGTGCCGGCGCCCCCGGAGGGGTCGGTGCCCGCGATCGAGAGCACGCGGGGAACTCGGGCAGGATACGTCGGTGTCATGGGGACATCCCTTCGCCAGTACGAACTAGATCAGGTTCCACGGGTGTGTTCTCAGCGCCGGCGGGCGCACCCCGTGTCCGCGGATCAACGTACCAGTCCCGGGGATCAGCCCGGTCCCGGGCATCAGCCCATCGCGGCGCGAGTCCGGGCGAGGGCGGCGGTGGTCATCTGCTGCACGTCGGGCAGCGTGCCGGCGGCCGCGACCGGCAGTCGTCCCGGCCGGCACCTCTCAGGCGGTGGTGACCAGCCCGAGCTCGGCGCGGGAGGCCAGCACCGGATGCTGCGGGGTGATCCGCACGGTGCACCCCTTCTCGCCGGGTGCGGTGAGGGCGAAGCGGGCGGTCCAGCGACCGTCCTCCCCCCGCTGCAGCGGGATCAGCTGAGGATCGATGATCTCCTCCCCGGTGCCGATCTCTCCCAGGACCGCCTCGACGAGCACGTCCGCGTCGCCCAGACCGCCCAGCTCGACGTCGGCGACCAGGGTGATCTCGGCGCCGGTGGGGACGGAGCCGTCGGCGACGCCCTCGAGATGCACCCCGGCGACCGAGACGCCGGACCAGGCGTCCTGCACCCCCGCCTTCCAGGCGGTGAACTCGCCGGCCAGCGCGGGATCCGCGACGAAGGCCGAGGCGGCGCGGGACGCCGGGAGGTACAGGTCGGTGACGTAGTCCCGGACCATGCGGGCGGCGGTGATCTGCGGGGCCACCTTCACCAGCGAGGAGCGGACCTTCGTCATCCAGCCGCGCTGCATGCCGCGGGCGTCGCGCTCGTAGAACAGCGGGACGATCGACTGCTCGAGGATCTCGTAGAGCGCCTCGGCCTCGATCGCGTCGCGCTGCGCCTGGTCGGCGACCTCCGCGGTGGGGATGGTCCACCCCGCCGAGTCATCCTTCATCTCGTCCCACCAGCCGTCGGAGACGGAGAAGGTGAGCCCGCCGTTGAGGACGGCCTTCATGCCGGAGGTGCCCGAGGCCTCCTCCGGGCGGATCGGGTTGTTCAGCCACACGTCGGAGCCCGCGATGAGCACCGAGGCCATGCGGATGTCGTAGTCGGGCAGGAAGGCGATGCGGTGGCGCACCCCGTGGTCGTCGGCGAACTGCACCAGCTGCTGGAGGAACTCCTTGCCGGGCCGATCGGCCGGATGGGACTTGCCGGCCACCACGATCTGGACCGGCCGGTCCTCGTCGAGCAGGATCCTCTTCAGCCGCTCGGGGTCCGAGAGCATCAGCGTCAGGCGCTTGTAGGTCGAGACCCGGCGGGCGAAGCCGATGGTCAGCGCGCGGGGGTCGAGGATGTGGTCGGTCCAGGCCAGCTCGGCCTCGTCGGCACCGCGGCGCAGCCAGGACTCCTTGACGTGCTCGCGCGCCATGTCGACCAGGTCCGCGCGCAGCGCATCGCGGGTCTCGGTGAGCTCGTGGTCGGTGAGGGTCGCCAGTGCGCTCCAGTCGCTCAGGGACGAGACGTCCACGTCCCCGAGGGCCTTCTTGAACAGGTCGTCCATGTGCGCGGAGGTCCAGGTCCGACGGTGCACGCCGTTGGTGACCGAGCCGATCGGCACCTCGGGCACCTCGAAGCCGGGGTAGAGGTCCTGGAACATGGCGCGGGAGACGGCGCCGTGGAGCCTCGCGACCCCGTTGGAGCGCTGGGCGATGCGGAAGCCGAGCTGGGCCATGTTGAACACGTCCCCGCCCTCCTCGATGCCGAGTGCGAGCGCGGCCTCCACCGGCAGCGAGGGGATCAGACGCGAGAGCCCGCTGCCGTCGGCGTCGAGGTAGCTGCGCAGCTGGGAGGCGTCGAAGCGGTCGATGCCGGCGGGCACCGGGGTGTGGGTGGTGAACACCGTGCCCGCACGCACCTCGGCGACGGCCTCCGAGAACCCGGCGCCGTCCTCCATCCTGCGTCCCACGCGCTCGAGACCCGAGAACCCGGCGTGGCCCTCGTTGAGGTGGAACACGGTGGGCGACGGGGCGCCGCTGAGGGCGGTGAAGGCCTCGACGGCGCGCACTCCGCCGATGCCGAGCACGATCTCCTGCACGATGCGGTGCTCGTGGTCGCCGCCGTAGAGGCGGTCGGTGATCTCGCGGGCCTGCTCGTCGTTGGGGGCGACGTTGGTGTCCAGCAGCAGCAGCGGGACGCGGCCCACCTGCGCCTTCCACACGCCGATCGCGACCTCCCGCTCCCCCGGCAGGGTCACCGCGACCCGCAGCTGCTCGCCGTCCGCGGCGAGGACCGGCTCGACCGGCAGCCGCTCGGGATCGTTGAGCCGGTAGTCCTCCTGCTGCCAGCCGCTGCGGTCGAGGGACTGGGAGAAGTAGCCCCACTGGTAGAGCAGCCCGACCGCGATCAGCGGCACGCCGAGGTCGGAGGCGGACTTCAGGTGGTCGCCCGCGAGGATGCCCAGACCGCCGGAGTAGATCGGGAGGGTCGGGGAGATCCCGAACTCCATGGAGAAGTAGGCGATCGAGGAGCCGTCGCCGTCGCCCTGCGTTCCCGGGACGGTCCGCTGGAACCAGCGCCCGGAGTCCAGGTAGGTGCGCAGATCGCCGACCTCGGAGCGCATCCGCGCGAGGAAGTCGTCGTCGCGAGCGGCCTCGGCGAGGCGCCCGGCAGAGACCTGGGAGAGCATCGCGATGGGGTTCTCGCCGCTGGCGGCGAAGGCCCGCGGATCCAGGGATCGGAACAGGTCGACGGTCTGCCGACGCCAGGTCCAGCGGAGGTTCAGCGCGAGATCGCGCAGCGGGGCGAGGGCGCCCGGGAGGTCGGAGGAGACCGTGAACGTGGAGATCGGCTTCATGCGGCCACGATACCCGACGCCAGACCTCGATCTTGCATCTGTCTTGCGTCGAGGCCGTGACGGCTCGACCGCCACAGCACCGGCTCTCACCTGCGGCTTCAGTGCGTTCGCCGTCCTGACCCCGTGGCGGGGCAGCTCCGCTCAGCATGTTCTTGCGCGTTCTTTCCATGGGGTCGCGGAGGCCCCGCACCGCCCTCCCGGCCGAGCCTCCCACGCGCGAGGACCCTGACTGCGACAATGGTCCGGCACCGCGGGGGTCGGTGCCACGGCTGAGCAGAGAACGCACGGAGGCGCCCGATGGGGAGCGACGCACGGACCGGGGAGCGCCCTGCCGTCCCCGAGGACACGATCGACCTCCGGGAGCGGCTGGATCCCGTCCGCACGCTGCTGCACCGCGCCTCGGCCGGCGATCGGCGCGCCGCCGGAGCCCTGGTGGACGTGCTCGCCCCCCGCATCCACGGCCTCGCCGCGCATGCCACCGGCTCCTCGGCACGGGCGGAGAGGCTCACCGTGAGCGTGCTCCGCTCCTGCCTGCGCGATGCGGGCGATCTGGCCGCCGGCGTGCTGCCCGGAGAGGTGGCCGTCCTCGACCGGGCACGACGCGCGGTCGTGGCCACGCGCCCCTCGGGGGACGTCCCCTCGCTGCTCGACCCCGGGCACGGCAGCGTCGAGGACCGAACCAGCGACCGCCGCGAGATCGACGTGCTGCGCACGCTGCTGGCCCTGCCTCCCTCCGAGCGCGCCCTCGTCGAGTCGGCCGCCCAGGGTCGGTTCCCCTACAGCGGGTCCGCACGACGCGGCGCCGCCGAGCCTCTCGCCCGCGCCCTGGACCGACTGCGACCGCTCGGCGGACCGGCGGCTCCGGAGGTCCGTGGTCTGGCCGCTCTGGACGCCCTGGCCCTCGCCGATGCCGAGGAGCGCGAGCGGCTGCAGGAGCTGACCGCCTCCCCGGAGTCCGCGAGCATCCATCTGCACGCGATCGAGGCGGCGGCCGCGCTGACGCTGCTGACCGCGGTCGCTCCCTCGCGCGCCCTGCACTCCGCTGTCCTCGAGGACATCGGGGCCGGGCCCCGGACCGACGCCGACGCCGAAGCCGCCTACGGCGGCAGCTACTCCACCCCGGTGCTCGGGACGGACACGCAGCGGAGGATGGTGGGCCCGCCGGCGATGCCCGGCGGGGTGCACGGCAGCGCCGCGGAGCCGTCGGCGCTCTCCCCGGGGGCGCCGGGGGCGCCGCGAGCCGACGGGGCGCCGGGGGCCGAGGGAGCGCCGGTGCGTGAGGAGCCGGGAGCGGCGACGGCGCCCGCCTTCGCCTTCCGGCGCGGCGACGAGAAGGAGCGCTCCCGCCGCGACCGGCGTCGGGAGGAGCAGCGCGCCCGGGACGCGGTCAGGGCGCCGCGCGGGATCCCCTGGATCTCCCGCTCCGTCGCGGCGCTGGCGACGGTCTGCGCCCTGGTGCTGGGCGGACTTCTGCTGAGCTCCCATCAGGACCTCGAGGCCTCCCGCGACTTCTCCGCCGCCTGGATCGAGCTGTCCCTCGCCCCGGGCGCTGAGACGATCGACGGTCTCAGCGACAACGGCAGCTGGCGCGCCGTGCTCAGCACGGAGGGCACCGCCGTGCGCGCCGAGGGCGTGGTCGGCTGGGACGGCGAGGTGCTCGAGCTGTGGGGCGAGAGCGAGGGGAGCACACGCAGCCTGGGCATCCTCGACGTCGCGGACGACGGGACGATCGAGTTCACCGGTACCGGGGCCGCCGACCGGCTGTTCGTGACCCGCGAGATGGCGCCCCGCAGCGAATCCGGCACCCCCTCCCCCCGCGTGGTGGCGACCTTCGGCCCCGCGGCCACCGGCGGTGACGGCTGAGACACCGACCCGGCGGAGGCCGTCCCGGCGGACGTCGATCCGGCGGAAGACCTCGCGAGCAGTCCCGACGCGCCGCGGCGCCCCTGCTCCTCGAGGGAGCGGGGGCGCCGCGGCGGTCCGGGATCCGGGTCAGTCGCGGGTCAGGCGACGGTAGGTCACGCGGTGAGGCCGCGCGGCCTCCTCGCCCAGACGCTGGACCTTGTTGGCCTGGTAGGACTCGAAGTTGCCCTCGAACCAGTACCAGTTCGCCGGGTTCTCCTCGGTGCCCTCGTAGGCCAGGATGTGGGTCGCGACCCTGTCGAGGAACCAGCGGTCGTGCGAGACGACCACGGCGCATCCCGGGAACTCCAGCAGCGCGTTCTCGAGCGATCCGAGGGTCTGGACGTCGAGGTCGTTGGTGGGCTCGTCCAGCAGCAGCACGTTGCCGCCCTGCTTGAGGGTGAGCGCCAGGTTCAGGCGGTTGCGCTCGCCGCCGGAGAGGATCCCGGCCTTCTTCTGCTGGTCCGGGCCCTTGAACCCGAACTGGGAGACGTACGCGCGCGAGGGGATCTCGACCTTGCCCACCTGGATGAAATCCAGCCCGTCGGAGACGACCTCCCAGAGGTTCTTCTCCGGATCGATGTTCTCGCGGTTCTGGTCCACGTAGCTGATCTTGACGGACTTGCCGATCTTCAGCTCGCCGTCGTCGAGCGGCTCGAGGCCCACCATGGTCTTGAACAGCGTCGTCTTGCCGACGCCGTTCGGGCCGATGACGCCGACGATGCCGTTGGGCGGCAGGGTGAAGGAGAGACCGTCGATGAGCACGCGCTCGCCGAAGCCCTTCTTCACGTCCTTGGCGTCGATCACCTGGTTGCCCAGGCGCGGGCCGGGCGGGATGGTGATCTCCTCGAAGTCGAGCTTGCGGGTGCGCTCGGCCTCGGCCGCCATCTCCTCGTACCGCGCCAGACGCGACTTGGACTTCGCCTGGCGGCCCTTGGCGTTGGACCGCACCCACTCCAGCTCCTCCTTGAGGCGCTTGGCGAGCTTCTGGTCCTTCTTGCCCTGGACGGTGAGACGCTCCTCCTTCTTCTCGAGATAGGTGGAGTAGTTGCCCTCGTACCCGATGAGGTGACCGCGGTCGACCTCGGCGATCCACTGGGCGACGTGATCGAGGAAGTACCGGTCGTGGGTGACGGCGATGACGGCGCCCTCGTACTGCTGGAGGTGCTGCTCGAGCCACAGCACGCTCTCGGCGTCGAGGTGGTTGGTGGGCTCGTCCAGCAGCAGCAGGTCGGGCTTCTCCAGCAGCAGCTTGCACAGCGCGACACGGCGCCGCTCACCGCCGGAGAGGTGGGTGACCGGCTCGTCGCCGGGCGGGCAGCGCAGCGCGTCCATCGCCTGCTCGAGCTGGGAGTCCAGGTCCCAGCCGTTCGCGTTGTCGATCTCGGTCTGGAGGGAGCCCATCTCGCTCATCAGCGCGTCGAAGTCCGCGTCGGGCTCGGCCATCTCCTCGCCGATGGCGTTGAAGCGCTGCACCTTCTTGAACAGCTCGCCCATGCCCTCCTGGACGTTCTCCAGGACGGTCTTGGACTCGTCCAGCGGAGGCTCCTGCAGGAGGATGCCGACGCTGTAGCCGGGGCTGAGGCGGGCCTCGCCGTTGGAGGGCTGATCCAGGCCCGCCATGATCTTGAGGATGGTCGACTTGCCGGCGCCGTTGGGGCCGACCATGCCGATCTTGGCACCCGGGTAGAAGCTCATGGAGACGTCATCGAGGATGACCTTGTCGCCCACGGCCTTGCGGGCCTTGTACATGGTGTAGATGAACTCTGCCAACTCGTGTTCCTGTTCGGAGGATGTGGTCTCGGAGGATGTGGTCGAGGACGTCCCCGGGGCGCCCTGGGGCGGCGCCGCGCAGGGGACGTCGCGATCCGACTGTACCCGCAACGACGGCGGACGCGCCGGACGGGCGCGGGCGCCCGGTCGACGCTCAGTCGAGCGGGATGCCCCGCTCGGTCAGCACGCGTCGGGCGATGTCGGAGCCGTGCTCGGTGCCGTCGGGATGCTCCTGCCCGTTGCGGGGCCACAGGTGGGCGTCGATGCCGAGCGCACGGGCGGCGGCCACGTTCTCCTCGCGGTCGTCGAAGAAGATCAGCGAGGACGGGATCGACACTCCCCCGGTCTCGTGCGCCAGGACGTCCAGCAGCACGTCGTAGATCTCACGGTCGGGCTTGACCGTCCGCTCCTCCCCCGAGATGACCGCGAGGGTGAAGGCCTCGAACCAGTCGGTGCGGCGCACGGACTCCCCGAAGGCCTCCGAGGCGTTCGAGAGCAGGGCCAGGCGCACCTGATTGCGGGCGAGGTCATGGAGCAGGGCGCGCGAGCGCGGGTCCAGGCGCAGGAAGTATCGGTCGTCTGCCTTCTGCAGCTCGGTGATCTCGTCCGCGGAGAGCTGCTCGACGCCGACGGCGCGCGCGACCGCGCTCCAGTACTGGGCGGGGTCCAGCGCGCCGCGATCATAGGCGGCGCGCTCGCCCCACAGCGCCTGCGCGAGCGCCT
Organism: Brachybacterium sp. AOP43-C2-M15; assembly: GCF_052446295.1. Taxonomy (NCBI): domain Bacteria; kingdom Bacillati; phylum Actinomycetota; class Actinomycetes; order Micrococcales; family Dermabacteraceae; genus Brachybacterium; species Brachybacterium sp. AOP43-C2-M15. The sequence goes on from NZ_JBQSWB010000004.1 coordinate 233,537, forward strand.
CGGCGTCCCCGCCGAGGAGCTCGTGGATGTCCGGCACCGGGTCGTGCCCGGCGCTGAGCACCCCGCCGAAGTCGAAGACGACGGTGGGCTTGGGCGGTGTGCGCCGGCGATTCTTCCTGCTCACTGGTTGCTCACGTCCTCACAGGTGGGTAGGCCTTCGGTGCTGCCGCTCCCGGCGATGGTCTCGGTCGCGGTGAGCGCCTCCTCGAAGCTCGCCACCGCGACGACCTCGAGGCCGTCGGGCTCGTAGCCGAGGACGTCACCGCAGTTGGCGCTGGGGGCCAGGAAGTACTCGGCGTCGGAGTCGACGGCGCCGACCATCTTCTGGCGGATCCCGCCGATCGCGCCCACGGAGCCGTCCTCCGCGATGGTGCCGGTGCCCGCGATCCGCTCGCCGCCGGTGAGCGCTCCGGGGGTGAGCTCGTCGTAGACCGAGAGGGAGAAGATCATGCCGGCGCTGGGGCCGCCGATGCCGCCCACGGTGATGTCGACGTCCATCGGGAACTCGTAGCCCGGGGTGAGCACCACGCCCATCCTCGGGCTGTCGTCCACCGTCTCGGCGGGGACCTCGAGGTCGAGCTCCTCGCCGCCGCGCCGCACGGTCATCGCGACGGTGCCGCCCTGGCCCGCGGCGCGGATCAGATCGCGGTACCCGTCGACGTCCGCCGCGTGCTCGCCGTCGACGGCGACGACCACGTCGCCGGTCTCGAGCGTCCCGTCGGCCGGGCCGTCCTCCTGGACCCCGGCGATCATGACCACGTCCTCGTAGTCGATCCCCAGCTCGTCCAGCGCCACGGCGACCGCACCCTGCTGGGAGGTGCTCATGGCCGCGACGTTGCTGAGGTCCGTCTCCTCCCGGGTCTGGCCCTCGGGGAACACCGCCTCGCGCGGGAGCACCATCTTGGAGCGGTCGAACCAGGCGGCGACGACCTCGACGGGGGTGACCCGGTACCCGGGGCCGCCGTCGACGGAGACGGTCGTCATCATCAGGGCGCCGTCGGTGGGATGGGTCTCCGCACCGTCGATGACCAGGATCTCCTCGTCCTCGTACTCGCCGAGCACGTCGATCGCCGGACCGGGCCGCTCGATGACGTAGGGCACCGGGAGCAGCGAACCGCCGAGCACCATCACGCACAGCAGCGCCAGCGTGACCAGGGCGAGGACCGGGCGGGAGAGCTGCGCCTCGTCGATCGTCCGGGTGACGAGCGCCCGCACCCGGGCAGGGCGGGTCGGCGGGGTCGGCTCTTCGGTCACCCCGACATTGTGCCCCACGCGGCCGCGGTGCCCCGCCCGGCGCCCGTGCGGCGACACGGCCCGCGCCCGGCCGTCCTTCAGCGGCGATCGGTAGGCTGGAGGTGACACGGACTGCTGGAGGTGGCCATGAGCGATTCCCCGATCCCGGGTGGACCCGGAGACATGGACGAAGAGGCGCTGAAGCGCTTCCTGAAGGAGACCTTCGGGGACGCCCTCCCCGACGGCGCCCTGGACGGGCTGGACCTGTCGGCCCTGGCACAGCAGGCGCACCTGCCCCAGGACCCCGCCCAGCTGCGAGCGGCGGCCGCGCAGATGCAGAGCATGTTCGCCGCCCAGGGGGACAGCCCGGTGAACTGGCAGATGGCGGAGGACATCGCCCGTCGTGCCGCGGCCGGGCAGGCCGGCATCCCCGGCATGCCCGACCCTGCCGGCACGCCCGGCGATCCCTCCCCCACGGAGTCCGACGCCGCCGAGCTCCGCCAGGCCGCCCAGGTGGCGCGGCTGTGGCTGGACCCGGTGCTCGCGATCGACGTGCCCTCCACGGAGATCGGCGTGTACGGCCGGGGGACCTGGCTGCATCGCACGCTGCCGCACTGGAAGCCGATCGTCGAGCCGGTCGCGAAGTACATGGCCGGCGCGATCGGGGAGGCGATCGCCTCCCAGCTGGGCCAGATGGGAGACATGGGAGCGGCGGGGATGCCGTTCCCCGGCGGCGATCCCGCGGCGATGATGGAGCGCATCGGCGGGACCATGTTCGGCGTGCAGTTCGGGCACGCCATCGGCTCCCTGGCCCGCGAGGCGGCCGGCACCACCGATCTCGGCCTGCCGCTGGGTCGGGACGGGGAGCCCGCCCTGGTCGCCGCCAATGTCGAGGACCTGATCTCCGCGCACTCGCTGGACCCCGGAGCGGCGCGGATCTTCCTCGCGGCCCGCGAGATCGCGCACACGGCGCTGTTCACCGCCGCGCCCTGGCTGGGCAGGGCGCTGTTCTCCGCGATCGAGGACTACTCGCGCGGCATCACCTTGGATCTGGACGCCCTCGACGAGATGGTCCGCGGGCTGGACCTGTCGGACCCCGAGGCGATGCAGGCCCGCCGCCCCGAGGAGATGTTCGTCTTCACCCGCCGCGCCTCCCAGGAGCGAGCTCTCGAGGAGCTCGCCACCACCCTCGCGCTGATCGAGGCGTGGGTGGACCACGTCACCACCCGCGCGCTGGACGGCAAGCTGCCGGAGCTCGAGGCCATGCGCGAGGTGCTGCGCCGGCGCCGTGCCGCCGGCGGGCCCGCCGAGGAGATGCTCTCGAAGACCATCGGCATCGAGCTGCGGCCCCGCCGCGTGCGCGAGGCCCTGTCCTGGTGGGAGAGCGTGCTGGCGACGGAGGGCGAGTCCGGCCGTGAGGCGAAGTGGGACCACCCCGATCTGCTGCCGACGGCGGAGGTCCTCTCGGGCCGTCCGCAGGCTCCGCGGCCCGCTGCCTCCGAGGACGAGGTCGATGGGCTCTCGGACGTCTCGCTGCCCGAGGACTTCGACGCGGAGCTCGAGAAGCTGCTCTCCGGCGACGGGCAGGACCTCGCGCCGCGCGAGGACGAGCAGGGCGGCCTGCGCGGGCAGTCTCCGGAGGGCCGCGGCGGGGCCGACGGTGACGGGACCGACGGTGACGGGACCGACCGCGACGAGACCGACGGCGGGGAGCCCTCCGCAGACGACGGCCGCTGATGACTGCCGATGACGATGGCCGCTGACTCCGGGGCCGAGGACGGGCCGGGGACCGCGACCGCTCTGGCGCAGCTGCGCCGCGCCGAGGATGCGGTCTCGGGACCCGAGCTCGCCCGCGAGTACCGGGACCTGCTGGCGCGCACCCCGCGGGCGCTGCACCGCGACGGAGGGCCGCGGCATCTCACCGCGAGCGCGATCGTGCTCGACGCGCCCGGCGACCACGTGGCGCTGGTGTGGCATCGCAAGGGCCGCTTCTGGGTGCAGCCCGGCGGTCACCTCGAGGACGGCGAGACGGACCTCGAGCTCGCGGCGCGCCGAGAGATCGCCGAGGAGATCGGCCTGGAGGATCTGGAGCGGGTGGGCGACGGTCCCGCGATGCTGCACCGCCACGGTCTCGACGCCGCCTTCGGCTCCTGCCGCGAGCACTGGGACGTGCAGTACCTGCTGCGCGCTCCGGCGGGGGCGGGCGAGCTGCCGCTCACGGTGAGCGAGGAGTCCGCCGCGGTGCGGTGGGTGCCGTGGCCGCGGCGCACGGAGGGGGGAGGCCTCGACTCCTCCGCCCTGCCCGAGGGCACGGTCCCGGACCTCGCCGGGACCCTCGAGGCGCTGGAGCCCTATCTCGCGCGCTGGAGTCGCTGAGGGGTCGAGCCCTCGCCCTCGATCGCGTCCTCGATCGGCGCCTGCTCCTGGTCCTGGCCCTGTTCCTGGTCCTGGTCCTGGTCCTGGTCCTCGGGCAGGTGCTTCGCCCAGGAGACCCCGTCGAGGAACCCCTGGGCCTTCTCCGCCTGCGGATAGTTCGCCATCAGGGCCGCGAACTCCGGACCGTGCCCGGGGACCAGCAGGTGGATCAGCTCGTGCATCATCACGGAGCGGATCACGTAGTCCGGCATGCCCTGGAGCTGATGGGAGAGCCGGATGGTGCCCTCCGCCGAGGTGCAGGACCCCCATCGCGTGTTCTGCCGTGTGGACCATGTCACCGAGGTGGGGTGCGCGCGGCCGCCGAGGTGCGCCTCACTGACCTCTCGGGCCATCCGCATCAGGTCCTCGTCGCTGCGTCTCCTCGGCGCCCGTCGAGCCTCCTTGCCCGCGAGCTGGTCGACCATCTTCGTCACCCACTGCCGCTCCTGGCGTGCGCTGAAGGTGGCGGGGATGGCGACCAGCAGATCGCCGTCACGGCGGGAGATGGAGACGGTGCGCCGCCGACGGGCGCTGCGCCGCACCAGCACCCGCTCGCCGCGGGGACCGGTGACGTTCTCGTGCAGGACCAGATCGTTCATGGATCACAGCCTCGCACGGTCGCGTGGAGAAAAAAGTTCATCCACACCTGTGCACCGCAGAAGGGCCGGTCAGATCGCCGTGACCGGCAGGATCGACCGTTCCTCCACAGTGCCCGCACCGCCGACGGCGGTCTGTCCACAGCCACGGGCGAGTTGTCCACAGTCGATCCCCGAGCGTCCTTTGACCCGCCCGGTCCGCAGGGGCTAGGTTTCCCTCCACGTGGGACCTCGGGATAACTAGCAGGACGCACACGGGGAAGGTGCGCGTGGTGCTGAGCGCCCCCGAGGTTCCACGGCCCTCACGAGGCCTTCTGCTGCCTTCGGGGCCTCCGATGTCGGCTCGTCGCGCGCACTTCCTCGGCTTCTCACGGAGCCTCCTGAACCCGAAGCGCGCGACGGGCCGCCCCGATCGGACCATCCTCCCGGCACCGTTCCGACCACACCGTCGCTTCCTGATTCGTGCGGCGCACCGGCGCGCCGTTACAGTGAGTCGGTCCCGGCCTCGCGGCGAGCGCCGTGCGTCCGGGGACGAACACCACCGACGAACAACGAGGAGCGGATATGGCCGACGAGACCTATGCCGGAGAGTTCTACTGCGTCAAGTGCCGCGAGAAGCGAGAGGCTGAGGGCAATGTCGTCGTCTCCAACGGTCGTCGCATGGCCAAGGCCGTGTGCCCGGAGTGCGGCACGAAGCTGAACCGGATCCTCGGCAAGGCCTGATCGACGAGCTGCGAGGAACGAGCGGCAGGAGACCAGGCAGCACGCACAGCCTGATCGACCAGCTGCGAGGAACGAGCGGCAGGAGACCAGGCAGCACGCACAGCCTGATCGACGAGCTGCGACGACGGGGCGAGGCACCGACCGGTGCCTCGCCCTTCGTGCGTCCGGGACGGGGTGCGCGAGCGGCCGCCCGCGGGCGCCGGGGCGTCCGGGGCGGCCGCTCGGATCAGGCGGATCACGCCGCGTCCTGCGCCGGGTTCTTCCGGGGCCGGCCGCGGCCGCGCTTGACGGCGATGATGCGGCCGGCGTCGAAGATCGCGCCGCCCCACACGCCCCAGGGCTCGGCCCGGTCGAGCGCGCCCTGTCGGCACTCCTCGATGAGCGGGCAGCCGGCGCACAGGGTCTTGGCCTGCTCGAGGTCGGCGGGACGCTCGGAGAAGAAGAGATCAGCGGCCTCCGTGTCGTGACACGGCAACGTGGTCGCGGAGGTGTCCGCGGGGGTCAGGAAGGTGGTGAGTAGAGATGTCATCGTCTCGCTGCTTCGAAGGTCGTCGGGAGGGACGAGCCCCTGAGGGGCGGGGGCGCGGCGGCGGTGCCGCGCCGGCAGCGAGGGGAGGCCTCGTCAGCTCAGCTGGGCACCGCGGGGGCATTGCCCCGTTCGCGCTGCAGAAGGGAGGGCGCGCCGGTGGGGCGCAGGCCTTCTCCTGCGAGATTCCAGATGATGTTCACTGAGGCCACCCCCTTTCCTGTGCGCGCGTCCCGGTTCCCCGGTCCACGACGTGGACGATTGACAGAGAAGACTCTACACCTCCCGCACTGATTGCAGAAGTATTTTTTGACCTGCAGTTTCACGGCTTCTTCGGGGCTCGGCCGAGAAGCGCCAGCAGCTCGGGGCCGAAGCTCGTGACCTTCGCGGGACCGATGCCGGGCACCTCCAGCAGCTCCTGCTCGGTGCGCGGAGCCCGTTCGGCGACGGCCTCGAGAGCCGCATCGGTGAGGATCGCATAGGCCGGAGTGCCGCGGCGGCTCGCCTGCTCCCGGCGCCAGCCGCGCAGCTCGGCGAGCAGCCCCTCCCCTGCCGGCGAGGGGCAGCCCTCGTGCCGGCCGCGGCGCTGCTCGGCCGGCGAGACCAGTCCCTGCCCGCAGACCCGGCATTCCGAGTACACGGTCGCGGAGCGGCGGCCCGTGCGGCGTGCCCCGGCACCGGCGCCCGCCGTCGGGGCGTCGGGGTGGTCCAGCACCCCGTCGAGGAAGCGGGAGGCCTTCCGAGAGCCGCGCGCCCCGGGTGTGCGGGCGGCCGCCCAGCTCACGGTGAGCAGGTCGCGGGCACGGGTGAGCGCCACGTAGAGCAGCCGTCGCTCCTCCTCGATCTCGGCCGGGGTCCTGGCCATCGAGATCGGCAGCAGCCCGTCGCTCGCGCCGACCACGAAGACGACCGGCCACTCCAGACCCTTGGCGGCGTGCACGGAGGCGAGGGTGACGCCGTCGACCACGGGAGCGGCCTGCGCCTCCGCCCGCTCCTCGAGCTCGCGGACCACGTCGGCCATGGTGGTGCCGGGGCGCGAGGTGACGGTGTCGGTGAGCCCCACCAGGGCGTTGAGGGAGTCCCAGCGGTCGCGGACCGCGCCGGTCGTCTCCGGGGCGGCGGGCGACCAGCCCTGCTGGGAGAGGACGTCGCGCACGGCGCGCGCGGGGTCGAGCTGCTCGACCCGCGTCGCGGCGCGCAGGGACACCATCGCCCGGCGCACCTCCTGGCGCTCGAAGAAGCGGTCCCCGCCGCGCACCAGGTAGCCGATGCCGCGGAAGGTCAGCGCCTGCTCGAGGGCCTCGGACTGGCTGTTGGTGCGGAACAGGATCGCGATCTCGGCGGCGGGCCGGCCCTCCTGGACCAGTGCCGCGATGCGATCGGCGACGCCGTCGGCCTCGGCGGGGTCGTCGGCGAACGACTCGACGATCGGCGGCGGCCCGGTGGGCCGCTGGGAGACCAGGGTCAGGCGGGTCTCCCGGGTGCGGCCCTGCGCGCCGTCGAGGACGGTGTTGGCCATCCGCACGATCTCCGGGGTGGAGCGGTAGTTGCGCTCGAGCCGGATGGTGCGGGCACGCTTGAACTCCTTGCGGAAGTCCAGCAGGTAGGAGGAGCGGGCGCCGGCGAAGGTGTAGATGGTCTGGGCGGCGTCGCCGACCACGCAGAGGTCGTCGGAGGTGCCCAGCCACAGGCGCAGCAGCGAGTGCTGGAGCGCGGAGACGTCCTGGTACTCGTCGACCACGAAGTGCTTGTACTGGCTGCGGACCTCCCGGGCCACGTCGGCGCGCTCGGTGAGGAAGCCGACCAGGTGCAGCAGCACGTCCTCGAAGTCGATCACGCCGCGCTCCTTCTTCACCTCCTCGTACTGGGTGAGGATGCGCGAGATGGAGCGGGAGTCGAAGCCGGCGACGCCCGGCCGACGGGTCTGTGCCGCGGCGTCCGGATAGGACTCGGGGGTGAGCATCGAGACCCGCGACCACTCGACCTCGGCGACGATGTCCCGCAGAGCGGCCCGGTCCACGCTGAGGTGGAGGCGCTGGCACGCCTCGCCGATGCCGGCGAACTTGTTGGGCAGGAGATCGGGCATCGGACCGCCCACCACGCGCGGCCAGAAGTGGCGCAGCTGCCGCAGGGCCGCGGCGTGGAAGGTGCGTGCCTGCACCGCGGGCACCCCGAGGTCGCGCAGGCGCGAGCGCATCTCGGCGGCGGCCTTGGCGGTGAAGGTCACCGCGAGGACGTGACGGGGGTTCAGCTGGCCGGTGGAGACGCCGTAGGCGATGCGGTGGGTGATCGCGCGCGTCTTGCCGGTGCCGGCACCTGCGAGCACGCAGATCGGCGCGCCGAAGCTGCGGGCGACCTCGCGCTGCTCGGGATCGAGGGCGGCCAGCAGCGACTCCGGATCCGCGGGGTCCGTCGGAGCGGGATCGGTCGGCGCCCGGTCGAGCGGCGCGGGGTCGGCGGCGGCGGAGCGGGCGGCAGCGGAGTCGGCGGCAGCAGGGTGGTCGGTCATCACTGATCATCCTGCCAGGGCGGTACGACGACCCGCGGGGCGCTGTGGACGGCGCGTGCGCCACACCACCCCGCGGGCAGCCCGGGCCCCGGGCTGCGCCTCGCGGCTCAGACCCGGGCGGAGCGTCCGTACCAGTCGTCGATGAGCGCGCGTCCCATCGAGGCGGGGCCCGGGAGCTCGATCTCCTCCGCCGCGAGCGCGGCCGCGAGCTCCTCGCGGGAGTACCAGCGCGCCTCGGCGATCTCCTCGTCCTGGAGGGTGAGCTCGGACGCCTCCGGGGCCCAGGCCCGGTAGCCGAGCATCAGCGAGCGGGGGAAGGGCCACGGCTGGCTGCCCACGTACTCGACCTCCTCGACGGTGACGCCGACCTCCTCGGCGACCTCCCGGGCCACGGCGTTCTCGAGGCTCTCGCCCGGCTCGACGAAGCCGGCGAGCACCGAGTGGAACCGTCCTCGGAAGTGCGCATTGCGCGCCAGCAGCAGACGATCGCGGCCGTCCCGCACCGCCATGATCACGGCGGGGTCGGTACGGGGGAACTGCTCGACGCCGTCCTCGCGGCAGCGCAGCACCCATCCGGCCATCTCCGCCTCGAGAGCGGCGCCGCACAGCGGGCAGTGGCGCATCGAGCGGTGCCAGAACCCCATCGCGACGGCGGCGGCGGCCAGGTCGGCGTCGTTCTCGGCGATCTGATCGGCGACGCGCCGGAGGTCGCGCAGATCACGACCCGGAGCGTCGAGCTCGGCGCTGGGCTCGGGGATCTCGACGGCCAGCACCCGGTGCCCGTCGCGCCGGCCCAGCAGGACCAGCGGCTGGAGGGTGCCGCCGCGGGGGTCCTCGGTCTCGAGCACGGCATGGAGGGTCCCCTGGTCGTCCTCCTCCAGGCAGACCGCACCGGCCCTGGTCACCAGGTAGCGGGCGTCCTCGCCGGGAGCGAGCACCTCCGGGTCGGAGCGCAGCAGCGCATCACGATCGGAGCTGGGGAGGGTGAGTGGGGTGCTGAGGTGGGGACCGCGGAGCTTCGCCATGGTTCGAGCCTACGCGGCCCAGCCCCTCGTGCCGGGTACGGTGGAGGCGTGCATCGCAACTCCTATTCCCTGGCAGCCCTCGCCGCGGCGGCGGTCCCCGGGCTGGTCCCGGTGCGGACCACGCCGATCGCCACCCCTGCCGAGGATCTCGACGTCGCCGGAATCGTCGGGGAGGACGGCCGTCGGGTGATGGTCCTCTCCCCCGGATCGACCGCCTCCGGGGTGCGCCTCGAGCGCGACCTCAGAGTGGCCGACGCCCTGACCGGCACACCGCTCAGCGGGGTCGTCCCGCCCGTGCTCGGCTTCGTGAAGCTCTCCGAGGGCGGTCGCTGCGTCGTGACCGAGGCCCCGGTGGGACGTCCGCTGATGCTCGACGACCTCTCCTCCGGCGCGGAGCTCGCGCAGTCGCTGGGAACGGTGCTGGCCCGGATCCACACCGTGCCGCGCTACGCCGCGGAGGCCGCCGGGGTCGAGTCCTTCACCCCGGAGGTGCTGCACGCGCAGCATCGCGCGAGGATCGCCGAGATCACCGCGGGCGGGCACCTCCCGGCCGCCGTCGCCCAGCGCTGGCAGGCGCTGCTCGAGGACGAGGAGCTGTGGGACTTCACCCCCCAGTTCGTGCACGGTGACCTCTCGGAGGAGAGCCTGTTCCTCTCCGGCCACCGGATCAGCGCGGTGCGCGACTGGTCCTCCTCGAAGGTCGCCGACGCCGCCTCGGACCTCGCCTGGCTGATCTCCTCGCTCGATCCGGAGCGGTTCGACCAGCTCTACGCCGCCTACCGCGAGGAGCTGCCCACCTCCGCACATCCGCGGCTGATGGAGAGGGCGCAGGCCCTCGGCGAGTTCGCCGTCGCCGAATGGCTCGCCCACGGCCTGGCGACCGACGACGCGGAGATCATCGCGGACGCCCGCGGCATGATCGGGGACCTCGACGCGGATCTCGCGCAGATCGCCCGCGAGGAGGCCGAGCGCACCTTCGACGCGATGAGCTCGCACGAGGACGACGAGCCCCGCTGAGGGCTCGCGCCCGACCGCTCCCGGGTCATTCCCCGGCGAGCATCCGCGCGATCCGCTCGCGCGAGGGATGGCGCTCCACCTCGTGGGTGACGCCGTCGGCCACGAAATGGAAGGCGGTGCGGATGCGGGAGACCGGCAGGCCCGTCCGCTCGTGCCAGGCCAGGCGGTAGAGCGAGAGCTGCAGCGCACGTTCGCGCAGCTGGGCGGCGGGAGGGACGCGGCCGGTCTTCCAGTCCACGATCATCACGCCCGCGGACCCGTCGGTCCCCTCCGGATCTGCGAACACCGCGTCGATGACGCCTCGCACCGCGATCTGCCCGATCCGGGTGTGGACGGGGTGCTCGACCACCAGCGGGGAGCGCTCCGCCCATGCGGAGGAGGTAAAGGCCTCGCGCAGCGCGCGGTCGTCGACCTGCTCCTCCTCGCCGTCGACGTCCTCGAGATCCAGCAGGTCCTCGAGGTCCAGCAGTGCCGCACCCTCGTACCGGGACTCGAGCCAGGCGTGGAAGGCGGTGCCGCGGGCGGCCGCGGCGGAGGGGCGCCGGGGCAGGGGCCGCAGCAGGTCGATCGCGGCGGCGCGCGGATCCCGGGCCTGCTGCACCACCTGCGAGGCGGAGAGCCGGGGCGGGGAATGGACGACGGGCGGGGCGGCCTGCTGGGCGAGGTCCGCGATCGCGCGGCGCACCAGCTCGGCGAGCGCAGGATCGGTGCGCTCGAGCTCGTCGAGGACGGCGTCGGCGGGCGCAGAGGACCCAGAGGGAGCTGAAGGTGCAGTAGGAGCGGTGTGCGCCGCGGGAGCGGCGGGGGCGACCTCCGCCAGCAGAGCCGCGGCCCGGTCCCGGGCCCGCTCCCGCTCCCCGGGCGCCGGCGGCCAGGACGCCTGCGGCCGCTCGCTCTCCAGCGGGTTCTGCTCGGGCACCTCCTCGGCCCGGCGGAACCGCTCGGGCACCAGGGACGCGACCTCGGTGAGGTAGCGGGATCGGGGACGTGCCGTGGTGAGCGAGGCCCGCCAGGCGGCGGAGGTCAGCAGCAGCCGGCGCCGGGCCCGGGTCACCGCGACGTACATCAGCCGACGGTCCTCGCGCAGCGACTCCTCCCCCTGGGCGAAGCGGAACTCCTCGATCAGCGCCTCGGCGTCGACCTGGGTGTCGGCCTCCGCCCAGGCCAGCTCCGGCAGGGTGTCCGCGTCGCCGCGCAGGGCGGTGGGGACGGCGGCGGAGGCGAGCCGTCCGAGCCAGCCGTCGCCGGGGACCCGGGTGCGACCGGCCTCGTCGGTCCTCGCACGGCGGAGGTCGTAGGAGGGCACGGTGCCCTCGGTGAGCCCGGCGACGGCGACCAGGTCCCATTCCAGGCCCTTGGCGGAGTGCATCGTCACGATGGTGACGGCGGCAGGGTCGTGCGCGGTCTCCGGGGCGGCGGTGACGGAGAGGCCGGCCTCCTCGTCCTCGCTGATCTCGAGCAGGTCGAGATATGCGCCGAGCCCGCCGCGGCGGGCGGTGCGGTCGAAGGCGGCCGCATGGTCGCGGAAGGCCTCGAGGTCGGCCAGGGCCCGGGAGCCGGGCTCGGTCTCCAGCAGGGTGAGGTCCACGTCGAGCAGCCGGGTCGCCGCCGTGACCAGGTCCGGCAAGGGCAGCGGGAGCAGGCGCCGCAGCTCGCGCAGGATCCGCTGGAGCTGCTCCAGCCGCTCCCTCCCGGTGACGGTCAGCGACCGGCCCGAGGGGTCCGTCCAGTCCACGGGAGGGAGGTCGTCCACCGCGTCGACCAGGGAGACGGACTCGGCCTCGTCCTGCCCTCCGGGCGCCTCGCCGTCGCGGCGCAGCCGCGAGCCGATCCGGTCGCGCCAGCGTCCGAGCACCGCCAGGTCCCTGGCACCGATACGGAACCGCGGTCCGCTCAGCAGACGCATCAGGGCGTCGCCGCGGCCGGGATCGTGCGCGCAGTGGAGCAGCGCCCGCACGTCGGCGACCTCGGGGCGGTGCAGCAGGCCTCCCAGACCCACCACCTCGACCGGGAGTCCCTGCTCCTGGAGACCCTCGACGAGAGCAGGGATCTGACGACGGGCGCGCACCAGCACCGCGGCCGAGGCGGGCGGGGCGTCCTCGGCCGCCTCGGCGCGGCGCTCGAGGATCCAGCGGCCGATGGCGCGGGCCTCGGTACGCTCGTCGGCCGCCTCGACGATCTCGCAGGCCCCCTCCCCCGCTCCCGGCCGGGGCCGGAGCTCGGGGATGGTCAGGCCCGCATCGGCGCCGCGCAGAGGCGCGGCCAGGCGGTTCGCGACCGCGAGCACCGCCTCGTCGTTGCGCCACGAGGTGGACAGCGTGCACTGCAGGACGGGCTGCTCCGCGGTGGCGAACGCGGAGGCGAAGCCCGACAGCGAGGCGGCCGAGGCGCCGCGCCAGCCGTAGATGGCCTGCTGCGGGTCGCCGACGGCGCAGGCGGCGTGGCCGGGGCCGAACAGGTCCGTGAGCATCCGCAGCTGCGCCACGGAGGTGTCCTGGAACTCGTCGAGCAGCACCACCCGGTGCATGCGACGGGCCAGGGCGCTCGCCGCGGGCACCTCACGGGCGACCCGCGCGGCGAGGGAGACCTGGTCGGCGAAGTCCAGGGCGGAGGAGTCGGTGCGGATCTCCGCGAAGCGCTCGAGCAGCGGCAGCAGCGCGAGACGGGATTCCAGGGCGCCGAGCACCTTCGCGACCTCCTTCGGGGTGGTGCGGCGCCGTCCCTCGACCTGCAGCGGGATCCCGACGAGGTGATCGCGCACCTGGCGCAGGTGCGACTCGAGCTCGGCGGGGGTCACCAGGTGGTCCGCGAGGGAGGAGGTCAGGGAGAGCAGGGCGGCGGTGAGCGTGGCCGGGGACGCCTCGAGGTCCAGGGAGTCGTCCCATCCCTCGACGATCTCGTGGGCGAGCTGCCAGGACGCGGAGGTCGACATCATGGTCAGCTCGGGATCGATGCCGACGGCGAGCGCGTGCTCGCGCACCAGGTCGAGGGCGAAGCCGTTGTAGGTGTGGACGACGGGGCGCTGTCCCACCAGGTCGTCCCCGCCGCGCTCGAGACCGCGGGGCAGGGCGAGGCCCTCGGCGCGCAGCGCCCCGGCGAGGGCGGCGAGGCGGGCCGAGATCCGCTCCCCGAGCTCGTGGGCGGCCTTGCGGGTGAAGGTCAGGCCCAGCACCTGGCGCGGTTCGACGATCCCGTTGGCGATCAGCCACACCACGCGCGAGGCCATGGTCTCGGTCTTGCCCGATCCGGCCCCGGCGACCACCAGCATCGGGGCCAGCGGCGCCTCGATGACGGCGGTCTGCTCGGCGGTGGGCGGAGGCTGCTCCAGCAGCGCGGCGAGGGCGGCCGCGGAGTGCCTCGGGGCGGGAGTGCTCACAGCTGCTCTCCTTCGGGCTGCAGGGGGCAGCTGCTGCGCACCGCGCAGTGCGTGCAGTGGGCGTTGACCCGGGCGGTGACCTGCTGCCCGGAGACCTCGTGGGAGACCGTCTCGACGAGGTCGTCGAACCAGGCCGGGTCCTCGGCGCGGGGCAGCGCGGTCTGGGTGCGCACCGCGGCCCGCTTCCCGCCGGTGCCGACGTAGACCAGCTGCGCGCCGTTGAGCCGCTCCGGGGCGTCCGGCCCCAGCTGCTGCGCGAGGGCGCCCTCGCGCACCGCGGCCTGATAGGCGGCCAGCTGCAGGTCCTCCTCCGCCGACGCGGCGGACTTCGCCGCACGACCGGACTTCAGGTCCACCACCCGCAGTCCTGTCGCGTCGCCCTCGATGCGGTCGATGCTGCCGCGCAGCCGCACCCGGCCGAGATCGACCTCGAAGGGTGCCTCCACGGCCAGGGGCTCCCCCGCGCCGCGCAGGTGCTCGGCGAGCAGGCGGGCCGCGTCCTCGGCGCGGCGCACCCGGCGCCTGCCCGACCAGGTCTCCGTGCCCGGCACGGTGCGCAGGAGGCCGTGGAGCTCGGTGAGCAGGTCCTCCTCCCCGCCGACGGGGCCGCGGGGATGGACCTGGGCGAGGTGGTGCAGCGCGGTGCCGATGAGCTGGGCGGGACCGCCGGCGCGGGTCCCTCCGGCCCGCTCCATCAGCCAGGACTGCGGGCAGTCCACCGCCCGTTCGAGGGCCGAGGGGGACAGCTGTATCGTGGTGCCCTCCGCGTGCAGCGGCTCGGTCGAGCTGGGCGCCTGGTGGTACCAGCGCTCGGGGTCGGTCCCCGGCGCGCCCGCGCGCCGCAGCGCGTCCAGGGCGAGGGCGGCGTCCCGGGAGCGCTGCGGGTCCTCCTCCCGCACCCGACGCCGCACAGCGGCGACCAGGCGGCGCGCGTCGGGAGCCGGTCCGGGATCGCGACGCAGGGTCTCGGCGTCGATCCAGGGGTCGGCGGCCGTCGCCGAGAGGGCGTCGAACAGTGCGGAGGGCTCGTTCTGCTCGTCCTGGACGGCGGTGACCAGCACCCGCGTCCGGGCTCGGGAGAGTGCGCCGACGGCCAGGCGCAGCTCGTCGGCGATGACCTGAGCGCGCTGGAGCGCGCGCAGCGCCTCCGCCTCCCGGGGCAGCTCCGCACCGCGGCGGGCGCCCGCCAGGAGCGACAGCTCGGCGGCGCCGAACAGGGTCGAGCGGAGCCGAAGATCCGGCCAGGCCCCTTCCTGGAGGCGGGCGAGCACCACGGTGTCCCGCTGTTCGCCGGCCAGCTGAGCGGGGGCGAGCACGGCGATGCGACCGCGGGCGGAGGCGGCCGGGGCCAGGGTGTCCTCGACCACGGCCTGCCCGCGGACCTGCTCGACCAGCTCGGGGGCGCCGGCGCCGGGGCGCCTGTCGGTGAGGCGCTCCGCGGCGGCGAAGAGCTCGAGGAGCGCGTCCAGGCGCGAGGCCGCCAGGCGGGAGCGGGCGCCGTCGACGTCCCCCGTGTCGCCGAGTGCCGCCCGGCGCCAGCCCTCCGCCAGGCCCGAGGCGTCCCAGGCGTGCCAGAGCACTTGCTGGGCGTCCTGCTCGCGATGCTCCCGCACGGCACGGATCATGGCCCGCACGCGGTGGACGGGGGCGGCGGCGCGGTCGCGGACCTCCGGTGCGGGCAGACCGGGCACGTCCTGGTCGACCAGGGCGCGCGCGAGCAGCTGTTCGCTCGGGACGGTGCTGTCCGGCTCCGCCTCGCGGTGCGCGGCCAGCAGCAGGCGCCGGATGCGGCGCAGCCGGAGCGCATCGGCGTCGCCGAAGGGGCCGCGCAGCAGCTCGGAGGCCAGCCGCGCCTCGAGCGGGGAGCCGACGGGCGCCAGTCCGATCTCCAGGATCGTCATCAGGTCCGCGACGGCCGGGACCTCCCGCAGCGGCTGGGGGCGGCGCGGGATCCGCACCGGCAGTCCGGTGCGGGAGAGGAGGTCGGCGACGTCGCCGACCGCGGCCCCGGAGCGGCAGACCACCGCCATCCCGTCGTAGTCGACGTGCTCGCGGTGGTGGAGGTCGCGCAGGGCGGAGCCGATCAGACGGGCCTCGTCCAGCGGGTCCTCGGCGCGCAGCGCGACCACAGCGCCGGGCTGCTGGGCGCGCGGACGCCGCGCGGCAGGCGGGGCGCCGGCCAGGGGGAGCCTGCCGCGCAGGGCGTCGACCGCGGCGGTGAGCCCGTCGGAGCGGTCGTGCACCCCCGGCAGGAGGATCTCCTCGACGGGGCGCGGCAGCAGCTCGCGGAGCCTGTCCGCGGCGTCGGGGAGCGCCCCGCGGAAGGTGTCCACCGCGGCGTCGGGGCAGCTGAGGACCATGACCTTCGCGCCGGCGGAGGCCAGCGCCGCGACGAGGTCGATCCCGGCGGCGGTGAGGTCCTGGGCGTCGTCGACCACGACGGCGCGGAAGGGCGGCGGGGTCACGGGGTCGGCGAGCAGGCGCACCGCACGGCGCACCACGGCACCCGAGTCGAGGCGGGGCCCGGCGTCCAGCGCCGCGGAGGCCTCGAGATCGAGCACGCCGAGGTAGTCGCGCAGCAGCGCGGCCGCGTCCCGCCATGCCGGTCGCCCCCGCTCGCGGCCGAGCCGCTCGAGGTCCGCCGGGGAGAGCCCCAGGTCCGTGGCGCGGGTGATCAGGTCGCGCAGCTCGGTGCGGAAGCCGGGCAGGGTGCGGGCGCCCGGGTCGACCTCCAGGTGCCAGGCGCTGCGCTGCGCGATCAGCTCCGCGAGCAGTCCGTCCTGCTCGGCACCGGTGACCAGGGTCGGCTCCCCCAGTCCTCGGCGCAGCGCGTCGGCGCGCACGATCGCGTGCGCGAGGGCGGGCGGGGTCATCGCCCGGGCCTCCCCCGTGCCGTGGACCGCGAGGGCGTCACGCAGCCGACCGGCGGCGACGCGCCGCGGCGCCATCAGCAGCGCGCCGCCCGCACCGGAGCGGTCAGCGGTGTCCGGGACCGCGGACCGTTCCGCGGCGACGAGGGCGAGCGCGGTGCGCCCCCCGCCGGGACCGCCGTGGACGATCACGTCGCCGCCGCCGAGGAAGCGGTCCAGGGCACGGCACTGCGCCTCGTCGAGCGTCTCCGCGGCGAGGACGGCGGGCAGCGACGCGAGGTCGGGTCCGAGCAGTCGGATGCCCTCGCCCGTGATCGTGCCCGTCCGTCGCATGCCCCCATTCCACCTCACGCGGGAGACATCCGTCCGTGTCCGCATCGCGACGCCACGACGGTAGAGTGTCCTGGATCACAAGGAGCCGGACCGAGGTCCGCCGCACGCTCCTCCGCTGCGGTCCGAACGCCGCTGTCCGAAACGGAGGCCGATCCCATGCCCACGTCCCCCACGGCCCGCATGCCCCGCGCCCAGCGCCGCTCGCAGCTGCTCGAGCTCGCCACCCGGGAGTTCACCGAGAAGGGCTTCCAGGCCACGTCGATGGACGACATCGCCGCCGCCGCCGGAGTCACCAAACCCGTCCTCTATCAGCACTTCGACTCCAAGGAGACCCTCTATGTCGAGGTGCTCGACATCATCGCCGAGACGATGATCCAGGAGGTCCGGGCGATCGGCGACCACGGCGGGGGGACCGTGGCCCGGGTGCGGGACGGGATGCACCGCTTCTACGAGTTCGTCGCGCTGGAGAACTCGCTGCGCCTGTTCACCGGTCACGAGGTGATCTCCGAGGTGGTCCAGCAGCGCGTGGAGTCGGTGCTGGACCGGATGGCGGTCGAGCTGGCCGGGGTGCTCACGGCCACCCGCCGCATCGGCGCGGAGCAGTCGCGCGTGCTGGGCCGCGGGATCATCGCGGTCACCCAGACCACCGCGCAGCTCCTGCACGGCGCCGAGGACGAGCAGGAGCGGGAGGCGATCCTGGACACGATGACCACCGCCGTGGTGCACGGGCTGACGGGATTCGCACCGCTGCCGAACCCGCGGATCCCCGGGGCTGTGCTGGGAGCGGACGGGGACTCCTCGACCTCCTCCGGCGCGTAGACTCCCGGGAGCACAGCATCGAGCCTCCCCGGCCGCTCGGCGGGGAGAACGTCCCCGCCCTCGCGGCGGAGAAAAGGTCAGGCCATGGAGATCCGTATCGGCATCCAGCACTCGCCTCGCGAGATCGTGATCGAGTCCGAGGAGAAGGCCGACTCCCTGCTGGAGCGGCTCAGCGGCGCCGTCGCCGACGGCACCCCGGTCACCCTGGTCGACGACAAGGGCCGCACCGTGCTGATCCCCGGTGCGAAGGTCGCCTACGCCGAGGTCTCCACCGAGGAGCCCCGGCGCGTCGGCTTCCTCGGCTGAGCCTCCCGTGGCCCCGGCGGAGGACAACGGCCGCGGCACGGCGGAGGGCACCGGCTCCTCGACCCCGGCCCCGAACCCGGCCCCGGCCGATGCGGACGCCATGGACGCCGCGGCCCGGCGTCGGTTCCGGCGGCGGCGACGCGCTCGCATCCTGCACGTGACCACCACCGTGGTGGTGGCGGTGCTCGGCGCGATCGTCGGGCTGCTGCTGGTGCCGGACACCAAGGTGGAGGTGGGCCCGCTCACCGCGAGCGTCCACCTGCGTCCCTCGCTGACCTCGGAGACGGTGCTCCTGCTGCCGCCGGTCGGTCAGGTGGCCTTCGACACCCACACCGGCCCGGTGCGGATCGAGGCCCGCGTCACGTCCGTCGACGTCGAGAAGGCCGAGGCGCTGTTCTACGCCGACTCCGGCTTCGCCGAGCTGCAGAGGTCCGCCCCCGAGGCCATCACCGGCGCCGCCGCCACCAACGCCGCCCTGAACGCCCTGTTCGCCGCCGCCGGGGCCGGCCTCGCCGTCGGCCTGACCTTCCGCAGGGTGCGCCGCGCGGTCGTCGCCGGGGGCAGCGCCGTCGCCATGGTGGGCGCCTCTGTGGCCGCGACCTCGCTGACCTTCTCCGCCGACTCGCTGAACCAGCCGAAGTTCGAGGGACTG
This sequence comes from Brachybacterium sp. AOP43-C2-M15, assembly GCF_052446295.1. Lineage (NCBI taxonomy): Bacteria > Bacillati > Actinomycetota > Actinomycetes > Micrococcales > Dermabacteraceae > Brachybacterium > Brachybacterium sp. AOP43-C2-M15. Next base: position 251,937 of record NZ_JBQSWB010000004.1, read on the forward strand.
CTGTCCCAGGCCGCGTACATCGCGGACCTCGGGCAGGGCACGGCGATCGATTACCAGAACTACCGCGACACGCTCGCCGAGTTCGTGGGGCAGGTCTCCGCGCTGTACATCGCCGCGGACTCGCTGCCGGTGGGGCTGGACCAGGAGAACCTGATCACGGTCCTGCACGTCTCCGACATCCACGACAACCCGCAGGCCTACGACGTCATCGAGCAGCTGCACACGCAGTTCGCGATCGACGTGGTCATCGACACCGGCGACATCGTCTCCTGGGGCACCCCGCTCGAGAACGAGCTGCTGCACCGTGTGGGCACTCTCGGGATGCCCTACGTGTACGTCAGCGGCAACCACGACGGCGCCGCGGCCGCCGCCACCATCGAAGCCCAGCCGAACGCGACCGTGGTCGACAACGAGGTGGTCGAGGTGGCGGGTCTGCGGATCGCCGGCATCGGCGATCCCCGCTTCGCGGCCGACGACGACTCCGACGCGGGCGGCTGGCGCGAGGGCGACGAGGCCGTGATCGCCAGTGCCTTCCAGCTGGGCGACACGATCGAGAGCTACGACGCCGAGCATCCCGACGAGCCGGTGGACCTCGCGCTGATCCACGATCCGACGAAGCCCGAGGGGCTGCTGGGACGGGCACCGCTGGTGCTGTCCGGGCACATGCACACCTCGGACGTCGAGCTGGACCGCGAGGGGTCCGGCACCGACTGGCTCACCGTCGGCTCGACCGGCGGGGCGCTCGCCTCGGGCGGGGTCGCGCCGGTTCTCCAGGGCGAGAGCCCCCTGGACCTCACCGCCCGGATGCTCTACTTCGACCAGGAGACCCGGCGCCTGGTCGCCTTCGACGACATCGTGATGGGCGGACTGGGACTGGTCTCGGTCTCGATCCATCGCTCGCAGATGCCGGAGGAGGTGCCGGAGCTCGAGGTGCCCGAGGGCGCCGAGACCCCCGAGGGCACGATCCCGCCCGAGCAGGAGGTCGAGCCGGGCGAGGGCCTGCCGGACGAGGATCGCGTCACCCCCACCGATCCAGCCAGCCCGATCCCCGAGGTCAGCGACGCGGGCGAGGGCTGAGCACGGCCGGGCGCGAGCCTCTCCCCCGGCGCAGAGCCCCGGTTCGGGCCAGGGGGCTACCATGAAGGTGCACATCCATGACCAGAGAGTTGAACGGTGCCTGAAACCATCCCGCACACCGATGAGGCCGTGTCGGCCTCCCCCGCCGTCGAGCAGAGCTCCGGCAACGCCACCCCGCCCGATCAGGGCCAGACCTTCGCCGACTTCGACGTCCGCCCGGACATCGTGGCCGCGCTCTCCGCGAAGGGCATCACCACCCCCTTCCCCATCCAGTCGCTGACCCTCCCGGTCGCGCTGCGCGGCCGCGACATCATCGGCCAGGCCAAGACCGGCACCGGCAAGACGCTCGGCTTCGGCATCCCGCTGCTGCAGAACTCCGTCGCGCCGGGCGAGCCGAATCCCAAGGACCGCCCGATCGGGAAGCCGCAGGCCCTCGTGGTGCTGCCCACCCGTGAGCTCGCGGTGCAGGTCGCCCACGACCTCGAGACCGCCTCGGCGAAGCGCCCGATCCGGATCCTCACCGTCTACGGCGGCCGCGCCTACGAGCCGCAGATCGAGGCTCTCGAGAAGGGCGTCGAGGTCGTCGTCGGCACCCCGGGCCGTCTCATCGACCTGATGCGCCAGAAGTACCTGGACCTGTCCCAGGTGCGCACCGCCGTGCTCGACGAGGCCGACGAGATGCTCGACCTGGGCTTCCTCGAGGACATCGAGAAGCTGCTGCAGGCGGTGCCGGAGAACCGGCAGACGATGCTCTTCTCGGCGACGATGCCCGGCCCGATCATGGCGCTGGCCCGACGTTTCATGAAGCAGCCCACCCATATCCGGGCGCACGACCCGGGCGACGAGTCCCGCACCAAGGCGGACATCAAGCAGGTCGTCTATCGCGCGCACCAGCTCGACAAGATCGAGGTGATGGCCCGTGTGCTGCAGGCCCGCGGCCGCGGTCTGACGATCATCTTCATGCGCACCAAGCGCCAGGCGGACCGGGTGGCCGGAGACCTGGCCGATCGCGGCTTCGCGGCCGCGCCGCTGCACGGCGACCTCGGCCAGGGAGCTCGTGAGCAGGCGCTGCGCGCCTTCCGCAACGGGAAGATCGACGTGCTGGTGGCGACCGATGTCGCCGCCCGCGGCATCGACGTCACCGACGTGACCCACGTCGTGAACTGGAACTGCCCGGACGATGACAAGACCTACCTCCACCGCACGGGCCGCACCGGCCGCGCGGGCAAGAAGGGCACCGCGATCACGTTCGTGGACTGGGAGGACCTCGCGCGGTGGGCGCTCATCGCGCGCCAGCTGGGCCTGGAGTCCACCGAGGCGGTGGAGACCTACTCCACCTCGGAGCACCTGTTCGCCGAGCTCGACATCCCCACCGAGGCGAAGGGCACGCTGCCCAAGAGGTCGCGCACCCGTGAGGGCCTGGACGCGGAGCAGATCGAGGACCTCGGCGGTCCCGACTCGCGCGGCGGTCGCGGCGAGCGCGGCGGAGACCGTGAGGGACGCGGCGGACGCAACGGCGGCCGCGGCGGACGCGACGATGGGCGCGGCGGACGCGACGGACGCCGAGGACGCGGGGAGCGCAGCGAGCGCCCCGCACGACCAGCCGACCAGGAGCGCCCGTCCGAGGGCGCACCCGCCGACGACGGCGCACCGTCGAACGACGTCGAGCCGTCGCGCGGCGGTGGGTCCTCGTCCGAGGCCCCGCGCCGCACGCGCTCCCGCTCGCGCACCCGCCGGGTCCACGGCGAGGTCGTCAGCGAGGACCGGGCGTCCGCCGAGCGCGATGCCGGGGCAGGCGGGGACGATGCCGGGCGCCCGGACGAGGGCTCCCGCTCCTCGTCCTCGCGCCGTCGGCGCTCCCGCGGCGGTCGGGGCCGCGGGCGCGGTGGCGAGCAGGGTGCAGCACCGCAGGGCGGCCAGGAGAGCTGAGCCGCAGCGCACCACGACGGCGGGGATCCGACGCCGTGGATCCGACGCCGGGCGCCGTCAGGGGCGGATGACCCCGGTGCCCCCGGAGGCGCGCTCCTGGATCCGTGCGAGCACCTCCGGAGCGGTCAGGTTCTCCCCCAGCAGGTTCGGCTTGCCGGTGCCGTGGAAGTCGCTGCCGCCGGTGATCAGCAGGTCGTGGCGGCGTGCGAAGTCCCGCAGCCGAGCGCTCTCGGCCGCGTCGTGCTCGCGGTGGTCCGCCTCGATCCCGTCGAGGCCCGCCGCCACCAGCTCCTCGATCAGCGCGAGCGGCAGGTCGTCGTCCCGGGTCACCGATCCGGGATGGGCCAGGACCGAGACCCCGCCGGCGTCCCGTATCGCGCGCACCGCGGTGCAGGGCGAGGGGGCGTCGTAGGGCACGTAGTAGGGACCCGAGGGGCGCAGCACCTCGTCGAAGGCGGCGGAGCGGTCCCGGACCACGCCGGCGGCCACGAGCGCATCGGCGATGTGCGGGCGGCCGATCACGGTGGTGTCCCCGGCGACCTGCGCCTCCACGTCCTCCCACGCGATCGGGTGGTCCGCCGAGATCAGCTCGACCATGCGCCGTGCGCGCCGCACCCGCGACGAGCGGGCCCGGGCCATCTCGGTGGCGAGATCGGTTCCGGGGGAGGGATCCACCAGCAGGGCGAGGATGTGGACGCTGCGCGTGCCCTCCTCGCTGGAGACCTCGATCCCGGGCACCGCGGCCACGCCGCTGGCGGCCACCGCGGCGGGCAGCTCAGGCCAGCCCGCCACGGTGTCGTGGTCGGTCAGCGCCAGCACGTCCAGACCCGCCGACCGCGCCTGGGAGAACAGCTCCCCGACCCCCGTGGTGCCGTCGGACCACGCGCTGTGCGAGTGCAGGTCGATGCGCTGCGTGCCGTCGGAGTCTGACCACTCACTCATGGGCCCAGGGTAGACCGAGCCGTGAGAACATCGTGGGGTGAGCACCCAGAACGCAGAGAGCACCAGCGCAGAGAAGAACACGGCGACGGCCCGTCCGGCGGACGGCGAGCGCATCGAGGACCTCGCCTCTCGCGGCGATTCCCGCTCGCAGCGCCCCAGCAACGAGGCCTTCCGCGAGTTCATCTCCTCCGGCTGGGACGAGACCGTCCCCGACGCGGAGCGTCGCGAGGCCGCGGACTTCACGCCCGCACGCCGTGACGCGCTGGTGCGACGCCTGCCCGGTGCCCGACTGGTGCTGCCCGCCGGGGTGCTCAAGGTGCGCTCGAACGACACCGACTATCCCTTCCGCCCGGACACCGCCTTCGCGTACTACGCGGGCCTGGGCACCGATGAGGAGCCCGACAGCGTCCTGGTGGTCGAGCCCTCCGCGGAGGACCCGACTCTCTCCGAGGCCACCTACTTCTTCCGCCCCCGCGCCGGCTTCGACACCAGCGAGTTCTACGCCGATGCCCGCTACGGGGAGATGTGGGTGGGCCGTCGCCCGACCGTCGCCGAGGCCGCCCAGCGCCTGGGCGTCGAGGTGCGCCACATCGACGAGCTGCGCGACCACCTCGCCAAGGACGTCGGCGCCCATCTCTCGCTGACCGTGATGCCGGGCGTGGACGCCGCGGTCGAGTCCATGGTGAGCGAGATCCGTGAGCAGAACGGACTTCCCGGGGGTGACGACGCCGCGTCGGAGCAGGCCGCCCTGAAGGAGGCCGCGAGCGAGCAGCGGCTGGTCAAGGACGAGTACGAGATCCGTCAGATGCGCGAGGCGGTCGACGCGACCCTGCGCGGCTTCGAGGACGTCATCCGGCATCTGCCGCGCACCGTCGGCCATCCTCGCGGGGAGCGCGTGATCGAGGGGGTCTTCGCCGCCACCGCGCGGGCGGACGGCAACGGCGTCGGCTACGACACCATCGCCGCCGCGGGCGACCACGCCTGCACCCTGCACTGGACCCGCAACGACGGGACGGTCAGGGGCGACGAGCTGGTGCTGATCGACGCCGGGGTCGAGGTCGACTCCCTGTACACCGCGGACGTCACCCGCACCCTGCCGGTCTCCGGCACCTTCTCCCCCACCCAGCGCAGGGTCTACGAGGCCGTGCTCGCCGCGGCCGACGCCGCCTTCGCGGTGGCCCGGCCGGGGCTGCGGTTCCGCGAGCTGCACACCGCGGCGATGGAGGTCCTGGCCCGCACCCTGGAGGACTGGGACCTGCTGCCCGGCACCGCCGCGAAGTCCCTCTCCGCCGAGGGGCAGTGGCACCGGCGCTGGATGCCGCACGGCACCAGCCACCACCTGGGGATGGACGTCCACGACTGTGCGCAGGCGCGCCGCGAGATGTACCTCGACGCGGAGCTGGTCCCCGGGATGGTCTTCACCATCGAGCCCGGCCTGTACTTCAAGGAGAACGACCTGCTGGTGCCCGAGGAGCTGCGCGGCATCGGCGTGCGCATCGAGGACGACGTCCTGGTGACCGCCGACGGCGTCGAGAACCTCTCGGCCGCCGCGCCCCGCCGTGCGGACGACGTCGAGCGCTGGATCGCGGGACTGCGGCAGTGAGCACCTCCGCGCAGCAGCGCTTCTTCGCGGCCCGGCTCGCCGGCACCTCCGTCTTCGACCCCATCGGGGACAAGGTCGCGACCGTCCGCGACGTGGTGGTGGTGCCGCAGTCCCGCACCAGCGCCCGCGCCGTGGGCATGGTGGTCGAGGTCGGTGGGAAGCGACGGGTCTTCCTCCCGATCACGCGCGTCACCTCGATCTCCCCCGGTCAGGTGATCTCCACGGGGGTGCTCAACGTGCGGCGCTTCGAGAAGCGCACCGGCGAGCTGCTCGTGATCGCCGATCTGCTGGATCGCGCCGTGACGCTCAACGACGGCACCGGCGAGGCGACCGTGCTGGACATCGCGCTGGACGAGAACCGTCACCACGACTGGGAGGTCTCCCGGCTGTACCTGCGCCGTCGGCGCAAGGGCAGCTCGCTCAGCCGGCTGGTCTCCCGCGGCGAGACCCTCACCGTGGAGCTGTCCGAGGCCTCGGGGCTCTACGGATCCCAGGCGGAGCAGTCCGCGCATCTGCTGGCGGCCTCCTACCAGGACCTCAACCCCGCCGACCTCGCCGAGATCATCCAGGAGCTGGAGCCCAAGCGCCGCATCGAGCTGGCCGGCGAGCTGGCCGACGAACGCCTCGCGGACGTCCTCGAAGAGCTGCCCGAGGACATCCGGGTCGAGGTGGTCACCGGGCTGGACGCCACCCGCGCCGCGGACATCCTCGACGCGATGGATCCCGACGACGCCGCCGACCTGGTCCAGGAGCTGCCCGAGTCCGTCGCCGCCCATCTGCTGAACCTCATGGAGCCCGAGGAGGCGGAGGACGTGCGCCGCCTGCTCGCCTACGACGAGTACACCGCCGGCGGCATGATGACCACGGAGCCGCTGATCGTGGCACCGGAGACCTCCGTGGCGCACTGCCTGGCGATGATCAGCCGCGAGGTGATCCACGCGGCGCTGGCCTCGACGGTGCACGTGTGCCGCTCCCCGCTCGAGACCCCCACCGGGAGGCTGCTGGGCATCGTCCACTTCCAGCAGCTGCTGCGCGAGCGGCCCGACCGGCCCGTCGGCGAGATCATCGACCAGGACAAGGTGGCCGTCGAGCCGGTCGCACCGCTGTCCACCGTGACCCGCGAGATGGCCACCTACAACCTCGTCTCGATCCCGGTGATCGACGACGACGGGCGGCTGCTCGGCGCGGTGACCGTGGACGACGTGCTCGACCACGTGCTGCCCGACGACTGGCGCGAGCAGGACGAGCCGCAGCCCGTCACCGGGCAGATCGACCTCTCCGAGATCGCCCGGGCCACCGCCCGTGACGCCGAGGACGGCGAGAGCACTGCGGAGCCCGGGACCGCCGCGGACGGCACGAAGGGAGCGTGAGCATGGCCGAGCACATCCCCGCCCCGCTCGACGATCCCGCGCCGCGACGGCGCCAGCTGCGCAACCCCCTGCGCGGGGACGCCTTCGGCCGGGCCGCGGAGGGCTTCGCCCGGATGATGGGCACCCCGGCCTTCCTGGTCGGGATGACCATCTTCTGCGCCGTGTGGCTGACCTGGAACTCGCTGATGCCGGAATCGGCGCAGTTCGACCCCCGGGCGCTGAACTTCACGCTGCTCACGCTGATCCTCTCGCTCCAGGCCTCCTACGCCGCGCCGCTGCTGCTGCTCGCGCAGAACCGGCAGGACGACCGCGACCGGGTGCAGGCGGAGCAGGACCGCCAGTCCAACGAGCGCAACCATGCCACCACCGACTTCATCACGCGCGAGATCGCCTCGCTGCGCCTGGCCCTGAACGACGTCTCGACCCGCGATTTTGTCCGCGGCGAGCTGCGGGACCTGCTCGAGGAGCTCGAGGACAGGCCCGTCGCCGCCCGGGACTCCGGCGGGTCGTCCCCCGAGGCCGTCGCCGGCGACGGCCTGCGCACCGATGCCGATGCCCTGCGCATGCTCCTCCGTGAGGAGGTCGAGGCGGCGCTGGACCGCCGCGGAGGCGTCGGCGACCCCATCACGTCGAAGGAGGAGGATCCCCGGTGAGCACTCCCGAGAAGAACGATGACGACCGCGTCGCCCGCATCCACGAAGCGCTGGAGGGGGTGATCGATCCCGAGATCCACCGCCCCATCACCGAGCTGGGCATGGTCGACTCGGTGACCGTCGACGCCGAGGGCACTGCGCGCGTCGCCGTGCTGCTCACCATCGAGGGATGCCCGATGCGGGACCGCATCGAACGCGACACCGCGGAGGCCGCCGCGACCGTCCCGGGCCTGTCACGGGTCGAGGTCTCCACCAGCGCGATGAACGAGCAGCAGCGCCGTGAGCTCACCGACCGGCTCCGCCAGGGCCGCCGCCAGATCCCCTTCAACCAGGCGGGCTCGCTCACCCGCGTCCTCGCCGTCTCCTCGGGCAAGGGCGGCGTGGGCAAGTCCACCGTCACCGCGAACCTCGCCGCCGCGATGGCGGCCGACGGACTGCGCGTCGGAGTGATCGACGCGGACATCCACGGCTTCTCGATGCCGGGGATGTTCGGGATCACCGACAAGCCGACCAAGGTCTCCGACCTGCTGATGCCGCCCGAGGCGCACGGTGTGGCGGTCATGAGCATCGGGATGTTCGTGCCCGAGGGGCAGGCGGTGGTGTGGCGCGGTCCCAAGATGCACCGGGCGATCGAGCAGTTCGCCTCGGACGTGTTCTGGGGGGACCTGGACGTGCTGCTGCTGGACCTGCCGCCGGGCACCGGCGACGTGGCGATCTCGGTGGCCCAGCTGCTGCCCGGGGCGCAGATGGTCGTGGTCACCACTCCGCAGCAGTCCGCCTCCGCCGTGGCCGAGCGGGTGGGATCGCTGTCCACCTCGACCGAGCAGGAGATCGCCGGGGTGGTCGAGAACATGGCCGGGCTGACCCTGCCCGACGGGACCGTGATGGACGTCTTCGGCACCGGCGGCGGGGACCGGGTGGCCGCGACCCTGGCCGACGCCGTCGGCCACGACGTGCCGGTGCTGGGGCGGATCGGTCTGGACCCGGCGCTGCGCGAGGGCTCCGATCAGGGGGTGCCGCTGGTGGTCTCCGCCCCGGACTCCCCCACCGCGATGGCGCTCAAGGGCGTCGCCCGCGCGCTCGTGCGCAGGCCCCGGGGCCTGGAGGGGATGAAGCTCCCGCTGAGCGTCTCGCGGCGTTGAGCGGGCGAGCCGCCTCAGGCGACCTCGTCAGGTGGCCTCGTCAGGTGGCCTCGTCGTCGAAGGGCGCCCGCTTCGGGCCCTCGTCCTTCGTCGACCGCGAGGAGCCCTTCGCGCCCTTCGCCCCCTTCGACGCGGCGGTGCCGGCCGCGGCACCCCCGGCGGCGACGCTCATCGCGTCCTTGCTGGGCAGGAGCTCCTCGAGATCCGTGTCGCCCCAGGCCTCGCGGATGATGCGGCGCGGATCGTACTGACGGGGGTCGTACTTCCTGAGGTCCTCGATGGCGATGCCCATCTCGTCCTCGACCGTCGTGCGGGAGTCCTCGACCCAGCGGCGCACCTGGCGCACCCACTGCACGAGCTGGCGGGTGACCTCCGGGAGCCGCTGCGGGCCCACGATCACCAGGAACACGATGAGCAGGACGACGAGCTCCCAGCCGCCGATGCCCATGAATCCGGTGCCGCCCATTGTCCACCTGTACGTCTCGAGGTCCGCTGATGCGGTGTCATTATTGCATCGCGCGCGGTGATCGTTGCATCGCGCGCAGTGATCGATGCATCGCGCGCGGTGTGCGGCTCACAGGGGCGGTCCCTGCCGTAGGATCGGCCGGATCAGAGGACGAACGAGAGGATGCACGGATGTCGTCGGGAAAAGTGGCCGGCTGGGCCCATGGTGAGGAGTTCGTCGACGAGGCGATCCTCTTCTCCGACGACGGCGTCCTCGCCCGCGCCCGGGAGCGCGGCAGCGAGCTGGGGGCGACCCCGGTGCTGCCGGGTGCCGGTGCGCTCATGAGGGTGCTCGCCGCGGCGGTGCACGCGCGCTCGGCGGTGGAGATCGGGACCGGCAGCGGCGTCGGCTCCCTCTACCTGCTCTCGGGCATGCATCCCGACGGGGTGCTGACCACGATCGACCCCGAGGTCGAGAACCAGCGCGCCGCCCGGGAGGCCTTCGTCGAGGCCGGGATCCGCTCGCCGCGGGTGCGGACGATCGCGGGCAGGCCCCGCGACGTGGTCGGCCGCCTCACCGATCATGCCTACGACCTCGTCAGCTTCCCCGCCCATGCCCAGCACGCCGAGGACCTGCTCGAGCACGCCCGCCGGCTGCTGCGACCGGGCGGGGTGCTGGTGATCCCCCACGCCCTGTTCCACGACCGGGTCGCGGACCCGACGGCGCGCGACGCGACCACGCAGTCCGTGCGCGCGCTGCTGAAGGCGGTCTCGGAGGCCGAGGACCTGGTCCCGGCGCTCACCGGCAGCGGTGACGGCGTGCTCGCCGCCGTGCTGCGTCCCTGACCGCGCCGCTGACCTCGCTCGGCCGACGGGCTCCCTGACGACGACAGCCCCGCACCGTTCGGTGCGGGGCTGAGGTCCGGGGTCCAGCGTGCTACTTGATGACGCCCTCGAGGGCGTCCCGCAGCTCCACGGCTTCCGACGCGGCGATCTCGACGACCAGGCGGCCGCCCCCCTCGAGCGGGACCCGCATGATGATGCTGCGTCCCTCTTCCACGACCTCGAGCGGACCGTCGCCGGTGCGCGGCTTCATAGCAGCCATGGTGCCTCCTTGATGTGTCACGACCCTTGCGTGGCTCCCCCGGACGGGGCCTCGGGCAGTGCGCGTGCGGTGGCCATTATCTCAGGTCTCGCGACCTGCTCGCACGTCGTGCCCGTCGCGGCCTCGCCGGGAGGTCGATCCCGTCCCCGATCCGGCCCCGCGCGACCCCCACCATGAGCACCGCGACGAGCAGTGCGAGCAGCAGCAGGAGCAGGACGATCGGGGTGACCGCGGTCATGGGGTCGCGACCTCCCGCACCGGGTCCGTCCGGGCGGCCTCCCGCAGCACCTCGAGAGCCTCGTCGGCGGTGTCGACCACCCGCATCAGCTCGATGTCCAGGGGATTGACCATCCCGCCGTCCACCACCGCGGTGCTCAGCCAGTCCAGCAGCCCCTGCCAGTAGTCCCGGCCCACGAGCACCACGGGGAACATGTCGATCTTGTGGGTCTGCATCATGCACAGCGCCTCGAACAGCTCGTCGAAGGTGCCGAACCCTCCGGGCATGACCACGAAGCCGCTGGAGTACTTCACGAACATCGTCTTGCGGGCGAAGAAGTAGCGGAAGTCGACGCCGAGCTCGACATACTTGTTCATCCCCTGTTCGTGCGGGAGCTCGATGCCGAGCCCGACGGAGACGCCTCCGGCCTCCTTCGCCCCGCGGTTGCCGGCCTCCATGATGCCCGGGCCGCCGCCGGTGATGACCGCGTAGCCCAGCTCCACGATGCCCCGGGCGATCTCGACCGCGGCGGCGTAGTAGGGGCTCTGCTCCCCCAGGCGGGCCGAGCCGAAGATGGAGATCGCGGGGCCGAGGTCCGCGAGGGCCTCGAAGCCCTCGACGAACTCGGCCTGGATGCGCAGCACCCGCCACGGGTCGGAGTGGTTCCAGCCGCCCGGGGCGTCCTCCTCGAGCAGGCGCTGATCGGTGGTGCGGCCGGGGCGCTGGCGGCCGGCCAGGGTCACCGGTCCGCGGCGATATCGTTCTCGTTCCTCGGGAGTCATGATCCGAGCGTAGCGCCGGCTCAGGCGCCGGGAACGAGGAAGCGCCGGAGCGCCTCGAGGGACGTGCGCAGGTCCTCCAGCGGCACGTGCTCGTCGTCCGCGTGGGCGAGCAGCGGGTCGCCGGGCCCGAAGTTCACCGCGGGGGTGCCGAGCGCCGAGAAGCGCGCGACGTCGGTCCATCCCTGCTTGGCGGCTACCGGCACGTCCTCGCCGAGCGCGGCGAGGAAGCCGCGGGCGGCCTCGGCGTCCAGGCCGGGCAGCGCCCCGCCGGCGGCATCGGTCACCTCGATCTCGAGATCCAGGCCGGAGAGCACCTCGCGCACGTGCGCCTCGGCCTGCTCGACGGTGGTGTCGGGAGCGAAGCGGTAGTTGATGATCGCGCTCGCCCGATCCGGGATGACGTTGCCGGCGATCCCGCCGGAGATCGCGACCGCGTTGAGGCACTCGCGGAACTCGAGGCCGTCGATCACGGCGCGGCGCGCCTGGTAGGCGTCGAGCCGCTCGAGCACCGGGGCGAGACGGTGGATCGCGTTGTCCCCCACCCAGTCGCGGGCGGAGTGGGCGGCGACGCCGCGGGCGGTGACCTCGAGCTTCATGGTGCCCTTGCAGCCGCCCTCGACGCCGGCGGAGGTGGGCTCGCCGAGGATGGCGAAGTCCGCCTCGAGGTGCTCGGGACGCTCGGCGGCGATGCGGGTCAGCGCGTTGTCGGCCGCGGCGACCTCCTCGTGGTCGTAGAAGATCCAGGTGAGGTCGGTGGGGGCGGCGTCGGCCTCGACGGCGAGCTTGAGGAAGACGGCCACCCCGCCCTTCATGTCCACCGTGCCGCGGCCCCACAGCTCCTCGCGTCCCTCCCGCGTGCGTCGCTCGGAGGGCAGGTTCCCTGCCAGCGGCACGGTGTCCAGGTGCCCGGCGAGCAGGACGCGGCGTGCGAGCCCGCGGTCGGTGCGAGCGATGACGGTGTCTCCGTCGCGGAGCACCTGCAGGTGCGGGGCGTGCTCGCGCAGCGCCTGCTCGACCGCGTCGGCGAGCGCCCTCTCGTTCCCGGAGACGGAGTCGATGTCGACGATCGCGGCGGTGAGGTCGACGATGTCGGCGTGGGGGTCAAGGACGGGCGCTGCCAGGTTGCTCATGGCTGCCATCGTGCCATGACCGGTCACGGCAGGATCACCGGGGACGGAGCCGAGCGGCAGCGCGTCGGAAGGGCGCCGGAGGGCCGGTGCTCACTCCTCGCCGAGCGCCCCTCCGGCCCGGGCCAGGCGCAGCGCGACCGCCTCGGCGTGGCGCAGCAGCTGCGGGGAGGTGCCGGGCTCGGCCGTGATCGAGGAGCCCGGCTGCGCGGTGCTCACGGGCACGCCCACCAGCAGCCGGCGCTCGTAGACGGTGTCGTCGGCGCCCACCGGCGCGTACAGACCGTCCACCGCGATCGAGCCGGTGAGCATCCGTCGCCGGGTGCCGCGGGAGGCCCAGGAGTCCTTCTGCACCTCACCGCGCTCGCGCCAGGCGCCGAGCAGCGCGCTGCGGTAGGCGGGCAGGTCCACCGGCGGCAGGTGCGCCTCGAGCACGCCGTCGCACAGGGTGACCGGCTCCTCGCCCCCGCGGACCGCGTAGCGCCGCGCCTCATCGTCGATGTCGACGTGCATGTGCGGTCCGGTGAACCGCACCAGTCCCGCCTCCTCGAGGGCGAGCACCTGCCGTGCCCGCAGCACCGGCGGGCCCGAGGCCCAGGAGGCGAAGGCGTTGCGGAGGTGGCCGTCGATGTCGCGGCGCACCGATTCGGTGGTGTAGGCGCCGAGATCGGTGAGACGGTTGACCTGGATCCGCAGCGCGATCAGCACCCGGTAGATGAGCACCCAGGCGGGGTCCGGCTCGGCCGCCGCGCGCAGCGCGCCGCGCAGCACGTCCCGGGTGCGGCGGTGCCCGTCCCCGAGCAGGTCCCCGCGGCGCCCGAAGGGGAACAGCATCCTCAGCAGCGCCTCGTCCTCCGCGAGCTCGGCGTGGCCGGCCCCGCGCAGCGCGAGACGCAGCTCGGCGAGCATCAGCGCCATCACGTCGCGCTCGTGGTCCACCCCGGCCGGGCGCACCGCCAGCTCGAGCACCCGCTCGCCGGTGAGCACCTGCGGGGTCCAGGGCTCGGGCATCCGCTCGCCGAGGTCGGGCTTGGGGCGGTAGACCATGCCGGAGCGGGAGCCGACCACCAGCACGGGCTCCCCGCCCCCGGGCACGTAGCGCAGACCCGAGGGGGCGGAGCCGTCCCGTTCGAAGCGGCCGCCCGTGACCTCGGTGAGCATTCCGATGGCGTCGTAGAAGTTCAGCCCCATCCCCTGCACGGCCACGGCCTCCCGCCCCAGCAGCGCCGCGTAGTCCACCGCGAGCGGGCTGGCGGGGCCGAGATGGACCAGGCCGTGGCGCTCGGCGGCGTCGGCCAGCTGCTGGGAGCGGGGGCCGAGCGCGGTGGGCAGGTGCCCGAGGGCGAGCGCGACCGCGTCCGCCCGCAGCACGCGTCCGTCCGAGAGCCGCACCCGCTGGGGACCGTCGGCCTCGCCGGTGACGTCGACCGCCTCGGCGGCGTGCTGGACGATCCGCAGCCGCTCGGGGTCCGCGTCGGCCTCGGCGATCTCGAGCACATGGGCGAGGTAGCGGCCGTGCGCGGCGCGGGACGCGAAGTCGGTGGGGCGCAGCCCCTCGCCCGCCAGGTGGTCGGCGAGAGTCCGCGCGTGCGGGGCGGGCAGCACCGCGTGGCAGGACTCATCGGGGTACATGGTGGTCTGGCACGTGGTGGTGTTCATGAGCAGCACCTCGGGCTGATCGTGACGCCAGACGGCACCGCCGCGGCCGACCAGCGGGTCGATCAGGTGCACCGTGAGGGCGCCGCGCCAAGCGGGGCAGTTCGAGGCCGCGACCAGTCGCTCGACGATGGCCGTGCCCCGCGGTCCCGCCCCGATGACGGCGACGGTGCGGACGGGATCGATGGCTGCGGTCATCCCTCCAGTATGGGGCTCGTCCCCCGCTGCCCCGCCCCTGTCTGGGACCATGTCGCCATGTCGACTCCCGCCCCGCCGCCCCGACACCTGCCGCCCAGCGACCCCGCGACGCCCACGGGTCTGCTCGCGGGACGACAGGCCGCCAGGATCCGGGCGATCGTCAGCGCCGACCTGCTGCCCGAGGAGCGCGCCTCGGCCGACGCCCTGGTGATGACGGCCTGGCTGACCGCGGCGCAGCGGGCCCGCTACGCGCAGAGCCTGCGCGCGGGCCACCACCCCGAGGAGTTCGCCCAGCGCCTGGCCGACGAGCGCCGCGTGGTGCTCGAGGAGGGTGCGGACCCGGTGGCCGACGAGGCCGCCTCCGCCGCCGACGCCGAGCGGAGGGCGCGGCAGGTCCCTCTGCGCGCGGCGGAGACCGGGCTGCTGCTGGTGGCGCTCGGCTGCCTGGTGGCGACCGTGGTGCTGGGCCTGCGCGGCGAGGGCTCTGCCATCGCAGACCGCGTCCCCGAGCAGGCGCCGTGGCTGCTGGCGGTCATGCTCTCCGCTGTGCTGGTCGCGGCCGTCCTCGGGAGGATCGCGACGCGTCGGAGGGACCGGGCGCTGCTGGACTGGGCCGTCTCTCGGCCCGGCCAGCTCGGTCGCGGCCTGCCGCTGCGGCGGCCGCTGCAGGGAGAGTCGGCCGGGCCCGTGATCGTCGCCGCGCTCGGGCCGGCGCTGCTGGTGGGCGCCGGGGTGCTCGCGATCGTGGCCGGAGCGGCGATCCTGCTGATCACGCTGATGATGGGGGACGAGAGCGGGATGGGTCCCTACGCGCCGTGGGTGCTGGGCGGCGGCGCGGCGGCCCTGGTCGCGGCCGTGCTCGCCGTCTATCTGCGCTCGCGGCGACAGCTGCGGATGGTCCGCCGCGCCCGGGCGGCGGAGTGGATCGGACCGACGCCGCACGTCGAGGCGCCGCCCGCGGTGTGAGCAGCCCGCGGTGTGCGCCACCCGGGGTGCCGCGCGCTCAGCTCACGCGCTCCGCGGGCCCGTCGGACCCCTCCCTGGAGCCGCTCTCCACCGCACCGTCCTCCACTGCGGCGTCCTCCACTGCGGCGAGACCCTCGGCGCGGGCGTAGCTCTCCCAGCGGGCGGCGACCGGCACGCGGCGCAGGTCCGCTCCCGCCAGGGCGCACAGCGCGCCGAGGGCGGTGATCACGGAGAACAGGAGCATCGTGGGAAACGGCCCGGCGAGCTCGAGGCCCCAGCCGGCGAGCGCCGGCGCGAGAGGCATCAGTCCCATCGACACCAGGCCCATCAGCGAGCTGACCCGGCCCTGCATCGCCACCGGCGTGATGTGCATGAAGAAGCCTTGGGTGGCGGCGTTCAGCGGGGCGAGACCGAGTCCCATCACGGCATAGGCGGCACCGATCCAGACCATGCCGGGTGCGAAGGGGATGGCCACGCCGACCGCCGCCATGACGACCACAGGGACGATCGCGAGGACCCCGGTGGGCACGGCGTCGACGAGGCGCGGTGCCGCGATCGCCCCCAGCAGGATCGCGGCGGCGAGCACGGTGTTGAGGATCCCGATGCGGGCGGCGGGGATCCCCTCCGAGGCGAGGTCCAGCAGCACCGTGAGGATCAGCCCGTTCGCCCCCAGGTTCACGGCGAGCGCGACCCCCATCACCTGTCGGCGGATCCGCTGGGAGAGGCTCCAGACGACGGCCTCGCGCAGGTCCTCCAGCACCCGGGTGGGGGCGGCATCGGCGGCGCGTGGACGGTAGCGCCCGCGCATGGTCAGCGTCGCGAGCAGCGAACCGAGGTTCCCCAGCAGCTGGGCGAGCGGCGGGCAGAGGATCGAGACCCCCAGCAGCGCGCCGCCGAGCGGTCCCGACCCCATCTCGACCGCGGCCTCGCGCCCCTCGTTCACCGCGAAGGCGCGCGGCAGGAGGGCGGGAGGCACGATCTGCTTGAGCATCGCGTTCGAGGCGCCGCCCAGCAGGGCGCCGCGGAGACGATCCGCGAAGGCGAGAGCGGCGAGCGTGGCGAGGCTCCCCCAGCCCAGCGCCAGCACCACGATCAGCAGGGCCTGGACGAGCACGCCGGTCGCGCCCGCGAGCAGGCGCAGTCGTCGGCGCTCGCAGCGGTCGGCGAGCAGTCCGCCGGGCACGATCCCGATGAGCAGACCGAGCCCCTGGACCAGGCCCACGATCCCGGTCGCGCCGAGCGACCCGGTGACCAGGAGGGTGATCAGCGGGAAGGCGAACATCCCGATGCCCGCGCCCAGGTCGAGGCACAGGTCCCCCACCAGCCAGCGGCGGTACTCGGGGTTCGCGCGCAACGTCGGTGCGGCGGGAGCGGTGGTCGTCATATCGGGAACACTAGTCCCGCACCATCTGTTGCGCAATGCTTCGTGCGCACTTGATGGTGCCCGATCGCGGATCCTCCGTAGACTGCGGGGATGAGCAGCGGGACGAAGGACGGCGACGCCGGGGCCACGCACAGCGGGAAGGACGACTTCGCGACCCGCGATCAACTGCGCGCCATGGCCCACCCCCTGCGGCTGGAGATCATGGAACGCGTCGGACGGCGGGGCACGGCGCGGGCGGCCGACGTCGCCGCAGACCTCGGGATCCCCGCGAACTCGGTGAGCTACCACCTGCGCATCCTGGCCCGCGGCGGGGTCGTCGAGGAAGCACCCGAGGCGGCCCGGGACCGGCGTGACCGCGTCTGGCGGCTCACGCAGCTCTCCTTCGAGCACGGACGCCGCACCGGCGGTCCGGACAACGACCCGGAGGCGACCGACGTCGAGTACCTCGACGCCTCCGGAGCGACCTCGCTCGCGGCGTTCGAGTGGATTCGCTCGGCGTGGAACGCCGAGATCGCGCGGTACCGCTCCCGCGACATCGCCCCCGAGGACGGTCTCGGCTCCCTGTTCGCGACATCGCTGCGGCTGTCGAAGGAGCAGATGCGCGAGCTGAACCGGACGATCAATGCAGCGCTGCACGAGTACCAGCTGATCAATCGCGACGAGCTGGGCGCGAACCTGCCGGGCGATCCCGAGTCCGATCAGGAGGCGTACACCTTCAAGGTGCTCTGGGCAGCCGTCGGCGAGCTGTCACCGCAGCAGGAGCGCTCGCGCGAGCGGCGGGAATCCGGTGACGGCGCCACGGACGGAGGCGAGGCGCCCGGTTCTCAGCCCTCGGACGGCTCCTCCACGGCGAGCCCCTCCTCGCGGGCGTAGCGCTCCCACTGCGGTGCCGTCGGCACCCGGCGCAGGTCCGGACCCAGCAGCCCCACCAGCACCCCGGCCCCGAGCACCCCTGCGAAGACCAGCATGGTGGCGCGCAGGCCAGCGAGCTCGAGCCCCCACCCTGCCACGGCCGGTGCCAGCGGCATCAGCCCCAGGGAGACCAGGCGCATCAGGGCGCTGACCCTTCCCTGCATCGCGACCGGCGTGATGTGGGTGAAGAATCCCTGGCTGGAGGCGTTGATCGCCGGCAGCCCGATGCCCAGCGCCGCGTAGGCAGCCCCGATCCAGAGCATGCCCGGGTCGAAGGAGAGGAACACCCCCACCAGGGCCATCAGCGCCACCGGGGAGATCGCGAGCGCACCGGTGGGGATCGTGTCCACCAGGCGCGGGGCGAGGAACGCACCCAGCAGGATCGCGGCGGCGAGCACGGTGTTCAGCACCCCGATGCGGGTGGCCGGCACCCCGTCGGCGGCCAGGCCCAGCAGCACCGCGAAGAGGAGTCCGTTGGCGCCGAGGTTCACGGCGGAGGCGAGCGCGAGCATCTGCAGGCGGATCGGCTGCGAGACCATCCACGCGAGCGCCTCGCGCAGGTCGTCCCGCACCCGGGTGGGGGCCGCCCCCTCGGCCCGCGGGCGGTACCGCCCGCGCATCGTCAGCGTCGCGAGGACGGAACCCAGGTTGCCCAGCAGGTGGGCGAGCGGCGGGAAGACGATCGACAGCCCCAGCAGCGCGCCGCCGACGGGCCCCGAGGACATCTCGACCGCGGCCTGGCGCCCCTGGTTGACCGAGACCGCCCGCGGCAGCAGGGCGGGCGGCACGATCTGCTTGAGCATGGCGTTGGAGGCGTTGCCCAGCAGCGTCTCGCGCAGGCGGTCCGCGAAGGCGAGGGCGGCGAGGGAGACGACGCTCCCCCACCCGGCCAGCAGCACCAGGATCAGCACGACCTGGACCAGCGCACCGGTGGTCCCGGCGAGCAGCCGCAGGCGCTGGCGCTCGAAGCGGTCCGAGAGCAGGCCTCCCGGGACCATCCCGACCAGGGCGCCGAGCCCCTGGACCAGGGCGACCAGACCGGTGGAGCCGAGCGAGCCGGTGACCAGGAAGGTGATCAGGGGGAAGGCGAAGGCGCCGATCCCGGTGCCGATGTCGGCCAACAGATCGCCGGCCAACCACTTGAGGTACTCGGGCGTGCGGCGCAGTGGCGGCGGGGCGGGGGCACCTGTCATGGGAGGGGATCCGCCGGGTCCGATGTGCTGTTCGCCGCGAGCGGCGAGATGGACGCGACCTCTCGCGCCCGCTCTTCGTAGACTCGGGCCATGACCACGACGACCACGGGTTCCCCCGCCACCACGGCCTGGGGCATCGCGCTCACCACTCTCGCCGCCGACGGCTCCGTCCTCGACGCATGGTACCCCTCCCCCCAGCTGGGCGAGGCGCCCCATGCTCCCGAGAACCACCCCCTCCACGAGCAGCTCAGCGCCGCGGCGCGGGCGGACGAGGTGCGCGGCACCACGCAGGAGGTGGCGGTGCGGGTGATCGACCTGAGCGCCGCTCCGGCCGACGCCGCCGACGCCTACCTGCGCCTGCACCTGCTCTCCCACCGCCTGGTCCGGCCCAATGCCCAGAATCTCGAGGGCCTGTTCGGGAAGCTCGCCAACGTGGTGTGGACCTCGGAGGGACCCTGCGCGGTGGCCGGCTTCGAGGAGACCCGTCTGCGCCTGATCGCCGCCGGCCGCACGCCGACGGTGCTCAGCCTCGACAAGTTCCCGCGGATGGTCGACTACGTCCTGCCCACCGGCGTGCGGATCGGCGACGCGGACCGGGTGCGCCTGGGCGCCCACCTCGCCGACGGCACCACCGTCATGCACGAGGGGTTCGTGAACTTCAACTCCGGCACCCTCGGCACCTCGATGATCGAAGGCCGCATCTCCCAGGGCGTCGTCGTCGGCGACGGCTCCGACGTGGGCGGCGGCGCCTCCACCATGGGCACCCTCTCCGGCGGCGGCACCGAGCGCGTCAGCATCGGCCGCCGTTCCCTGGTGGGCGCCGAGGCCGGCGTGGGCATCGCCCTCGGCGACGACTGCGTGGTCGAGGCAGGGCTGTACGTCACCGCGGGCACCAAGGTGGAGCTGGTCGGCGAGACGGTCGGCGAGTCCCGCGTGGTCAAGGCCCGCGAGCTCTCCGGCACGCCGAACCTGCTGTTCCGCCGCAACTCGCTGACCGGCGCGGTGCAGGCGGTGGCCCGCGAGGGACAGACCGTCGAGCTCAACGCCGCGCTCCACTCGAACTGAGCGACGGGGACCGCGAGAGATGGCCGGCGGCTCCCGCGCGCGCCCCGCAGCGCGCAGGGCCACCTCGCGCAGGCCGCGCGGCGCCGCTCGCCACCTCGTGGTCCCCCTGGTCATGGTGCTGGCGTTCGCGGGCATCGCCGGCGGCAGCTACATCGCCCTGCAGCGCTACGGATCCCCCGCCCATGAGGGCACCTGCGTCGCGACGGGTCTGGGCACGAGCCACCGCTACACCACTGATCGGGTCGCCAACGCGGCGCTGATCAGCGCGACCGCCGTGGACCGGGGGCTCCCGCCGCGCGCGGCCTCGATCGCGCTGGCCACTGCGTACCAGGAGTCCCAGCTGCGCAACATCGACTACGGCGACAGGGACTCGCTGGGGCTCTTCCAGCAGCGGCCCTCGCAGGGCTGGGGCACCGAGGAGGAGATCATGGACCCGATCTACTCCACCAACGCCTTCTACGACGTGCTGGAGACGATCGAGGGCTACGAGGGCGGGGACATCAACGACGTGGCCCAGGAGGTGCAGCGCTCGGGCCACCCCGAGGCGTACCGCGACCACGAGACCGAGGGACGGCTCTACGCCTCCGCCCTGACCGGGCAGAGCGGCGGGAACCTCCTGTGCACGCTGGGCGAGGTCGGCTCCACCGTCTCCCCGGAACAGGTCCGCGCCGAGCTCGACCGGCAGTTCCCCCGCGCCGTCGAGTCCGGTCGGCTCTCGACCGCCCTCGCCTCCGCGGCCTCCGTCGCACCGCAGCTGCCGGACGGTGCCGGCGCGACCGCACTCGTCATCGACCCGGACGGCGACGAGATGCTGGGCTGGGCGCTCGCGAACTGGGCCGTCGCCCGGGCGGCCGACGACGGCGTGGTGCAGGTGTCCTACGGCGGGCGGGTCTGGGACCGCTCGCGGGCCGGCGAGCGCGGCGAGGAGCCCGGCAGCTGGGACGCGGTCGACGGCGGAGACGCGGAGCGCGTCGTGGTGCTGGTGGGAGGCGGCTGACGCGGGAGTGCCCGGCGGCTCCGCGCGCGAGGCCCTGGCCCCCGCGATCTCCTGGACGCCCGGTTGCCGGAGGTCGGAGGATGGGTGCATGGCATCCCCTCGAGAACACCGCGACGTGAGCCGGCGGCCGGACGGCGGCCCCTCCCCCTCCGCCGCCCACCCCGGGTCCCAGGATCTCCTCGCGACGCTGCCGCAGACGGAGGCGATGGTTCCGATCCTGCCCTGTGCCGACGCGGACCGGGCGATCGACTTCTACCGCGAGCTGGGGTTCTCCGTGCTCCATCGCCAATCCACGCCCTACCTGTACATCGCCCTGGCATGGCGCGGGATCTCCCTGCACCTCGACAGGGTCCCGGAGGGGGTCGACCGTGCCCGTGAGGACTTCGCCTGCCTGATCACGGTGGACGACATCACCCCGTACCACCGGCACTTCGCGGCCCGGCTCAAGGAGCGCATGGGCCGCGTCCCCGCCACCGGTCGTCCGCGCCTGACGCGGCTGCGACCCGGTGCCAGCCGGTTCACCCTGGTGGACCCGGACGGCAACGGGCTCATCGTGGTCCGACGGGACGAGCCCGCCGCACTCGAGTACGGGGGCTCGCACACGCTGACCGGGCTGGCGAAGGCCCTCGACAACGCTCGGATCCTGCGCGACTACCGCCTCGACGCCCGCGCCGCGTTCCGGGCGCTGAGCTCCGCACTGCGCCGACCGAAGTCCGGGGACCGGCGCGAGGACCGCGCCGTCGCGCTGTCCTGGATGATCGAGCTCGCGTCCGAGGCCCAGTCCTCGGACCGGATCCCCGCCCTGGTCGAGGAGCTGCGACGCGAGCAGCTGACCGGATCCGAGCTCGAGCAGGCCCTGGCCACGCTGTCGGACCCGGAGGCGGTCCGACGCCTGATCGACGAGGAGCCGTGAGCGGCGCGGCGAGGGCCGGCGATGGAGCCGGGATCCCCGGGGCGAGCCCCGACCGGGCGGGAGGCACGAACGTCGGCGGCCGTCCCTGCCGGGCGGCACCCTGCCGACGTGCGCCGGTCAGTGATCCAGACGGCGCTCGCGGGCCAGCTGCTCCTGATGCGCGCGGTGCTGCTCGGCGACCTCCGAGGCGAGCTGCTCGAGCCGGAGCTCGGTGGTGCCGGTGCGCTGCTCCATGTCGACGTACTCCCGCTCCGCATGCCCGGTGTAGATCTGCCGCGGGCGGCCGATCTTGGTCTCGGGATCGTGGATCATCTCCTGCCACTGCGCGATCCAGCCGGGCAGGCGGCCGATCGCGAACAGTACCGTGAACATCTCCGTGGGGAAGCCGATCGCCTTGTAGATGAGCCCGGTGTAGAAGTCGACGTTGGGGTAGAGCTTGCGCTCGACGAAGTAGTCGTCCTCGAGCGCGATCTCCTCCAGCTTCATCGCCAGCTCGAGGCGGGAGTCGTTCACGCCCAGGCGCTCGAGCACGTCGTCGGCGATCTTCTTGACGATGCGGGCGCGCGGATCGTAGTTCTTGTACACCCGGTGGCCGAAGCCCATCAGGCGGATGCCGTCCTCCTTGCGCTTGACCTTCTCCATGAAGTCGCGCGGATCCATGTCGCGCTCCTGGATCTCGTCGAGCATCTCCATCACGGCCGCGTTGGCGCCGCCGTGGGCCGGGCCCGAGAGCGCGCCGATCCCGGCGGAGATCGAGGTGAAGAGGTTCGCCTGGGCGGAGCCGACCAGCCGCACCGCGGAGGTGGAGCAGTTCTGCTCGTGATCCGCGTGCAGGATCAGCAGCTGCTCCATGGCGCGCACGATCACCGGATCGGCGATGTACTCCTCGACCGGGAACCCGAAGGTCAGGCGCAGGAAGTTCTCGATCAGGGAGAGGCGGCTGTCCGGGTAGAGCAGCGCATGGCCCTGGGCGATCCGGTGGGCGTAGGCCGACATCGTGGGAGTCTTCGCGAGCAGCCGCAGCGAGGAAAGGCGCACCTGCTCCTCGTCGAAGGGGTCCAGCGAGTCCTGGTAGAAGGTCGACAGCCCGGTCACACCGGCCTGGAGCACCGCCATCGGGTGCGCGTCCCGGGGGTAGTTGTCGAACATCCGCTTGAAGCGCTCGTCCAGCAGCGTGCGCCGCTCCACCTGGGCGACGAAGTTGTCCAGCTGCCCCGCGGTGGGAAGCTCCCCGTTGATCAGCAGGTAGCTCACCTCGAGGAAGCTCGACCGTTCCGCGAGCTGCTCGATGGGGTACCCGCGGTAGCGCAGGATGCCCTCGTCGCCGTCGATGTAGGTGATCGCGGACTTCGCGTTCGCGGTGTTCATGAAGCCGGGGTCGTAGGTGACCTCGCCGGTCTCCTTGCGCAGGGGACCGATCGCGATGCCGGAATTGCCCTCCACGGCCGGGACGATCGGCAGGTCGAGGGACTGCTCCCCCAGGCTGAGCTGAGCGGAAGACGTGGGCTGATCCATGGGCTCTCCGTTGTGCGTGGTCGGATCGGGAGGCGCGGGGCGCCGGGTGGTCTAGAGGCGCCGGAGACGCCGGGCGGCGGTGTCGATGCGCTCGTCGGTCGCGGTGAGGGCGACCCGGACGTGCGCCCCGCCCCCGTCACCATAGAACATCCCGGGGGCCACCAGGACGCCGGCCTCGGCGAGACGATCGACGGTGGTCATCGAGGGCTCGCCGAAGGTGGTCCACAGGTACAGCCCCGCCTGGGAGTCCTGGATCGTCCCGCCGGCGGCGCGCAGCGCGGGCTCGAGCACGGCCCGGCGGGCGCGATAGATCTCACGCTGCGCGGCGGGCGCCTCGTCGTCGCCGAGAGCGGCGGTCATCGCGGCCTGGAGCGGACCGGGCAGCATCATCCCCGCCTGCTTGCGCACCGCGGTCAGCTCGCCCACCAGCGCCGGGTCGCCGGCCACGAAGGCGGCGCGATAGCCGGCGAGGTTGGACTGCTTGGACAGCGAGTACACGCACAGCAGGCCCTCGAGCGAGTCGCCGGCCACGCGGGGGTCCAGCACCGAGGGGACCTCGTCCACGGTCCACGGCAGCAGGGCGTAGCACTCGTCGGAGGCGACGACGATCCCGTGCCCGCGGGCCCAGCGGACGATCGCAGCCAGCTGCGCGGCATCGAGCACCGCACCGGTGGGGTTCGACGGGGAGTTCAGCCACAGCAGGGAGATCCGCGCGGCGGCCGAGGGATCGGGCAGCGCAGCATCGCCGTGGGCGGCCAGCGCCGCCATGTCCAGCGGCATCGGCTCGGCGCCGACGAGACGGGCCCCGATGTCGTAGGTGGGGTAGGCGATGTGGGGGAACGCGACCGCCTCGCCCGGCCCGATGCCGAGCTGGAAGGGCAGGTGGGCGACGAGCTCCTTGGAGCCGACCGTGGGCAGCGCCCCGTCGGCGTCGAGCACGGCGGGCGCGCCGCGGTGGCGACGGGTGAAGTCGACCAGGGCCTCGCGCAGGGCAGGGGTGCCGATCGTGGTCGGGTAGCCGGGGCTGTCGCTCGCGGCGGCCAGCGCCTCCCGCACGGTGGCGGGCGTCGGGTCGACGGGGGTCCCGACGGAGAGGTCGACGATGCCGTCCCGGTGGGCGGCGGCGCGCTGCTTCGCGGGGGCGATCGTGTCCCAGGGGAAGGCGGGCAGGCGGGCGGCGAGCCCGCGGCGTGCGGTGGTCACGGATCAGTCCAGGGGGTTCGGCTGCGGGGGCAGGGCGGCCACCAGCGGGTGGTCCTTGTCGATCACGCCCATCTTCGCCGCGCCGCCGGGGGCGCCGAGATCGTCGAAGAACTCGACGTTGGCCTTGTAGTAATCGGCCCACTGATCGGGGGTGTCGTCCTCGTAGTAGATCGCCTCGACGGGGCAGACGGGTTCGCAGGCCCCGCAGTCCACGCACTCGTCCGGCTGGATGTACAGCATGCGGCTGCCCTCGTAGATGCAGTCCACGGGGCACTCGTCGACGCAGGCGCGGTCCTTGACGTCGACGCAGGGCAGGGCGATGACGTACGTCATGAGCGGCTTCCTTCCGTCGGAGACGGCCCCCATCATCTCATCCCGACCCCTGCACGGACCCCTGCGCGGGGCCGGTGGCGGCGGAGGTGACGGGATGCACAGATCTCCGCGGGAGGCGTGCCGGGGCACGGAGGGATAGCCTCGGGCGATGACTGTGCACGACGACCATCGGGTCCGCGCCGGCTGGGCGCCCTTCCTCCAGGCGGGGCGCCGGGTCGTGCTGCGCTACGCGATCGACCGCGAGCGCTCCCCGCACGGCGAGACGATGACCGATGCCCTGGGCACGATCCTCGAGGCGGACGAGCGCACGGTGCGGGTGATGACCCGCCGGGGTCAGGTGCGGGTGCCGCGGGCGCTCGTCATCGCCGCGAAGGAGGTCCCGCCCCCGCCGGTGCGGCGGCAGGGGCCCACCGCGCCCTGAGGACGTAGTCGATCCCCGAGACCGCGTGCAGCACGACCCCGATCCAGAACAGCACCTGCGCCGCGGGCACCAGGGCGGGCGCCCAGGCCGCCGCGGCGACCAGCAGGAACACCGCGCTCATCAGCACGAAGGTGCGGACCTTGCCGAGCCACGAGACCGAGATCCGACCGCCCAGCGCCGCCGACGTGGCCAGCACCGCCATCGCGAGATCGGCGAGCACGATGATCGCCAGCGCCGCCCAGGGGACCAGGCCCGCGACCGCGAGGCTCAGCACGATCGCCGCCAGACCGATCCTGTCCGCGATCGGGTCGATGACGGCGCCCGTGCGGCTGGCCTGGTCCAGCAGCCGCGCCAGCAGCCCGTCCACCCAGTCGGTCAGGGCCCACACCAGCAGCAGCACGACGGCGAGCGTGTCCGGCCCGTCCAGCAGCAGCACGCACACCGGGCCCAGGAGCAGGAAGCGCAGCAGGGTGACGAGGTTGGGGATCGTCGCCCAGTCGGAGCGCGGTGGGAGTGCCATGGGCTCAGCGCGTCCGGGTCCGGCGCCGACGGGCGAGGGTGATCGCGGCCGCGGCCGCGAAGGGGACGACCAGCCCGATGCCCTGCACGATCCACCCGGAGTACTGGACCTGGTCGCCGAGCGCCGCGGGGAGAAGCACCCCGCCGCCGACCCCCTCCCCCAGGAAGGGCACGGCCAGCACACCCCAGAGGCAGCCCAGCACCAGCAGCGGGAAGCGGGACCCGGTCGCGGCCCACAGGAACAGGCAGATGACCACCTGGAGGGCCGCGCCGAACAGGAGCCCGACCGGCAGGTCGACCCCGAGCAGTCCGGCCTCGAGGCGATGCGTGGTCAGCAGCAGCATCACCGAGATGACCGCGAGCACGACCGCCATGGCCGCCTGGGAGAGCCGCGAGCCGATCGACTCGTCGCCGACCGTCCGCGACGGCTGCCCCGACGGGGCCGCCGCGGGCGACCGCGGGGTGGGCGGCACGTGCGGGGTGGTCACCGCATCACTTCCCGGACTTGGCCTTCGAGTGGGCACGACGACGCTCGTTCGCGTCGAGGATCACCTTGCGGATCCGGACGACCTCCGGGGTGACCTCGACGCACTCGTCCTCGTTGCTGAACTCGAGGGACTCCTCGAGGGTGAGGCGGCGCGGCGGCACCAGGTTCTCGAAGGACTCGGAGGAGGCCGCGCGCATGTTCGTCAGCTTCTTCTCCTTGGTGATGTTCACGTCCATGTCGTCGTTGCGGGAGTTCTCCCCGACGATCTGGCCGGCGTACACCTCGGAGGTGGGCTCGACGAAGAAGGAGCCGCGCTCCTGGAGGTTGATCATCGCGAACGGCGTGACGCTCCCGGCGCGGTCGGCGATCAGGGAGCCGGTGGCGCGGAACTCGATGTTCCCCATCCACGGCTCGAAGCCGTCGGCGTAGGAGGAGGCGATCCCGTTGCCGCGGGTCTCGGTCATGAAGCGGGTGCGGAAACCGATGAGGCCGCGGGCGGGCACCACGAACTCCATGCGCACCCAGCCGGAGCCGTGGTTGCTCATCGTCTCCATGCGGCCCTTGCGGGAGGCCATCAGCTGGGTGACGGTCCCGAGGTACTCCTCCGGGACGTCCACGGTCATGCGCTCGACGGGCTCGTGGACCTTGCCGTCGATCTCGCGGGTGAGCACCTTGGGCTTGCCCACGGTGAGCTCGAAGCCCTCGCGGCGCATCTGCTCGACCAGGATCGACAGCGCCAGCTCGCCGCGGCCCTGCACCTCCCAGGCGTCGGGGCGCTCGGTGGGCAGCACCTTGAGGGACACGTTGCCGACCAGCTCCTGGTCGAGGCGGTCCTTGACCTGGCGGGCGGTGAGCTTGTGCCCCTTGCCGTTCTTGCCGGCCAGCGGGGAGGTGTTGATGCCGATGGTCATCGAGATCGCGGGGTCGTCGATCGCGATCAGCGGCAGCGGACGGGGATCGGCGAGGTCGGCGAGGGTCTCGCCGATCATGATCTCCGGGATGCCGGCCACGGCGACGATGTCACCGGGGCGGGCGGCGCGGGTCATCGGCTCGCGCGAGAGGCCCTTGGTCTCCAGCAGCTCGGTGATCTTGACCTGCTTGACGGTGCCGTCCTGGGTGCACCAGGCGACCTGCTGCCCCTTGGACAGCTCGCCGTTCTTGATCCGCAGCAGCGCGAGGCGGCCCAGGAACGGAGAGGCGTCGAGGTTGGTGACGTGGGCCTGCAGCGGCACCTCGTCGTCGTAGCTCGGTGCGGGGATCGACTCCAGGATGGTCCTGAACAGCGGCTCGACGGTCTCCTCCTCGGGGAGGGTGCCGTCGGCCGGCTGGGTGGTCGAGGCGCGGCCGGCCTTGCCGGAGGCGTAGACGACCGGGACGTCGAGCACGGCGTCGAGGTCGATGTCGTCCATCTCCTCGGAGAGGTCCGAGGCAAGGCCCAGCAGGAGGTCGGTGGCCTCGCCGACGACCTCCTCGATGCGGGCGTCGGGGCGGTCGACCTTGTTGACCACGAGGATGACCGGCAGCTTCGCGGCGAGCGCCTTGCGCAGCACGAAGCGGGTCTGCGGGAGCGGCCCCTCGGAGGAGTCCACCAGCAGCACGACGCCGTCGACCATGGACAGCCCGCGCTCGACCTCGCCGCCGAAGTCGGCGTGGCCGGGGGTGTCGATGACGTTGATGGTGATGCCGTCGGGCTCGCCGACCTCCGCGGCCGACGGGCCGACGTAGCGGATCGCCGTGTTCTTGGCGAGGATCGTGATGCCCTTCTCGCGCTCCAGCTCGCCGGAGTCCATCGCCCGCTCGTCATGCTTGTCGCGGTCGCCGAAGGCCCCGCCCTGGGTGAGCATGGCGTCGACCAGGGTGGTCTTGCCGTGGTCGACGTGGGCGACGATGGCGACGTTTCGCAGATCGGTGCGGTGCTGGATGGTCATACGCAGGTGCTCGTTTCAGGGTGCGAGAAGGGTCGAGGACCGTGCAGCGCCCGGTCGCACGGCGCGTGCGACCCGCTCCAGGGCCTTGGCGAGTCTATCCGCCGTGCGGCGTCCTGCCACCGGTCACGCGATGAGACCTTCGACGCGCTCAGGAGCGGCCGAGGCACGGATGGCTCCCCCGTCCGAGCCGAGCTCGTCAGACCGCACCGCCCCGCGCGGACGGCCGGTCGTCGTCTCCGGTGGGCCGCCGTGCTTCTGGCGACTCCTCCTCCGAACGGTCCTCGGCGAGCGTGGTGGGGGCGTGCGCCTCCTCGAGGGCGCCCAGGGCGTCGGAGCCCGCCAGCTCGATGGTGCGCCCAGGGATCGCGTCCAGCAGACGACGGGTGTACTCCTCCTGCGGATCCGTGAAGACCTTCTCGGTGGGGGCCTGCTCCACGACCCTGCCGTGCTCCATCACCAGAACGTCGTCGGCGATCTGGCGCACGACGGCGAGGTCATGGGTGATGAACAGGTAGGACAGCCCCATCTCCCCTTGCAGATCGTTGAGCAGCTCGAGCACCTGGGCCTGCACGAGCACGTCGAGCGCGGAGACGGCCTCGTCGCAGATGACCACCTCGGGCTCGAGTGCGAGCGCACGGGCGATGGCGACGCGCTGCCGCTGCCCGCCGGAGAGCTCATTGGGGTATCGGTCCATCACTCCGGTGGGCAGTGCCACCTTGTCGAGCAGGTCGCGCACCCGGGCGATGCGCTGCTTGCGGCTGCCGATCCGATGGAGCCGCAGCGGTTCCTCGACGGTTCGGTAGATCGAGTACGTGGGATCGATGGTCCCGTACGGGTTCTGGAAGATCGGCTGGACGCGCCGTCGCAGCGAGAAGAGCTCCTGGCGCGACATCCCGGCCAGATCTCGCCCCTCGAAGCGGACCTGCCCCGACGTCGGGGTAAGCAGCTTCAGCACCATCTGCGCGACGGTCGACTTGCCCGAGCCGGATTCCCCCACGATCGCCGTGGTCGTCCCCCGGCGCAGCCGGAAGGAGACGCCGTCGACGGCGGTGAACGGTGTGGGCCTCACCCATGGGGCATGCCCGCGGAGCGGGAAGACCTTGGTGAGATCGTCGACCGCGATGATCGCGTCACCGTCGTCGTGGACCGGGGACGGCGCAGCAGTGCCGCCGCGGGGGTGCTTGCCGGCGCCCGTGCGCTCCGCCGGACTCTCAGACGCCGGCCGCTCCTCGACCTCCCCCG
This sequence comes from Brachybacterium sp. AOP43-C2-M15, assembly GCF_052446295.1. Classification (NCBI taxonomy): domain Bacteria; kingdom Bacillati; phylum Actinomycetota; class Actinomycetes; order Micrococcales; family Dermabacteraceae; genus Brachybacterium; species Brachybacterium sp. AOP43-C2-M15. The sequence goes on from NZ_JBQSWB010000004.1 coordinate 281,260, forward strand.
CCCCGGCGTGCCGTCTCGCGGCCTCGACGGCCTCGCGCCGCACCTCTGCCCGCTCCGAGGCGGAGACCAGCCGACGGCTCGCGAGTGAGGGGGCCGCCGCGATCAGCCGCTGCGTATACGGATGGCGAGGATGCTGCAGCAGCTCGCGGGCAGGTCCCGACTCGACCACGTGGCCGCGGTACATCACGACCAGATGCTGGGCGCGCTCGGCGGCGAGCCCCAGATCGTGGGTGATCAGGAGCACCGCGGCACCGAGGGTGTCGGTCAGGCCGTCGAGATGGTCGAGGATCTGTCGCTGCACCGTCACGTCGAGAGCACTGGTCGGCTCGTCGGCGATCAGGAGGGACGGGCGGGCCGCGAGACCCATCGCGATCAGCGCGCGCTGTCGCATGCCGCCCGAGAACTCGTGCGGGTACTGCTCCGCACGTCGCTCGGGATCGGGCAGCCCGGCTTCGGCGAGCAGCTCCACCACCCGGGCATCGGCCTCCTTGCCGGTGGCGACGCCGTTGGCGACCAGCGTCTCCTTGATCTGGAACCCGACGCGCCACAGCGGGTTCAGGTTGCTCATCGGGTCCTGCGGGACCAGCCCGATCTCGCTGCCGCGCAGCGCGAGGATCTGCCTGCGCGTGGAACGGGAGATGTCCTGCCCCTGGAAGTCGATCCGCCCGCCGGTGATCGCCCCGTTGCGCGGCAGCAACTGGGAGACGGCCATCGCCGTCGTGGACTTGCCCGAGCCGGACTCGCCGACGATCGCGACGGTCTGTCCGGGGTGGACGGTCAGGTTCGCGCCGCGCACTGCGGGCACGCTTCCGGTGGAGGTGCGGAAGGTGACGTCGAGGTCTTGGATGTCCAGCAGCGGCTGCCCGTTCCGGGTCTGCCGCCGCTCGGTGTCCGCGGTCCGGTTCATCGCTTCTTCGCCTTCGGGTCGAGGACATCCCGGACCGCATCGCCCATCATGATGAAGCTCAGCACCGTGATCGCGAGCGCGCCGGCCGGGTAGAACAGGAGGGTGGGACGGTCGCGCAGCGAGGACTGCGCCTTCGAGATGTCCATGCCCCAGGAGACGGACGAGTCGGGCAGGCCTACGCCGAGGAAGGACAGCGTCGCCTCCACCACGATGTAGACGCCGAGGTTCACGGTCGCCGTGACGATCACGGGAGCGACCGCATTGGGCAGGATGTGCCGCAGGAGATTCGTGAACCTCCCGGCGCCGAGTGCGGTGGCGGCGGTGACGAACTCGGCGTTCTTCACGCTCATCACCGAGGACCGGGCGATCCTGGCGATCGCGGTCCAGCCGAAGACGACCATCACCGCGACCAGCAGCATCACGCCGGCATGCTGTTTGAACAGCTGCATGATCACGATGGCGCCGAGGACCAGCGGGACGGCGAAGAAGATGTCCGTGAAGCGGGAGAGCACCGCATCGAACCAGCCGCCGAAGAATCCGGCGATCGCTCCGATCATGCCCCCGAGGATCACGACGCCCAGTGTGGTGAGCACACCGACGCTGACGGAGGCCCGCGCACCGTAGATCACCCTCGCGTAGACGTCGCAGCCCTGCTTGTCGAAGCCGAACGGGTGACCCGGCTGCGGGCCACCGTAGCTGTTGGCCAGCACGCAGTAGCGCGGATCCTGGCTCGTGAACAGGGTGGGCAGCAGAGTGACGATCAGGATGAAGACGATCAGCATCCCGGAGACGAGGAAGACCGGGTTCCGGATCAGCGAGTGCCAGGCTTCGCCCCACAGCGAGCGCGGTTCCCTCTCGGTGTCGACGGCGTCGACGGCCTTGAGGGTCACCTCTTCGGCGGGGGCGACGAAATGGTCCTGACCGGGCAGGGTCTCAGGCCTTGGAGTCATAGCGGATCCTCGGATCGAGAAGGGCGTACACGATGTCGACGATCAGGTTCGCGACCACGAACACCGCGACGAGCAGGGTCACGATGGTGACCACCTTGGTGCTCTCGCCGGTGCGGATGGCGTCCCAGAGGTGGAAGCCGATCCCGGGGATGTTGAAGATGGACTCGGTGACGATCGCCCCGCCCATCAGCATCCCCAGGTCGATGCCGATGTAGGTCACCACGGGGATCAGAGAGTTGCGCAGCACGTGGGCGCCGATCACTCGGCGCCGGGTCAGACCCTTGGCGGTCGCGGTGCGCACGTGGTCCTGTCCGGCGACCTCGGCGACCTGCGTTCGGGTCAGCCGGAGCACGTAGGCGAAAGAGACCGCACCCAGAACCATCCCGGGCACCAAGAGGTTCGTCCAGCTCGGGTCCCGGCCGACGTTGACGGGCATCACCTGCAGCTGCACTCCGAGCACGAACTGCGCCACGAAGCCGAGGACGAAGGTCGGGACGGCGATGACCAGGAGGGACAGCATCAAGAAGGTGGTGTCGATCCATGCGCCCTTGCGCAGTCCGGAGATCAAGCCCGCGACGATGCCGAAGAACGACTCGAAGAGGATCGCGATGATCGCCAGCCTCAGGGTGATCGGGAAGGCGTCGGCGAGCTGGGCGGCGATCGGCTGGCCGCGGAAAGTGGATCCCAGGTCCCCCTGGAAGATGCTCAGCAGGTACAGGAAGTACTGCACCAGGAACGGCTCGTCGAGGTGGAACTCCTCGCGGATGCGCATCTGCGCGGCTTCCGGGAGCGGCCTGTCTCCGCCCAGCGCGGACAGCGGGTCACCCGGCATGAAGAACACCAGGAAGTACACGAGGAACGTCGCGCCGAAGAAGACGGGGATCATCTGCAGCACACGACGCAGCACGTACCAGGTCATGGTCGACCTCTCATCGTGGGGTCTGGTCGGATCAGGGGGAGCCGGCACCGGGCCGGGGCAGCAGCGACGGGCAGGGAGCGCCTGGGTGGCGCCCCCTGCCCGTCCCGCCGCCTCAGACCTTGGTGATCTGGTGCCAGACCGGCTGACCGTCCCAGGCGAACTCGACGTTCTCCACGGTCTCCGCGTATCCGCCTGCGGCGTTGTCGAACCACAACGGGATGGCCGGCAGGTCATGCATCAGGAGCTCCTGCGCCTGGCGCGCCAAGGAGTAGGACTCCTCCTCGTCGGTGGTGGAGAGTCCCTGCTGCAGCAGGTCATCGAACTCGGGGTTCATGTAGTCGCCGTCGTTCGACCCGCGCCCCTCGGCCGCGGCCGAGGAGAACAGCGCGGTGAGGAAGTTGTACATCGAGGGATAGTCCGCCTGCCAGCCGGTGCGGAAGGCTCCGGTGATCGTCCGCGCGGTCACCTCGTCGCGGAGCGACTTGAGATCGGGGTAGGAGTTGCCCGAGGCCTCGATGCCCAGGACATTGCGCAGGGAGTTGCACACCGCGTCGACCCAGTCCTGGTGTCCGCCGTCCGCGTTGTAGGCGAGCGTGAACGGACCCGTGAAGGGCTCCATCTCCTCGGCCTCGGCCCACAGCTCCTTGGCCCGCTCCTCGTCGAACGTGAGCACCTCGCCGCCGGGGATATCGTCGGAGAAGCCGTTGACCGAGGGGGTCGTGAAGTCCGTCGCCGGCTCGCGGGTGCCGGCGTAGATGGCGTCGGAGATCTGCTGGCGGTCGATCGCCATGGAGATCGCCTGCCGACGAAGCCGGCCCGCCTCCCCGGTGAAGTCCGGATCATCCATGTGGATCGTGAAGGTCCAGTCCCCGGCCGCGGGCTGGTTGATGGCCCGCTCCCCCAGCTCGTCCTCGAAGGAGCCCAGCGCGCTGGGCGCCATGTAGTCGATGACGTCGACGCCGCCTGAGAGGAGATCGTTGTAGGCGGTCTCCTGGTCCTGGTAGAAGATGAAGTCCAGGCCGCTGTTGGCGGGCTTGCGCGGACCCGGATAGTCGGGGTTCGCCTCCAGCTCGCAGTTCTGGTTGTGGCTCCAGGCCACGAGTCGGTACGGTCCGTTGCCGATGGGCTCCTCGCCGAAGCCCTCGGGATCGTCGAAGAAGGCCTGGGGCAGCGGGGAGAAGGCGGTGTAGCCGAGCCGGATCGGGAAGTCCGACTGCGGGGAGGTCAGCGCGATGGTGAAGGAGAGATCTCCCGTGACCTCGAGACCGGTCAGCGTGGCCTCGGGATCGGCATCGGCGCCGGAGATGTCCGCGTACCCCTCGACGGTCTCGAAGAATGACGAGGCGTACTGGCCGTTCGCGCCGTTGGCCCCGTAGTTCCAGGCATCGACGAAGCTCTGCGCGGTGACCGGGTCCCCGTTGTGGAAGGTCCATCCCTCGGCCAGGGTCACCGTGTAGTGCTGGCTGTCCTCGGTCTCGATCGACTCGGCGACCTCGTTGACGGCGGACCCGTCCGCGGCGTAGGAGATCAGGCCGGAGAACAGGTTCTGCAGGATGCGGCCGCCGTTGACCTCATTGGTGTTGGTCGGGTGCAGCGGGTTCTGCGGCTCGGCACCGTACATCAGGATGGCGTCACCGCCGGCACCGCCGTCCTCGCCGCTCTCGCCCCCGTCACCGCCTCCGCAGGCCGCCAGCGTCAAAGCGGTACCACCTGCCGCGGTGCCGAGCATCAGTGATCGTCGCGAGAAAGCCATGGGAACTCCTGGAAGAGAGGGCGGTCGTCCTTGAGATCGGCGCCCAAGGGCCGACGGCCGTCAACTGTAGTCCACTCCGCGAGCAGATCGGGGCACGCGCCGCGGGGAACGGACGATAGGCGACCCACACGGTCTCCTCAGCGGTGTTCAATGGCCGTATGACTGCTCCCACCTCTTCCTCCGCACCCATCGATCCCGCCTCGACCGACGCCTGGGCCGAGCTCGAGGCGCACTACCTCGCCCTCGAGGGCTCGCTGCGCGAATGGTTCGACACCGACCCCGGCCGCGCCGCGCGCTTCACCCACGACGCCGCGGACCTCCATGTCGACCTCTCCAAGAACCTCGTCGTCCCCGAGACCGTGGACCTGCTGCTGCAGCTGGCCCGCGAGGTCGGCGTCGAGGAGCGGCGCGCGGCGATGTTCGCGGGCGAGCACATCAACACCACCGAGGACCGCGCGGTGCTGCACACCGCGCTGCGCCGCCCGTCGGGCTCCTCCCCCTCCCTCGAGGTCGACGGCCAGAACATCGACGAGGACGTGCGCGGCACGCTGCACCGCGTCTACGAGTTCGCGCAGAAGGTGCGCTCCGGCGCCTGGACCGGCGTGACCGGCAAGCGGATCGAGACGGTCGTGAACATCGGCATCGGCGGCAGCGACCTCGGCCCGGTGATGGTCTACGAGGCGCTGCGGCCCCTCGCCCAGGACGGCCTCGAGGCGCGCTTCCTCTCGAACATCGACCCCACCGACGCCTACGCCACCACGAAGGACCTCGATCCCGAGACCACTCTGGTCATCGTCGCGTCGAAGACCTTCACCACGCTGGAGACCCTCACCAACGCCCGCCTGGTGCGCCAGTGGCTGCTGGAGTCGCTGCGGGAGAACGCGGGACTCACGGCGGAGCAGGAGAGGGAAGCCGTCGCGAAGCACTTCGTGGCCGTCTCCACGGCGCTGGACAAGGTCGAGGAGTTCGGCATCGACCCCGCGAACGCCTTCGGGTTCTGGAACTGGGTGGGCGGGCGCTACTCGGTGGACTCCGCGATCGGCACCGTGCTCGCCACCGTGCTCGGACCGGACGCCTTCGAGGAGCTGCTCGAGGGCTTCCACACGATGGACGAGCACTTCCGCACCGCCCCCGCGGAGCAGAACGTGCCGCTGCTGATGGGGCTGCTGAACGTGTGGAACGTGAACTTCCTGGAGGCGGAGACCCACGCCGTGCTCCCCTACTCCCAGTACCTGCACCGCTTCCCCGCCTACCTCCAGCAGCTCACCATGGAGTCCAACGGCAAGGCCGTGCGCTGGGACGGCTCCCTCGCCACCACCGAGACCGGCGAGGTGTTCTGGGGCGAGCCCGGCACCAACGGCCAGCACGCCTTCTACCAGCTGATCCACCAGGGCACGCGGGTGATCCCGGCGGACTTCATCGCCTTCGCCACCCCGAACCACGCCCTCGTCGACGGCGAGCAGGACGTCCACGAGCTGTTCCTGGCGAACTTCTTCGCCCAGACCAAGGCGCTCGCCTTCGGCAAGACCGCCGAGGAGGTCCGGGCCGAGGGCACCGAGGGCTCCCTGGTCGCCGCCCGCGAGTTCTCGGGCGACCGCCCCACCACCTCGATCATGGCCCCGAAGCTCACCGCCTCCGTGCTGGGCCAGCTGATCGCGCTGTACGAGCACATCACCTTCGTGCAGGGCACCGTGTGGGGCATCAACTCCTTCGACCAGTGGGGCGTGGAGCTCGGCAAGCAGCTCGCGAACGACCTCGCGGGCGCCGTCGCCGGGGACACGGAGAAGATCGCGGCCGAGGACGCCTCGACCGAGGGCCTGATCCGCTACTACCGCGAGCATCGCGAGGGCTGAGCGCCCCGGGGCCGTGCCCGGACACGAGAGGTGGGGGCGGGGCCCCAAAAGGCACCCCCCCCCCCCC